>CAYLJU010000082.1:0-1545 GCA_964384115.1 uncultured Muribaculaceae bacterium | reverse complement strand
GTTTAATGTGTTATAATTTTTCATGAAAAAGAACTCCTTTGTATAATGATTTTTGCCAATTACATTATACCATTTTTAGGGTTCTTTTTCACTATATAAAGGCATCAAATCTGAAGTATTTTTTACCTCAGATTTTTATTTTTTATACCCTTATTTAATTTTGGGGAAACTCAAAGTTTAGTAAGCGTATAATACGCTTACCAAAAAAACATAAAAAAAGCCTTGATGCATTTTACTACTGTATCAAAGCATTGCTTTCTTTTTGTGTTTGTTTACCTATTTTAATACAGTGTGCAAATGGCCTATTTTTTTGCACACGCCTTGTAAAAAAATGCACACCCTTAATAAAAAAGTGAACACCCCTAGAGATATTTTGCACACCCCCTTATTTATATACTTATTTTAGCATAAAAAAGAATAAAACACTAGTGTATAATCATGAATTTTTGCTTCGTTTTCTGTAGGTAATCATCGAAAATAGAACCCCAAATGTACTGCGGTTCAAATAGAGGACTATTCAAAATTTTGATTAAATCCTACTAATAAGTTTTTTTATAAGTAATGATGTCATATACTTCTCCTCCTTTAAAAAATATATTACTTTCTCTTTTACTTTTTTTTGCCTAAATGATCAAGAATTGTTCTTGCTTCATATACGAGTTTTTGCCAATTACCAGTTTTTTTAAAATCATTTGTAAAATCAGTAAAATTTTTTGTGATATGATTATAATCTTCAAAATTAACCGCTTCAAACGAAATCGAATTACCCTTTAATTTCATTTTCATTTTTGGATGATTGCCATATAATCCCACACATGCCATCTCAAAGAAGACACAAATATCACTTATAGAGACATCAGCATAACAAGCATTACCATGTCCTATGCTATTTCTCACTGATGCAAGATATATCCCTCGTTGAAACAAATAATCATAGTCGGGATGCATGTCCATCCAAGATTTCGGTATTTTCTTATAAGTAGAAATAATACAATTCTTAATATTATGTCCACACACCTTATAAGCAGTTTTATTAAAAGCATCTGCTATATCAATTAATATCTCTCTATTCGTTGGCATAATTATTTTTCCCTTCTTTTTAAATAATTCTATTAAAAATCAAAACATATTCTATATGAAATTTTGATTACAAAGTAAACATGTAGAACAAATGAATGAATTATACTAAAGTTGTTTTTGAATATATAAATTATTTTCAAAATTTTATTGACACTACCTATTGTTTCCATTCTTTTAATTGTTTTTATACTTTTTTCACCTTTCAAGAACTTTTTATAACCTTAATTTTATAATTATTCTTATAAACCTCTTTGGACTTTCGCTTTTTTGTTGTTCAAATAGAGGACTATTCACAGTGCAAATGACAATTTTTTTTTGCACACCCCTTATTTATATACCTATTTTAGCATAAAAAATAATAAAATACTAGTGCAGAATCATGAATTTTGTAAGCGTATAATATGAGACGCATAATAAAAAGACCTTAATATAGAGTAATCCATATCAAGGTAGCACTAAAGAGCT
>CAYLJU010000081.1:0-1554 GCA_964384115.1 uncultured Muribaculaceae bacterium | reverse complement strand
GGTTATACCTTAAATGAAGGTGAAGTTATATCTATAACAGATGGTACTTTAATTACTGGTCAAATTTTATATACTGATAATAAGATTCATAATTTAAGAGTTTTTATTGAATGGAGTGATACAGAAACAGATACCATGGATAATCAAGCTGATACCAATGCTAGAGATAAGCTTGCAAAATTAGATGTTAATTTACACTTTGTTCAAATTGCTAATTGATTAGTTAAACTAATATTTTTTATAAAAAGATTCAAATAAAAATTGAATCTTTTTACTTAATTATTAACTTGAATAGCAGTCACTTTAATAACTAAAGTAATGCTTTTACTATCTGGATTATTCTCGTGATAGATATAAGCTTTATGACCCCATTCAGTATCCAATTCATCATTACCTGACTCATAAGGCCAAACTAAACTAAAATTAATTTGAGCAGTTCCTCCATTAGCTGTCATATTTCCATTATCAATTTCTACTTTTAACTTAAACGGATAGTCATTTTCAATTTTTCTAGTAAGTTCATCGCTAGTTAAAGTATCAGAAACGACAAATTCTTCCCCTAAAATTGAAGCACTTACTATTTCATAACTTAAAATAGCTGGAGTATCACTATTATTAGTAGCTTTAATAGTTTGAAAAGAATCAGTCATACCTGGATAAACTGATTCAACATCAAAAGTTAAGGTTTCCTCAATATTATTATCACCAACAATAAAATTAACATTCCACGACCTGACATGAGCTGTAATATTATTAGAAACTTTTGTGGCATAGATAAACCAAGCAAAAGAATTACAAGACATTAAAATAGCTAAGAACAAAAGATTTCTTAATTTAATTCTTTTAAATAATTTTTGAAAGAAAATCAAAATATAAGATAATTTATTTTTTGGTTTCAAAAAATCACCCCTTTTTATAAAATATTATTTCTTTTTTGGTATTGGTTCATCATCACATAGTAATTTCTTTTCTTTGGTATCTTCTTTTTTTTCTTTAGCTTCTTTTATTAATCTCTTTTCTTTAGCTTCTTTTATTAATTTTTTTTCTTTCATAATATCATTTATTTCAAAAAATAAAAGAATTGCAAAAGGAACAAAAATGATAAAATAAAACCCATAAGCATTATTTACAACATGACTTAATAAACTAAGTAGAGTACTTTTTTTTAAAACTTTTCCTAAAATTTGATCATATTCTATTTCAGGATCTTCTACTTCATTAGCTAAACCTTTAGTTTGAAAAATATACTTACCATTTTTATATTCTTTTTTTATAACTTGGTGAGTAACAATTTTACCATTTAAATTAGACTCTTCACCTAAATAAACAACATCATCGCCAATTTTTATATCTTCTGCAACAACTTTTTTTGCAATTACCATATCTCTTATTTCATACTTTGGCACCATACTTTCACTGACAATAGTAAACATACTATAACCAAATAAAGTTACTTTATTATCTGAAACCCTTTGAATAAAAATAATGGAAATAACAATTATTATTAAAGTAGATGTAATTGCTTTTAAACCAACAGCTATACCCTTAAATACT
>CAYLJU010000080.1:0-1564 GCA_964384115.1 uncultured Muribaculaceae bacterium | reverse complement strand
TATAATATACCCATAAGTATGGACATTTAAAGAAGAAGGTATCCTAAAAAAAGGACACTGGAAAAAGGTATTAGAAACCTTTAAAATGTACATATAAAAATGGGTATTTTTAATTTGTTAATTTCCAATATTGGTATTAATATAATTAAGAATACTAATAGGAGGAAGAAAAATGAAAAGATATACAAAAAAGCAAATTAAAGAATTAAGTGAAAATGATTATACCTTAAAAGTTGATGATAAAAGAATATTTTTTACAATTGAATTTAAAAAAGTCTTTTGGATAAAGTATCAATCGGGTCTGAGCCCTAGATCTATACTCAAAGAATTAAATTATAATTTAGATTATTTTGGTCAAAAACAAATAGACAGTATTGTTCAAAGAATAAAAAAAGAAGCTTTAGCTGGTGAATTTACAGAAGGTTATTCTAGAAACAATAGAATGAAAATAAAAGAACCACCTAACGATATTACTCCACAAAATATTAAACAAATGCAGAATGAATTATTATATTTAAGGCAAGAAGTTGATTTCTTAAAAAAAGTATTAAAGACGGAACAGGATCCTTAATATTAAGTGATGATACAGGTTATAAATTCAAAATAATTTATGAAATGATTCAAAAAGAAAACAATTTACTGACAGTATCAATGTTGTGCGAAATAGCTAAAGTTTCTAGGTCAGGATATTATAACTGGGTGAATTCAGAAAATGCTCGTATTGAGAAAGAAAATAACGATAGAAGAGATTTTGAAATTATATTACAAGCTTATCAATATAGAGGATATAATAAAGGAGCAAAGGGAATTTATATGAGATTAATTCATATGAATCCGCCAGTTATAATGAATGTTAAGAAAATAAGAAGATTGATGAAAAAATATAATTTGTTTTGTCCAATTAGACAAGCTAATCCTTATAGAAGAATGGCTAAAGCGTTAAAAACAAATAATGTAGCTGATAATATTTTGAATAGAGAATTTAAGGAACATGGTCCGAGGATGGTACTTCTTACAGATATAACTTATATTTCTTATAATAATACAAGATGTTATTTATCAGTAATATTAGACGCCTTCACTAAAGAAATTTTATCGTATGTTTTAAGTTCTTCGTTAGAAGTTGATTTTGTTTTAGAAACAGTAAAAAAATTAATTAAAAACCATGGTCTATCACTAAGTACAGAAACACTAGTTCATAGTGATCAAGGATGTCATTATACGAGTTATAGTTTTATTCAAATATTGAAAGATAAAAAATTAAGACAATCAATGTCGCGTAAAGGAAACTGTTGGGATAATGCTCCTCAAGAAAGTTTCTTTGGACATATGAAGGATGAGATTGATTTATCTAAATGTAAAACATTTGAAGAGGTAAAGATTATTATAGATGATTGGATGGACTATTATAATAATGAAAGATATCAATGGAATTTAGCTAGATTATCACCAGTAGAATATTATAAATATATTACAACAGGTGAATATCCATTAGAATTTGGTAAAAATAAAAAACCTTCTTCTTAAAAATTAAAATTTGTCCTTGACAAAGGGTACATTTTAA
>CAYLJU010000079.1:0-1576 GCA_964384115.1 uncultured Muribaculaceae bacterium | reverse complement strand
ATTAGTGTCAAATAGTTTCGGATGAAATTATATAAAGAACGGTTGATGTTAGATAATAACATTAGCTGTTTTAATTTTGTTAAGATCAAATAATGTTTTAATATCAGCATTATTAGAATAAAGAATAGGCATATTTGATGACTGCTTATAATTAGTTATGTGAATATTGTCAGAATTGATTGTTATAACACTATCTTTATTATAAGATTTTAGATATAAGTTAAAAATATTAATATCATTATTATTATAATCATTAATTTTTAGATATTTATTTATTTTTGAAGAAGAATAACCTTTTGGCCTTGAAGAAAAATAAGAAGCTATATAATGTGAAATATGTGATTCCATAGAAGAACCTATTTCAAAGTCTATCATGTCTTTCATTGCTTTATAATTGTTTGAAATGTAAGTAATATTTTTTTCAATTGTATTTTTTTTATCAGGTGTAATAGTTAGCAAATTGTTTACTAAAAAAATAAAATCTTTTTTCTTATCTTCTTTAAAAGAAATATTAATAATTTCTCTAAAATCTTTATCAGTTGTCATTCTATTAATAGCTTGTTTTAAGTGAAATTCACATAATAGTCTTTTAATCACTTGATTTGGATTAGTTCTAAGTTCATCTATTCCTGCTTTAATCCACGTACCACCATCAGACATGAGATAAATCGTTTCTATTTTTTCTGAATCGTATATTTTATATAACCAATCAACATATTCACCCCAAGCATTTTTATTATAAGTTGAAAAAATTAATCTATTTAATAATTTTCTTCTTGATTTTGATATATTCTTGACTCCTTCAAAAGAAACAAATGATTTAACCATGATATCATTTTCTAAATTTTGACATCCTAAATATTTCTCATCAACCATAATGAATAATGTGTTTGGGGTATCACGTTCTGGGTATTCAAAATCTGGAACATTCCATTCATTTATCCAATTATTAATTGATTGTCTAGGAATGTTTTTTATAGCATTTTTATCAAACAATTGAGTTAGAAAACTAATTTGTTTTCCAATAATTTCTCCAGCTTTTTTTTGATTAGTATTAAAAGCATTATCAATAGCTAGAGATTTAACTAGATGGTCGTATTTATCATATTTTTCAAGACCTAAAGACTCATCTAAAAGGAAATGAAGGGAATTATCAAACCTTGATTGATAATATGTTCTATAAAATGTAAGATCACCGAAAATAGTAGTTATAGTTCTAGGGACATTACTTTTATTAACAACATAATTCTTAATTCTTACTTCAGAACATTTAAAATGATTATCTATATTTTCAAGTAATGTTTTTATAATACTTAGTATAAGTTCTTTGGTTGTTCTGTCAGCTGTAATAAAGACATTAGTGTATTTATCAAGTGAATTATTTGAATTGAATACATCTGCAATAGTGTCAATAAAAACATCAACTTTATCATTAATTACGTTTTTTATTTCATTTTTTAAGACATTTATAAAATTTTGTGGTATCATATTCATGTGAGAACCCTCTTTCTATATGTTCTAATATTATTATAACAGGGTTCTCTTTTTTTTGCATCCGAAACCATTTTACACTATT
>CAYLJU010000078.1:0-1590 GCA_964384115.1 uncultured Muribaculaceae bacterium | reverse complement strand
GATTAATACTAACTTTTTTACTTTCTTCTTCTTTTTCTTCCTTATCTTCCATTAATTCAAAATCTTTTTTCGAAGCTCCACATAAAGGACAAACCCAATCATCTGGTAAATCCTCAAACTTAACTTCTTCTTTTGAATCATCATAAATATAACCACACAATATACAACGATACTTCTTCATTTTACCTCCACACTACATAAATTGTATCATAAAATGAATTAAATAACACGTTTTTTTTCTTGATAATCAATTTTTTCTTTACATAATTTATAAAAATCTTCTAACATTTTAAATTGAATAGCAAGTTCTAAACAAGGATGAACTAAATATTCATCACGTTCCCAAGTAAATCGACTAGCATTTGTAACAAGTGTTCCATCTTTATCTTCTATATCTTGGTAATTTTTACTAAAATCTCTAACAACTCGATTATGAACCCGATTAGTTCCTAAATAGAAATAAATTTCATTCATAGGATCAACTGTGAATTGTCCCCCGGTAAAGCCACCTGATGCAAAACTTTTTCCTGACATGGCATGAAATAATTCTGAATCAGCTAAATGAGGATGTTTTGAGTAACAAAGATAACCAAAATACTGAATATATTTTATTTCTTGACCTAAAATTATTCTTTTACCTGTTCGATTTAAAGCCATTTCTTCTAAATATTTATTATCTAAAACTTCTTTATTAATTAAAGATTTAGCTAAATTAGACATATCAGAAGCAGTTGAAAATAAACCAGCATGGCCTGGTAAATCATGACCTTCTTGATTCAATGCTCTTGCTTTCGGATCATGTGGCATTCCTACTTTACCACTTAAATCTCTTAAAAATTCTCCATTTTTACTTATATTACCTCCAAATCTAGTTGATGCTACACGATTTAATTTATAATTTGGAACTAAAACATGAGTATCTACTAAACCACAAGGTTTTAATATTTCTTGATCAAGAAAATCATAATAAGGCATCTTAGTTACAGCTTCAATAACATATTTTAAAACAATAGCTCCCATGTCTGTATAAGGATTATCATAAGTATCTAAATAACCAATTTCAATATCTTCTAAAACACTAAATGCTTCCGTATAATCTTCAGTCAAATCTATTCTTTTATTAGTTTTTAAAGGTACTTTAAAACTTAAAAGATCAAAAATAGTAACTTCTTTTAAATTTTTAAAATTAGGTAAATACTTAGTTATTTTATCATCTAAAGATATTAATCCCTTTTCAACTAATTTTAAAATACTAATACTCGTATATAGCTTAGTAATAGATGCTAAATCAAAAATCGTATCTTCTTGCATTTTAGAAACACTTGGAACTAATTTACCATTAATTAATTTAACTTCTTCCCTATTACCAACAACAATTGTTTCTTTATAATCATTTGTTCCATAACTAATAACAACTCCTGGAGTCATCTTTTTCAAATAAATAAAATCTTTTAATTTTCCTTCTATTCCTGATAATGAAAATAATTTATCTCTTAATTCTTCAATAGTATCATCAGGATATTTCTTTAATAATTGAACAACTGGTTTTAATAAAACATAATATTTTTCTTTAGAATATAAATTTCTTTG
>CAYLJU010000077.1:0-1593 GCA_964384115.1 uncultured Muribaculaceae bacterium | reverse complement strand
GACGTATACGATACGAACGAGCAGTATGCACAGCGCGAGGGGCAGAACGGAATTGAAATATATACGCTGCAATCCTTCGGAGAAGGAGTTCCTATAACAGCTTTTTCGTTAATGGCAACTTCTGTTGCAAGCGCGGCTTTTTTTGTGCTTACCAAAAAGTCAGACGCAAGCATTTTGCGTACCTTTGTCTTGCTGTTGCCCTCCGCGAGCTTTTCCATCGCTACCTTTGAGGGTCTTACTCCTATAAGCATGCCCCATGACGGGCGGTACGAGAGCATTTCCTCCCCGACCGCAATCATCGCCGCCCCTACTGCAATTTTAAGCGCACGGTCAAGCGTCATGTCCTCTCTTATCTCCTGACTGCGGGACGCGCTTCCCTCTCTTGTGCCGTCGCAAAGCCGACAGGTGGCGTTTATCGTGTTTTCACTGAGCGTTGCGTCAACATCAAGTGAAAGCCCGTCGCTCTCTGCGTCATCGCCCTCTGAAAATTTCACACCCGGGAAATATATCATGCAGAGCATCTGCACATAGTATCGATTTATCGGAAGCTCGCCTTTTAATGTCACTTTCATTTCCCGTTTACCTGCTCCTTATAAGTTCTTTTGAGTCGGCTACAATCGTTACAGGACCGTCGTTTACAATGGTAACCTCCATATCCGCGCCGAAACGCCCGGTCTCAACGCGTCTGAGGCTTTTCCGCATTACAGAGACAAAATATTCATAAAGCTGATTTGCTCTTTCGGGCTTTTCCGACGCAAGATAATCCGGTCTGTTGCCGTGGACATAGTTTGCAAGCAGCGTAAACTGTGATACAATAAGCGCTTCGCCTTCTATATCCATTACGGAGCGGTTCATTTTCCCCGCCTCATCGGAGAAAATGCGCATCTTGAGAATCTTTGCCGCAAGCACGTCCGCATCCGCCTCGCTGTCTCCCGCCGCAACGCCGAGAAGAATCATAAGTCCCTCTCCGCACGCTCCGACAAGCTCGCCTTCAATTTTCACCTCGGAATGTTTTACTCTCTGCAATACTGCCTTCATGTTTTATGAAAATCCTCTCGTTACGTCGTTGACGCCGTCAAGACTTTTCAGTCTTGAGACAATAGATTTATAATGGTCTATGTTTTTACAGCTTATTTTAAGGTTAAGAATAACGCTGTCATCGGCTTTTTTCTGAGAATTGATGGAAAGAATCGACACTTTCATTTCGGCAAGCGCCATAGTAAGAGCTGCAATAAGTCCGAGTCTGTCGGGTGCAAAAATCTGAAGCAGAGCTTCATAAACATCCGAATTTGAGCCGCTTACGCTTTCTTCCCACTCCGCGTCTACCCAACGCGCCGCATTTTCAAGATTTTTCATGCCGAGAATGACGTTCGGACAGTCCTTTTTGTGAATGGAAATACCGTATCCCTTTGTGACAAAGCCTATGACGCTGTCCCCCGGAAGCGGGTTGCAGCATTTGGCAAATTTGACAAGGCAGCCTTCCTCGCCGTCAACGATAATTCCGCTGTTTGAGCGTATTTTCTTTGTCTTCGTGACCGGCACCTTGGACGTATCGGTAATCTGTGCTGTGGTATCAGGCTCGCTTGCCTTTAG
>CAYLJU010000076.1:0-1626 GCA_964384115.1 uncultured Muribaculaceae bacterium | reverse complement strand
GACTTCTTTACCATTCTTTTTTATGTATATGTAAAGGAGGAGTATGAAAAAAGCTATTTTAATTATTCATGGTTTTGTTGGTTCAACTTATGATAACGAATATTTAGCTAATTATTTAGAATTAGATGATCGGTTTAAAGTTTTTACTAATACTTTACCAGGTCATTACTTATTTGCTAATTATCAAATAGGTAAATATGAAGAATGGGTAAATTTTACTAAAAAAAGTATCCAGGAGTTAATTGACTATGGTTACAAAGATATATATGTAATTGGTCATGGATTAGGTGGAGTCTTAGCAACTATTTTAGCTAATAATTATCCAGAAATTAAAAAAATTATCTTGCTAAATACAAGTTTTAAATATTTAAATTTTAATCAAACTAAAATAAATATTTTAACTAATAAAGACTATAAAGATTACGTTGAAGTATTTAATCAAGTATTTCATACTTCGATTCCTTTTTTCTTAGAGTTTGTTAAATTAATTAAAACTTATCAAGATATTTTAAAAGAAATCAATAATGAAGTATTAATCATACAAAGTGATAAAGATAAAATAGTTTCTTTAGAAAATGCTAAAGAAATATATGATAATATTAATAGTAAAGATAAAACTTTAACTTATATAACAAATGGAGAACATATAATATTATCAGGTAATAGTTTAGAATTAGAAAGAAAAAAAGAAATTTCAGAATATATAAAATTATTTTTAAGAGGTGGAAAAAAATGGAAAAAGAACAAGAAAGAAAAAATATAATTGAATCTTTAGAAAAAGAATTAGAAGTTATTAAAACAAGAAATGATTTAGCTAATCTAAAAGCTTTATATTTAGGTAAAAATGGAATTGTTACGAATTTAAGTTTAAAAATGAAAGATATTCCTAATGAAGAAAAACGTGAATATGGAAAGTTTTTAAATGAAATTAAGGATGAAGTTTCTTTAAAATTGGAAACTTTATTAAAAGAAATAGAAAGAAAAGAATTAGAAGAAAAGTTAGAAAGTGAAAAAATAGATATAACTTTACCTAGTAAGAAAATTAAAAAAGGTTCTCTTCATCCAATGACAAGAATTCAAAATGAATTTGAAGATATCTTTGTTTCTATGGGATATACTGTCTATGATGGACCAGAAATAGAAAGTGATGAAAATTGTTTTCAAAAATTAAATATTCCGAAAGGTCATCCGGCTAGAGATGCTCAAGATACCTTTTATTTAAAAGATGAGTATGAAAACTTTTTAATTAGAAGTCAAACATCAACAGCTCAAGTAAGAGCAATGGAAGAAAACAAAGAAAAAGGACCAATTAGAATAGTATGTCCTGGAAAAGTATACAGAAGAGATGAAGATGCTACTCATTCACATCAATTTATGCAAATAGAAGGATTAGTAATCGATGAAAATGTCTCTATGGCTGATTTAAAAGGAACATTAGAATTATTTTGTAAAAAAATTCTTGGAGAAAAAACTAATGTTCGTTTTCGACCAAGTTATTTTCCTTTTACCGAACCAAGTGTTGAAGTTGATGTAACTTGTTTTAAATGTGGAGGAAAAGGCTGTTCTTTATGTAAGCAAACTGGTTGGATAGAAGTACTTGGGGCTGGTATGGTTCATCCTAATGTT
>CAYLJU010000075.1:0-1641 GCA_964384115.1 uncultured Muribaculaceae bacterium | reverse complement strand
ATAGAAAAGAAATATCTTTACATAAGTCAGTTAATTCATAATAATTTATTAATTCTAAAATGAATTTTTCAACAATATCTATATGATAATTCTTCATTTCTAAAAAAGTCGATGTCAAATCATCAACTTTTTCGTTGTTAAATAAGTTATAATTATTTAACATGTTTTTTAGGTTCAACCATTGAAATTAAGACTTTTCTTAATTTCATTAACTTATCAATATTATTAGTGTCAAACATATTTTCATTAATAGATAAGCAATAATTATTAGCATAAGATTTGGCAATATTTTTTATTTCTTCAACTTCTGACGAAGAAAATCTTCCATTTTGATTCTTAATTTCTAAAGTTTGTGTATAAACTTGAAGTTATCTATCTCCTTGCGTAGCATGAATGTGTGGTGCTTCCCAACCATTCCAATCATCAAATCTTACTCTCCAATAACCTGGTTGTCCATGAACATAACTATATTCGCTCGACATACCATAAACCTCCTTTATGAATTATTATGCATAAATTATTAAAATTGTCAACAAAAAATAGCAGAATATAGTAAAACAAGTAAAAATATATTTTCAAAAAACTCCTAAAAAATGGAGTTCTTTTGCGTGATTTAAATTTCTTTGCTCTATTAAAATAACCATAAAAATTTTGACTTTTGAAAAGAACTTTTCTAATAAGTTAAAAAATACATTAGATATCTAATGTATTATATAATTTCATTTTTAATATTTTTATTTTTTAAAGCATCAACTAATTTATCAATATCTTCTTTATTATTATAAAAATACAAACTAACTCGACAAGTATTTTTAACTCCCAAACATTCTTTTAACATTTTGGCACAATGATTACCAGCTCTAATACAAATATTCTTACGACTCAAATAGATAGATAAATCCTGTGCAAAAATACCAACTTTATTAAAAGTAATAAGATTAGAATCACAATTTTCATTATAAATAACTAAATCATCAATTTCTTTCATTTTAGAAATAGCATACTTTCTTAAATCAGAAACATATTTATTTATATTTTCCATACCTATATTATTTAAATATTCAATTATAGATCCAAAAGCAAGTATTCCTTCAATATTAGGTGTTCCAGCTTCAAAACATCTTGGAACATCATCATAGAATCTTGTCATATCACTTGCAAAAGAAGCATTCATGCCTCCACCAAAAGCAACAGGACGCATTTTTTTTAAATGCTCTAACTTCCCATATAAAACCCCTACTCCAGTTGGTCCACACATTTTATGAGCAGAAAATGCAAGAAAATCTATGTCTAAATCTTTAACATCCGTCTTAATGTGAGGAACACTTTGAGCACCATCTAATACAACCATAATACCATTTTTATGTGCATATTCAGTTATTTCTTTTATTGGTCTTACATCACCTAAAACATTAGTTATATGTGCAAGTGAAATTACTTTTGTTTTATTAGTAATAGCATTTTTAACATTCTCTAAAGTAACTTTATTATTAACAAGTTCAATATATTTAACTTTAATATTATTTGAAGAAGCAAGTTCAAACCAAGGTAAAACATTAGAAGCATGTTCTGCTTTTGTTATTAAAACTTCATCATTTTCATTTAAAACATTTTTAAAATAACCAAAAACAATTCTATTTA
>CAYLJU010000074.1:0-1648 GCA_964384115.1 uncultured Muribaculaceae bacterium | reverse complement strand
TCCGGATGAGGACGAATCCAAAGAGGAATGAAAAAAAGGAATTTTGATGAAACCCACAGTTGAAATCATAGGCGCGGGACTTGCGGGGTGCGAAGCGGCATGGCAGGCCGCGCGTCTCGGAGCGCACGTGCGCCTTTATGAAATGAAACCGGAAAAGCATACGCCCGCACATCACACGGACGGTTTTGCCGAGCTTGTCTGCTCAAATTCTTTCCGTTCCGACAGCGTACCGAACGCGGTCGGGCTTCTCAAAGAGGAACTGAGGACACTCGGCTCGCTCATAATGAGCGCCGCGGACGCGACAAGAGTGCCTGCCGGGTCTGCGCTTGCCGTTGACAGAACGCTTTTTTCGGATTATGTTACGGAAAAAATAAAAACTCACCCGGATATTGAGGTTATAAACCGTGAAAGAACAGACGTAGGAGAGGGCGTGACCGTTATCGCAAGCGGCCCGCTCAGCTCCGACGGCATGGCAGACTTCATCTCCGGCGAGCTTGGCTGCCGCGGACTTCATTTTTTTGACGCCGCCGCACCGATTGTGGATTTCTCGTCGATAAATATGGATACGGCGTTCTTTGCGTCGAGATACGGCAAAGGAGACGCCGACTACATCAACTGCCCGATGACAAAAGAGCAGTACGAAGCGTTCTATGAGGCGCTTGTCGGTGCAAAGGAAGCGGAACTTAAGGATTTTGACAGGGAAATGCAGAAAGAACCGACTGTTTTCGAGGGATGCATGCCGGTTGAGGTCATGGCAAGGCGCGGCAGAGACACGCTCCTTTTCGGACCGCTGAAGCCTGTCGGACTTGTTGACCCGAGAACAGGCTCTGAAGCATACGCTGTCGTTCAGCTCCGAAAGGAGAATAACGAGGGCACAATGTACAACATCGTCGGATTCCAGACGCATCTGACCTTTGACGAACAGCGCAGGGTGTTCCGCATGATTCCGGGGCTTGAGAACGCGCAGTTTCTGCGGTACGGCGTAATGCACCGCAATACTTATCTTGAATCGCCCGGACTTCTCTCTGCGACATATTCCATGATAAAAAGGTCTTGTGTGTTTTTTGCGGGACAGATGACGGGAGTTGAAGGATATATTGAATCCGCAGGCTCTGGCTTTGTCGCGGGACTTAACGCCGCGCTCAGGGCACTTGGAAGGGAAGCGTTCGTTTTTCCCGAAAAAACAATGCTCGGAGCTATGGCGGGATATGTAAGTCGGGGGCTAAACACCTCGTTTCAGCCGATGAACGCCAATTTCGGCATAATAGAGCCGCTTGAAACACGTGTAAAAGGCGGAAAGACCGCTAAAAACGAAGCGCTTGCCGCAAGATCGCTTGCGCTCGCGGCGGAAATTGCAGCGTCCGGACTGTTTGATTCAAAAAATTCGGACACACGCGGAAAGGAGAATTTCTGAAATGAAAATAATTGTTGATGTTATGGGTGGAGACAACGCTCCGGGCGAGCTTGTAAAAGGGCTTTGCCGCGCGGCGGAAAACAGCCGTGCGGAGTTCATCGTCGTCGGAGACGAAAAGGCGATAAAGCGCGTTGCGCGGGAAAATTCTCTCGATATTTCTTCTTTTGAGATATACGGTGCGTCTGATGTGGTCGAAATGACGGACGATCCGATAACGGTTATACGTAAAAAGCC
>CAYLJU010000073.1:0-1702 GCA_964384115.1 uncultured Muribaculaceae bacterium | reverse complement strand
TATCAAATTCTGTTAAATGAACATCTTTTTGTTTACTTTGAAGATACTCAATTTGTTCCCTTGCAACAAAAGGTTCTTTATCAAACAAATATCGATCTTTAAAAACACTATTAGCAAATGTTTTGGAATTTATCTTTAAATAATGGTATAAACGTTGATCTAATTTAATTAAATTACTACCATGTAAAAAAACAGCACCTGAAAAGCCAGCTTCACTGATTAGTTTTCCTTCATCAATTATATCTTTTAAACTATTTGGATCATAACTTAAAATTTCCATACTAATTATTTTCCTTTCCACCCAACTTGAGGATTTTTCCAACATATTTACTATATAATATCAATCTATTTAACATCTTGTCAATCAAAAAAAGAGATTATATCTCTAAATAATCATGAATTATGTCAATTACTTTTTCTATCTTTTCTTCAATTGTTCCGGTTGCTTCAACTCTTTTTAAATTTTTATGTTTTTGCCAAACTTCATTAGTTCTTCGATCTAAATCAATAACTTCATCAATATTTTCTTCAAATCTTGCTGAATTACTACTAGTATTATATTTATTTTGATTATTAGTAGCAACGGTTACTAAATGAATAACCATATCATATTGATGACCTAAATTCTCTTCTTTCAAATTGTTTTGATTTAATAACTTAGTAAATAACTCACTTCCAAGATAAGCTTTACTATCCATGATTCCTCGATCAGATAAAATAATACAATTAGTATCTTCAGGTAATTTAGCTATTATATCAAGATATCTTTTTTCTTTAAATAATTGAAGATTTAAAATTTCGTTTTGAAAATCAAAAACACTTACTTGGTTATCACCAAAAGGTCGAATTCCTCCATTAATTATTTCTGTAGCACATTCATTTAAAAGTAAAACATGATAACCTGAATTTTCTAAATCTTCTTTTATTTTAGCTATTGTTGTTGTTTTACCAGCACATGGACCACCAGTTAAAACAATATTTGCTTTCAATACACCCATAAAAAATTTACTCCCATTTCTTTTTATTCATTAATATTATAATATGAAATCAAATATTGTCAAGAAAAATATTTACAAATCATTTAAACTAATATTTAAAGCTTCGGAAATTAATTTTCCAAATTTTTCAACTAAATAATCTATTTCTTTCGTAGTAACTATTAAATTATAACCAATGGGATTTAAAACTTCATAAATCAAATCTTTTAAAGTTACTTCATCTAAGGTTCCAATTATTCCCAAAAGATCTTTTTTTTCTTCTTTAGATAAATCATCTTTTTCATTTAAATAATTTAAAGTACTATTAATAACTAATTTATCTTTTTGATGATTTTTCTTATGGTAACTTATTTTTTTAGTTAAAAATTTTAAAGTATCATTGACAATAACAATACTAGAAACAACAGTTGGAACACCTATAGCAATAACAGGTATTTTTAAATTTTTTTTAGATATTTCTCCTCGATTATTACCTATACCAGATCCTGGTGAGATACCGGTATTTGTTATTTGAATAGTTCTTTGCATTCGATCAATACTAAAAGCTGCTAAAGAATCAATTGCTATTATAAAATCTGGTTTAGTTTCTTTAACAGCTCCCATAATTATATCTTGAGATTCAATACCTGTATTACCAAAAACATTAGGTTCTAAAACTGAAATATTTCGATATCCCTCTACTTTATCTAATATAAATAAATGTC
>CAYLJU010000072.1:0-1705 GCA_964384115.1 uncultured Muribaculaceae bacterium | reverse complement strand
ATACTATAAAGATACTAATAATAAAAGTAAAAATAATAAACAAAATAGTAAACAAACTAATCGAAAAAAAACGGTAAATAATAGTAAAGTCAAAGTAAATAAAGAAGATAAAAAGTAAAAAATACGTTAAAAGTGTTGATTTACAGATTTATTTATGATAATTTGTATATGTAAGCATGATATTAGTGCTTAATTCATTAATAAAGGAGGAACATAATGAAAAAAATTGAATTAGTAGAAGCTGTTGCTACAAATGCAGGTTTAACTAAAGCTGATGCAACAAGAGCAATTGATGCTACATTTGATGCAATTACAGAAGCTTTAAAGAAAGGTGATAAACTTACTTTAATAGGTTTTGGAACTTTTGGTGTTTCTAGAAGAGAAGGACGTACAGGACGTAATCCTCAAACAGGAGCAACAGTAGAAATTCCAGCTCGTAATGCCGTAACTTTTAAAGCTGGAACTCAATTAAAGAAATCTGTTAACTAAAAAGTTCAAAACTTTTTAGTTTTTTTATAGGTGTATATGAAAGAAATAGCTTTAGAATTTTTAAAAATAATAAATAGTAAAGGATATAAAGCTTATATAGTTGGTGGATTTGTTCGTGATTATTTAATGCAAATAGAATCACATGATATTGATATTAATACTAATGCTACACCAAAAGAAATCAAAAAAATATTTTCCGATATAAAATTTTCTAAAAACATAAATGAGGAAAACTCTTATGGAGCAGTTAGTGTTATTTATAAAAATATTTTATTTGAAGTAACTACTTTTCGTGAAGAAGAAGCATATTTAGATAATCGTCATCCCTCAAGTATTAGATATATAGATGATTTAGAAACTGATTTACAAAGACGAGATTTTACTATAAATGCTATTTGTATGGATCAAAATGGTAATATAATTGATCCATTAAATGGTCAAATGGATTTATCTAATAGAATAATAAAAACGATTATTAATCCTTCTAAATCTTTTAAAGATGATGCTCTTCGAATCTTAAGATCTATTCGCTTTGCAACTAATTTAAATTTTTCTTTAGATTCTAATTTAAAATTAGCAATAAATGAAACTAAAAAGTATTTAAAAAATATCTCTTATGATCGTAAAAAGAGAGAATTAGATAAAATATTTGCTAGTATTCATGCTAAAGAAGGAATCAATCTTTTAAAAGAGTTAGATTTATTAGAATTTTTAGAGTTAGAAAATATTGATCGCGTAAAAGACTATTCAGATTTAATTGGTATTTGGTCAATGATTAATTCCCAAGTTTATCCTTTTACTAAAAATGAAAAAGAATTAATCAAAAATATTAATTTTGTTTATGAACTTGATAATTTAAATCCCTTAGTTTTATATAAATATGGTTTATATGTTAATACCATTGCTGGTATTAATAAAGGATTAAGTAAACCGGAAATAAATAAAGCTTATCAAGAATTACCAATTAAAGTAAGATCAGATATAAATATAACAGCTAAAGAAATATGTGAAATTTTTAATAAAGAACCATCTTCTTTTTTAAATGATGTTTTTAAACAATTAGAAATCGAGATTTTAACTGGTAATTTACAAAATATTAACAGTATTTTAAAAGAATATATTTTAAATCATTTTCCAAATCTTTAAAAAATATTATTTTTATGGTATTCTATTAGTAGGATAATAGGAGGATATATGAAAAAAGCATTATGTTTTA
>CAYLJU010000071.1:0-1766 GCA_964384115.1 uncultured Muribaculaceae bacterium | reverse complement strand
TCAAAGAAGCCAGGAAAGGTTTGCGTTCTATATACTTTCTTATAAGAAAGTATCAGAATATTTTCGTTAGTTAAGAATTACAGCAATATCAAAGGATAAAAATGGAGCAAAAATATTTTTCGCCCCATTTTTAGTGCTATTTAGCTATGTTTTGGAATAATTTTCTAAAATTACGACCAAATATTAAAAAGCAAAAGAAAACCCTTATGAAATAAGGGAATTATCTAGATAATTCATCTTAAAAATGTTATAATATAGTTGAACAAAAAATAAAAATAACGAGGTGAATTATCTATGAATAATATATCACAAAAAACGATTTTTGACTATATGGAAATTGAAATTTTAGGAGATTTAGAAAGATTAAAATTATGTTTAGAGAATTTAGATGATGCAAAGTTATGTAATATGCTTGAAGAAAAACGTGGTAAAGGACGAAATGATTTCCCAGTACGAGTAATGTTAAATCTTGTATATGCTATGAAAATATTTGGTCATAGAAGTGTTGAATCGTTTCGTAGGGAATTATCTAGAAATTCACAATTAAGAAAAATTTGTGGATTAAAAGATGAAGATTACTTATATTTAGGAAAACGAAAAACATTGATACCTAAAGCTAGAGTATTTACTAATTTCTTTAAATCTTTAACTGAGTGTCAAAAACAGTTAGATTGTATGTTTGAAGAAAATGTAAAATTTATGTATGAGCATTTAGATAACTTTGGTAAAGATTGTGCTCTTGATGGTAAACTATTAGATAGTTATGCTAAGAATGATAATAAAAAATCTACATCTAACGAAAATCAAAAAGATTATCGTAGGGAGAATGATGCTTCTTGGACTTGTAAAACTTATATTTTTGCTAATGGTACCAAAAAAAGCACATGGCATCATGGATTTGAAGCTCATATATTATGCGATGCAAATTATGGATTACCAATATGGAAAAGATTGGAAATAGCAAGTGTATCTGAACAAACTGTTGCTAATGATATGATTAATGATTTAGATAAAAATTATCAATATGTACTTGATAAAATGGAAAATTTTCTAGCTGATGCAGGGTATGATGATGGGAAAAGAAATACTTTGCTAAAAGATAAATATAACATTAATCCTCTCGTTGATACCAGACATATGTGGAAAGAAGAAAGATTAAGAGAAGTAGATAATCAACCAATTGCATATAATGAAGATGGAGAAGTTTACTATATAAAAAATATAGTAACTGGTGAATATGATAAATTAAAATATCTTGGATATGATAAACAAAGAAAATGCTTGAGATATGGATTTAAATATAATACCAAAGGAAAAGTATTTAGAATTCCTATATCAACAGATAGAAGAATATTTTTACCAGTAGCTAGAGATAGTAAAAAATATGAAAGATTATATAAGAAAAGAACTGAAGTAGAAAGATTAAATGGAAGAATAGATAGAGATTATATGTTTAATGATCATTTCATCAGAGGAAAAAAGAAAATGAATATGATGTTAACATTATCTTTTATAATAATGCTTTCAATGGCAAAAGGACATATAAAGAAAAAACAAACTAATATAAGAAGTTTAACAAAAATTTAGGTAGTTTGTAATGTTCATTAATAAATTATAATAAAACCATAATGACAATTGTCAAAATGTTACCTTAAGGATATTTGCGCTTTTTAGTTGTATCAACAATCAAGTACTATAAGTTTATTAATTGTTGATTTATTTTTTAAGCAAATTATCTGAAAAATAGGTACAAACGAAAATATTCT
>CAYLJU010000070.1:0-1780 GCA_964384115.1 uncultured Muribaculaceae bacterium | reverse complement strand
CATTTTCTCACCATTACTATTTTAATAATTAAAATCTATTTTATACTATAAATCTCTTAAACAAAAACTTGCATAAACAGGAATATACTTAACATTTTTCTTTTTACTAAAATTATCTTCAGTTAAACGAATAGGATTTCCTACTTTATATTTAGCTGTAAACATTGATAAAGCTTTAGCCTTAGTTAAATTCATATTTAATATTTCGATAGGAATTATTTCACCTAATCTATTTTGCACAATAAAACTAATTTCTGATTTTCCATCTGATTGATAATAATATAAACTATAACCTAAATTAACTAAAGTATTAGCAACATTATTTTCAATTAAAGTTCTTTTAATTTCATCATTAGTCATGAATTTCATTTTATTTAAATGTAACATAGTATACAAAATACCAACATCATTAGGATATAATTTAAAACTTTCTATATCTTTATAACTACTTAGAGGACTTTTGATATCATTTAATTTAAAACTACGATGAATTAAACCATTAACACCTAAAAATTGAATACTAGCTTCATAATCTTTACTACGACTTCCTTTTTTAATATTACCATATTGGAACTTTTTATTTTCTTTTAATAATTGATAAGGTACACTATTTAAAACTTCATTTGATCTTTGAATATCAATTAAATTATTAGCATCAATTGTTTCTTTTTTGATTAAATCAATTATTTTTTGTTTAATAGATTCGATTACTAAATAATCTTTATGTTTTAAATAAGTTTCTAATAATTCAGGATCTTTTAAGCGACTTTGTTTTAACGCCATCAAAAATTGTTGTTTTCCACCGGCACTTTCTTCGTCCAATGGGAATTCGAGCTCTAATAAGTTATTACCGATGGTACCAGAAAGAGTTTTTTTCGCTATCTCTAAGTATTTATAAAATTCTTCTTCTTTCAGATTTAAAAAAGTTTCTTCGAGATTAAGAACTACATCTTTTTCAGCATTTACATAGCAACCACACATACGTGTAAAAGTACACTCATTTTTTTTGAATCTACGCTTTAGTTCTAATACGTCTTTTTTTGTCATGAGGCAGCCTCCGTTATCATTCTTTAGCATCTTATCGTTCATTGATGAATAAATCTGCATTACTCATATTATACGACAAAAGTGAAAATACAGCCAAGCCTTTCTGAAGATTTATTGGTTCAAATTTTTAGTAATGTTCTTTCTAAAGAAGTCATTTCATAAGTTAATAAAAAGAGATCAATCAGGAAGTTGTTATGAGGGAATATGAGGTTGTAGTCATAGGAGCTGGAATATCCGGGTTGACAGCGGCAGCTATGTTAGCAAAGAAAGGACGAAAGGTAGCTCTCATCGAGGCTGGGTGGAAACCAGGAGGATCATGTGGTATCTTCAAACGAAATGGGATCATATTTGAACAAGGGGCTGCAATGCTTTATGGATTTGGAGAGCAAGGATTTAATCCACATCGATATGTGTTCAATGCTATCAAAGAACCGATCACAATGATACGACATAACTTGTTGTATTCAATTGTTTACGGTAGTCAGACGATACGATTCCCGAACTCCGTGGAAGAATTTGTGCAGATACTAAGTGCTCATTTCCCAGAGGAAAGAAAGGGAATACGCAAGTTTTATCATGATATGGTGAAGTTATACCAAGATGTCATCTTATCCACACCAGTGTTTCAATCACCAGATACGATCGACAGAAAACAAGGTGCACAACAATTGAAACAACATCCTATGAGTTATATCAAATTCTTGAGCCTTATGAATTCTAGTGTAGAGAAACT
>CAYLJU010000069.1:0-1783 GCA_964384115.1 uncultured Muribaculaceae bacterium | reverse complement strand
CCTTCTAAAAGCATTAATTCATCTTGATATTTTTCTAAATGATAAAAATCAGGAATTGTTTTAATAAAACCTAAGTTATACATATCTTCGATTATTTTTTCTCCCATACCAACTATATCCATAGCTTGACGAGAAGCAAAATGAATTAAAGATTCAATATGTCTAGCATCGCATAAAGGGTTAACACAGTAATAATTACTATCTTTTTTAACTAATTTTTCTTTACAAATTGGACAATTAGTTATCATTTGAAAAGGTATTTCATCACCCGTTCTTCTTTCTTTTTTGACACTATCAACTCTTGGAATAACATCTCCTGCTTTAATAATTGTTACATAATCACCTATACGAATATCTAAATCTTTGCAATAATCTTCATTGTGTAAGGTAGTTTTCGAAATAGTTGATCCCATAACATTAACAGGTTCTAAAATAGCATTTGGAGTTATTTGACCAGTTCTTCCAACAGTAAAAATAATATTTTTTAATTTAGTCACAACTTCTTCTGGCGGAAACTTATAGGCAGTTGCCCACTTTGGATATTTAACGGTACTACCTAATTTCATTTGATCTAAAATATTATTTAATTTAATTACTACTCCATCAATATCATAAGGTAAATCTGGTCTTTCTTTAGTCTTTTCATTGATATAATTTAAAATACCATCAATTCCGGTTACTAAACGATTATTAGGATTAGTCACAAAACCTAATTTTTTCATAAACTCTAAAGCTTCAAAATGAGTGTTAATACCATAATCAAGGGGATTTGGTAAATGATAAATAAAAGCATCTAAATTTCTACTAGCTGTAACACTACTATCTAATTGTCTAATTGAGCCACTTGCTAAGTTTCTAGCATTTTTAAATGGTTCTAATCCTTCTTTAATTCTTTCTTCATTTAATTTTTCTAAGGTTTTCTTACTAACATATATTTCTCCTCTTACTTCAATATCAATTTCTTCTTGAAGTTTTAAAGGAATTGATTTAATCGTTTTAACATTATCAGTTATGTTCTCTCCAATTATTCCATTACCACGAGTAGCTGCATATTTTAATAGTCCTTTTTCATATCTTAAAGAAACAGACAAACCATCAATTTTAAGTTCACAGACATAAGTAGGATTTTTTATATCTTCTTTTCTAATTCGATTATCAAAAGCTATAATATCTGCTTCCGTAAAAACATTAGCTAAAGATAAAAGAGGTATTTGATGTTTAATTTTTTCAAAACTCTCATTAATCTTGCCTCCTACTCTTTTAGTAGGTGAGTTTTCTAAAACATTATCAGGATACATACTTTCTAACTTAATTAATTCTTGCATTAACCTATCATATTCAAAATCGGAAACACTAGGATTATCTAAAGTATAATATTCATATCCTAATCTATTTAAAATATCAACTAACTCTTCTATTCTTTTAATAGGATCATTCATATATTTTACCTTCTAACTTATCAATAGTTTGAAAATCAGTAGTAAAGGTCATCGATAAACTATTAGTTGTTTCTAATAAATTATCTTTGGTTTTGAATGGGCCTAAAATACTATTATCAACATAATAAATCATATAATAATTATTATCATTTAAATAAAGGCAAACAACATCACTATTATATTTAAAAGATTTAATCGAATAATCTAAATCATTAATATTAACTTTTTCATTATTTTTCGTTAATATTATTTTATCATTACTAGTTTGAATTTTATAATCATCATATAAATCATAATACCAATTCCTGTTAACACAACTCGTTATTATAAAAAAAGAAAGGAAA
>CAYLJU010000068.1:0-1876 GCA_964384115.1 uncultured Muribaculaceae bacterium | reverse complement strand
GATACTAAAAAAGCTTTAATAGGAAGAGCCAATAAGTTTTTACATTGGGAAGATATAAAATATTTTAAAAACAATGAAAAATATGATTTAGGTGGTATAGTTTCTTATGATAATCCAAATGGAATAGATAAATTTAAAATTAATTTAGGTGGAGAAAAAATAGCATATTATAATATTATTTTGGGAAATGGACTGTTGGGAAAGCTACTTGTTGTTGGAATGAAGTTAAAGAGGTAAAATGATTGAAAAAATATATATTGAAAGTTTAAAAAAAATTAATTATAAAAAATATTTAAAAAAAATAGGAGTAAATTTTGAACAAGATACTCGTTTTATTGGAAAAAATATAAATTTTGGTTCAGAACCATATTTAATTACAATAGGAAATCATGTAACAATATCAAATGACGTTGAATTTATAACTCATGATGGTGGTACATATGTTTTTAGAGAAGAGAAAAAATATAAAAGTGTTATTAAGTTTGGTAAAATAGAAATTGGTAATAATTGTTTTATAGGGGCAAGAACAATAATTATGCCAAACATAAAAATAGGTAATAATGTTGTAATAGCTTCGGGAAGTGTTATTACTAAAAGTATTCCAAGTGATGTTGTAGTAGGAGGTAATCCTGCTAAAATTATTTGTACATTAGATGAATATAAAGAAAAGAGTTTAAAAGAATGTCCGAAATATAATTTAGATAATTTTTTAACTAATAAAAAAGATGAAGTAATAAAAATATGCAATAATCAAGAATTTAAGAAGGAATTAAAATGAAGAAATTATTAAAAAATAAAAAAGTATTAATATCTATATTATTCGTATATTTAATGGTTTTGTTATTCTTATTAATATATAATTATTATTTATATATATTAATTTTATTATTTTTTACAATTATTATAATTATTCTAGGATATAAAATATTATTTAATATATCTTTTATAAACATTGATAAATTATTGAAAGATTGGCAATATCAAAAATATAAAAAAAAATTTGCTAAAGATGAAATATATAGTCAAATTATGAATGTTTCTACATTTGATAAGTCTAACGAATTTACTCATCCTTCAGTTTTATATTTTAAAAATTCCTTTAATGGATATAAATTTTGGATGGTTTATACACCTTATTCAAATTGTCGGGTAGAATTAGAAAATCCCTGTATAGCTGTTTCAAATGATGGTATTAATTTTATTCCACCAAAAAATGTTATTAATCCGTTACTTCCTATTATAGATAATAGTAATAAGGAATATATAGAATATTATAATGATCCTAATTTAATATATGTTAATGATAAATTAGAACTTTGGTATCGCTTAACAACTGAATCTCTTGATAAAACTATATATAAGCAAAAAATATTCAGAATGATATCAAGTGATGGTATTAGTTGGAGTAGTCCGGAATTAATAATTGATGATTTAACTAATTCTAAAAATCTAATCAGCATTAGTTTATTATATAGAGATAATAAATACTATTTATATTATTTTAATTTAGATTTAAAACCTACTTTAATAACATCTATAAATTTAAAAGATTGGAGTCAGGAAAAGAAAATCAGTATTAAAAATTATGATGGTAAATATTGGCATGGAGAAGTAAAAAAAATCAATGATAATTATAAATATCTTTTTGTAGATAATACATATAATTTATATATTTGCTCTTCAGTTGATGGTAAAAATTTTGATAATATTAAAAAAGTTAAGATCATATGCAAATCTAAAAATTATTTGTATTTTAAAAACGTATTATATAAATCTTCTGTTGTTGAAGATGATAAATATTATTATATATATGTTCCATTTAGATATGATAAAATTAAATTGTTTAAAACAAATGATATTACTTATCATAAATGGG
>CAYLJU010000067.1:0-1903 GCA_964384115.1 uncultured Muribaculaceae bacterium | reverse complement strand
GCTGCCATGAGAACAGAGCTTACAAAGCTTCATCAGCGCGTTGAGACCACTTTCGTATACGTAACGCATGACCAGGTCGAGGCTATGACCATGGCAAGCCGTATCGTAGTTATGAAGGACGGCGTTATCCAGCAGGTAGACACGCCTCAGAACCTTTATGACAAGCCTTGCAACATATTCGTTGCCGGATTCATCGGAACTCCTCAGATGAACTTTATAAACGGAATCATCGAGAAGAAAGGCGACGACCTGTACTTTACATTTGAAGAAACCCACACGATTAAGCTCCCGGCAGAGAAGAACACCGAGGCTATTCAGGAGTATATCGGCAAAGAGGTTATTGTCGGAATACGTCCCGAGGCGATTCACGACGAGCCTGTTCATCTTGCAACACTTACTGACTCCGTGGTTGATACAAATGTTGAAGTTACCGAGCTTATGGGCGCTGAGATTTATCTCTACCTCAAGGTCGGAGAAACAAACCTCATTGCAAGAGTATCTCCTCGTTCCACCTCGCGTGCGGGCGATGAAATCAAGGTTGCATTTGATACGTCCAGAATCCATATTTTTGATAAGGACACCGAGCGCTGCATCGTTCACTGATGCGCAAAAAACGGAAATTTGTCGAAAAAAGCCGAAAAAGCAGCTTGACACTTTTTCCGACCTCGTACGACAGTCACTTAGCGGCATGACCGAGCGGTCATGCCGCTCTTTTGATGTAAATTTTACCGAGAAACTGCTTTTTATGAAAATACGGAATAAATTTTTGCGCTGATGAAACGCCGTCGTGCCCCGACATTAAATAAAACAAAAAAATAAACGCATATATGGTAAATAAGTAAAGAATGAGCCAATTTTTTTGTCAAACTGATGAAAAAAGTGACGATTTCGTTATTTTCTATTGACAAAATCGTATCAATGGGTTACAATTATAGAACAATGACGTGTTGTATCTGTTTGCATTATAACGCATAGCGCAATCGCTGTGTGTGCGGACGGTCTTTAAGAGGATTTATTTGTCCGCATGCTCAAAATTACCGTGTAGCTGCGGTCGTGCCGTTTGCATCATATGCAAGCCGAGAAACACCGAATTGAAATTTTAATTGGAGGCAAATTTCCATGAACAAGAAAATTCTTGCTCTGCTTCTGGCGGTCATCATGATTTGCAGCTGCCTGCTCGCTTCCTGCGGCAAAAAAGGCAATGACAATGATACTGATACCGGTTCCGGAACATCTGAGCAACCGGACGTTGTCGAGCGCAAGATCGAGGCAGGTACCAAGGTCATCCTCGGCAGCACAACAGAGCTTTCCGGCGACTTCCGTTGGCCGGGCTTCGGAGGCAGTTCTGCCGGCGCATCTGACCAGGATATCGGAAGACTGACTTCCGGATATTCCACAATGGAAGTAGACCAGAGCGGCGCTTACCAGTGGAATAAGACAGCTGTAAAGAACCACACCGAGACCGAAAACGATGACGGTACATACACCATCGAAATCGAGCTCAACGAAGGTCTTACCTTCAGCGACGGTTCTCCCATCAAGGCTGAAAACTATGTTGCAGGTATCCTTTCCTTCTCATCTCCCGTATCCGTCGGTGCAGGTCACTCCGGAATGAGCGGTCAGGCATTTGTAGGCTATGATACATTCAGTGCTTACGAGGGACCTGATGCAGAAGTAGCAGAAGATGCAGAAGTAGTTCCCACAAAGGAATTTTCAGGCGTTCGCCTTCTCGGTGAATACAAGTTCTCCGTAACTGTATCCTCCGACTATTATCCTTACTATTTCGCATACACCTATGGCGCAGTAAGCCCTGATGAGGTTGCTCTTGTCTGCGGTGACGGCGTAGAAGTTAAGGATGACGGAAACGGCGGCTATGTGCCGTCAGGTGAATGTGATATTCTTT
>CAYLJU010000066.1:0-1993 GCA_964384115.1 uncultured Muribaculaceae bacterium | reverse complement strand
TACCATTTCTATATAAACAATTCTTAAAAAAATAACTAGAAAAAAAGCTAGAAAAAAAAGAAAAATTAATTTAATTTTACTATCAATTTTTTTATTAAACATATTGTCACCAATAAAATATATGATAATAAGTTAAATTATTTCTTCTAATTTAAGATCAAGAAAATTCTTATATTCTAAAACATTATCTAAATCAATTACAGAATACTTATCATCTATTCGTCTAATTCTTATTATTTTACCACCCTTATTTTGAAATTTAATTAATTCTTTAGGATTATTATCAATAAATAGATTATCTTTATAATCAATATCTAATTGAGATTTATCTACATCAGTTATCATAATATCTTGAAAATATTTACTTAACTTAGAACCTTCTATTTTTCTATTTTGATAATCAATATCACCTAAAGTTAATAAAATTAAATTATAATTTTTATATTTTTCTAAAAAAGGTATAACATCTTCAAATACATAAGAATTATTATAAAGAAATTCTACTTCTTCTTTTAAATTCTTTATATTATATTTACTTATAATATAATCAGTTAAAATATCTAAATTAAATCTTCTATTTGTAAATAACTCTTTTTTCATTTCATCTATTTTGAAAGAAGATATATTATACTTATTTAAAATAGCTAAATAATCTTGGTAAAATTTATCTGTATTAAATAAAGTTCCATCAAAGTCTAGATATATTTTCATCTTTTATCCACCATGGTTGTTGATTTTACAATTTTATTTTCTGGTATTTCTCCTCTTACCATAACTAAAGGATAAATAGTTGTATTTTTACCAATTATTGATCCTGGTGTTAAAACAGCATTACAACCAATTTCTACCTTATCACCTACTAAAGCTCCTATTTTTTTACGATTAGTTTTAATCTTTTCAGAATTAATAGTCAAAGTAACATTTGATTCATCACTTTTGACATTACTAGTTAAACTACCTGCTCCAAAATGAACTTTATAACCTAGAATAGAATCACCGATATAATTAAAATGGGGAACTTTAACTTCATCAAATAAAATAGCATTTTTTAATTCCGTTGAATTACCTATAACACAATTTTTACCGATAATAACATTACCACGAATATAAGCATTTACTCTAATTTCGGAATTTTCTAAAACAAGACATGGTCCTATAATCGTTGCACTTTTATCTATTTTAACTGATTTATGAACAAAAACATTAGGACTTATTTCTTGATAATCATTATTTAAAGTTTTACTTATTTCCAATATAATTTCTCCTATATGATTTAATACTTCCGGATAATCGTATTTTAAAATATAAGAACTTGCTATCGTTTTATTAAAATCAAATAATTTTTTTAAATATTCTTGCATATTCACTTCTCCTCAATATAATTATATATAAACAATTGAAAAAAGTAAATGCTAATTATCTAAGATAAATTTAAAAGCTTTTAGTCCTGATATAACAGCTCCTTCCATCGTAGCATACATTTTTTGCTTGATATAATCTCCGGCTAATATTAGACCTCTAATACCACTATCGGCATTTGGTCTTAAATAGTCATTATTTGGACTAAAACAATAAAACTTCTTTTCATGTCTGATAATACGATAATCAAGTAAATTATCTTTAATCAAGAAATTAAGTTTTTCTAAATCTATTAGAACTTTATTAAGAATTTCTTTATCAGTTAATTTAATATAGTTATCAGGATTAGCTAAAATAATGGAAACTCTTCCTTTAGAATTTGGAAAAGTTGATCTTGATTCTTCAGTAAAACTAGCTAGTATAGTACTAGTAGTAAAAGTTGTTCTATCAATTGGCATCATTGGTTTACTTAATTCTAATTGAACAGTTATAGCTGAAGTAGTTGGTATTTTTTTTATTTTCTGAATTTCTTTACTATTTAGGTTGGATACTAATTCTTTTGTATTATTAATATCAGTTGCTAGTACAAGATAATCCGTTTGAATTTCTTTATTAGTCAAAACACACCAAGTTT
>CAYLJU010000065.1:0-2101 GCA_964384115.1 uncultured Muribaculaceae bacterium | reverse complement strand
TCATTTTTTTTAAAATCAGATATTAAAAATTTTGTTTGATATTTTTGTTCTAATTCTTTTCCTATATCATTTATATAGGTTGCATTTTTATGTGGACTTACTGTTAGGGTTGTACCAAAATATTCATAGTTATTTTGGGCTAGAAATGCTGTTTTTTCCATTCTTAGTTTGTAACATTTATAACACCTTGTTCCGCCCTCTTTTTCATGTTCTAATCCTTTTATTTCATTATTATATATTGCATTATCATATTCAACATCTAATATTTTTATATTGGGATGGACTTTTTTTATGAAGTTTATTTGTTCTTCTTTTCTTTTTAAATATTCTTCTTTTGGTTCTATATTTGGATTATAATATAGTATTGTTATTATAAAATATGGTTCTAAATATTCTAGAACGTATGAAGAACAGGGGGCGCAACAAGAATGTAGAAGTAATGTTGGTTTGTGATCTAGTTGTTTTATTAAATTTTCTAATTCTTTTTGATAATTCATATTTTTCTCCTATTTATAGTAGTATATTGTTTTCATTATTTCATTTATTTCTTCAGTTGTTAGATTTATGAATGAAAGTACATATATGTATTTTTTTTCTACAATTATGTATTCTTCTGTTTGATTATTTGTTATATGATTATATTTTGTATTATTATTTTCAACTTGATTACTTGTTTCAATTCCTACGTAATTTAGGTATTGTTTTAAGGTGTTTTCAGTAAATTCATATTTTATTATTTTAAATTCGGATGTATTTTTTTCAAATTTTATTTTTTTTATTTGATTTGGATAATTTTTTTCATATGTTTCATTCCATAGATCATTTAATTTAAAGCTAAAACTATTATCAAATATATATGGTGTTGTTGGATGATTAATTACTTCTTTTGGTATATCTTTTGGTTCTTCTACTGGTTTATTATTGCATTTATTGATATAACATTTTATGTTATTAATATTTAAACCTATTGTAATTCCTATGATAATTACGATTAATAATATTATTAGAAAAGCATATTTTTTTTTCTTTTTATTTTTTCTTTTTATTTTTTCATTGCTTTCTTTTACTATTTTATTATTAATGTTTATTTTTTCACCATTAATTTCTTCTATTTGTTCGATATTATCGCTTATTTCTATTTCTTCGGCTTCATCTACTTCTTTTTCTGTTTCTACTGGCATTTGCATGATACTTTCTAGTGTTTCATTTTGAGGCTCTTCAGTATATTTTTTTCCTACTTCAAAGCCACATCCTAAACAGACTTTATCTCCAAGTTTTAGTTCTGTTCCACATCTTACACATTTCATTTTTTCACCTATTTACAGCTAAATCCTTGATTTTCTAATTGTTTTTGGATGGTGTATTTTGAATTTCCTAGATAATCTTTCATGTAATCAATTATTTGAACTTTGTTTTTATAGCATTTTACTTTTTCACCTAGTGTATTACATATTTGATTAGCGAGTTCTTCATCTTTATATTCACTTATGCTTATTGCTTCTTTTAATTTATCGTTTTCAAAATTCAATTCTACTGTTGTTGTATATAATTCAGTTTTTTCAGTGCATACAAGATCGGCTTTTTTTGTGCATCCTACTAGTGTTAGTGTGATTATTAATAATATTATTTTTTTCATTTTTATCCTCCTTTTATATTATATCATTTATATTATAAAAATACTATTTACATTTGTAATTATTTTCTTCTAAATATTTGATGGTTTCATCTGTATTTTGAAAACTTATGTTAAAAAAATCTTTATAGTTATTATATATTATAATATTATCATTACAATTAATGTCGGTTTCACTTAATTTTAGTAGTGTACAATAATTAAATGCTTCTTCATTATTTTTGAATATAATTTTAACTTTAATGTTTTTAATTTTATTTTTATTATTTGAAATTGTAATTTGATTTGTTTGATTGTATTCATTATTCGTACATGTAATTTTATTAGTGCATCCTACTAGTAATAAAATTATTATTAAAAGGCTTATTTTTTTCATTTTTCATCACATATAAATTATATGTTTTTATTTTACTTTTTACAAGTATGTTTTTTTAAATTTTTTATATAATTTTTTATTTTGTTTATATA
>CAYLJU010000064.1:0-2147 GCA_964384115.1 uncultured Muribaculaceae bacterium | reverse complement strand
AAGTAATTTTTTCTTATTTATTCTATTGTTATTTTATTTTTAATTTAGTATAATTCAACTAAGAAGGTGATAATATGTTTATTCAAGTCTTAGTTGAAATTCAAGCAAGAGCTGTTGATAAATATTTTATATATAAAGTACCTGATTCTTTAGTTAATAAAATACAAATAGGAGTTAGAGTATTAGTACCTTTTTCATCTTTTAAATTAATTGGTTTTGTTACTAATATTATGGATAAATACGAAGATGAATATGAGTTAAAAGAAATAATTGAGGTTGTTGATTCTGATATTGTTTTAACAAAAGAATTATTAGAACTTGGTTTATATTTAAAAGAAAAAACTTTAGCAACTTTAATATCATGTTATCAAGTAATGCTTCCTAATGGTTATAAAGCTAGTATTAAGAAAAAAGTTAATATTAAGTATGAAACTTATGTAACAATTAATTTTACTAATTTAAAACAAGCTAAGTTAACAGATAAACAAGAAATAATAGTTAATATTTTATTAAAAAATAAAAATGTTACTTATGATTACTTAAAAAAAATTAATTCTAGTGTTGATACTTTAATTAAGAAAAATATTTTAAATAAAGAAAAAATAGAAGTATATCGATTAAATAATAATTATGATTTAAAAGAAAAATATCCTTTAACAAGTGATCAAGAAAAAGTAGTTAATAGTATTGATTTAAATAATTATAAAACTTATTTATTATATGGAGTAACGGGATCTGGAAAAACTGAAGTATATATGGAATTAATTGAAAAAGTTATTAGTAATAATAAAACAGCTATTGTTTTAATACCAGAGATTAGTTTAACACCACAGACAGTAAGAAGATTTACAGAAAGATTTGGTGGAATTATTGCCGTTTTTCATTCGGGTTTATCCGATAGTGAAAAATATGATGAATATCGAAAAATTAAAAAAGAAAATATAAAAATAGTAATAGGGGCCAGAAGTGCTATTTTTGCTCCTCTTGAAAGTTTAGGTATTATTATCGTTGATGAGGAACATTCTAGTTCTTATAAACAAGAAAATATGCCAAGATATGATGCTATTGATGTTGCTAAATGGCGTGGTGATTATCATAATTGTCCAGTATTATTAGGATCAGCTACCCCAACTTTAGAATCTTATGCTAGGACTTTAAAAAATGTTTATACACTTTTAAAACTTGAAAAAAGAGTAAATGATCGTAAATTACCAAAAGTTAATATTATTGATATGTTTAAAGAAAAAAAGAAAACCAAATTCTTTTCGGAAGAATTATATTTAAAGATGGAAGAAGTGCTAAAAAAAGGTGAACAAGTAATTTTATTTTTAAATAAAAGAGGTTATGCAACAACGATTACTTGTCCTAATTGTGGTAAAAACTTTCTTTGTAAAAACTGTGATATTACTTTAACTTATCATAAAACAAGTGAAATGTTAAGATGTCATTACTGTGGATATGCTGAAAATAAACCAGAACTTTGTCCAAACTGTCATAGTGAATTAGAAACAAGTGGATCAGGAACAGAACAAGTAGAAGAAGAATTAAAATACTTATTTAAAGATTATAAAACTATTCGGATGGATTTTGATACAACTAGTAAAAAAGGAAGTCATGAAAAAATTATTAATGATTTTAAAGATAATAAATATCAAATTCTAATAGGAACTCAGATGATTGCTAAAGGTTTAGATTTTGCTAATGTAACTTTAGTTGGAGTTATTAATGCCGATAATAGCTTAAATATACCTGATTTTCGTAGTAGTGAAACAACATTTCAATTATTAAATCAAGTAGCGGGTAGAGCTGGTCGAGGAGAAAAAGAAGGTAATGTTTATATCCAAACTTATAATCCTACCCATTATGCTATTTTATATGCTAAAAATAATAATTACTTAGGATTCTTTCAAGAAGAAATGAAAAATAGAAAATTATTAAATTATCCTCCTTATTGTTATTTAGTTTTAATTCAAATAAAAAGTAAAGATTATAAATTATTAAGTGGCGAAGCAAAAAAAATCCAAGAATATTTAAAAAAGAATTTAGATAAAGAAATATTAGGTCCTAGTTTAGCTAATCCTTTTCGAGTTAATCAAGTATATCGCATGAATATCATTATTAAATATAAGAAATTAGATAATTTATAT
>CAYLJU010000063.1:0-2155 GCA_964384115.1 uncultured Muribaculaceae bacterium | reverse complement strand
TATCAACAGGAACAACCATACCACCACTATTAAAATTATCTACATGTTTACCATTACCAATTCTAAAATAACACGCCGCAACTTTACCAATCTTTTTTTCTCTATTATAAATAGTCACCATTCTAATAGTATTAATACTGCAAGGATGTAATTTATTTATATCATCATGTTGAACAATAGGTTCTTCAAGCAAATAAAGTTTATTATCAAGTAAATGTTTAAATAAATCACCATTAAATTTATTAATATCAATCTTTTCAATCCTTTTACCACATTGACCATCTAAAGGTTTACCAAAAAAAATAGGATGTTTTTTAATAAAATCTATAAATTCATCATTATTTTTTTCATTGATAACCAAAAAATCTCTATGTAAATAATCCTTAAATTTATTATCAAATTTATCTTTCATTAAAAAATAATCTTTAAAAGTAAAATCATTATATTTTTTTATCAATCTATTATTCTTACCACGTGTCATAATAGTTTTTCTCTGCTTACTATTTAAATTATACATCTCAAAAAGCATATAATCCATATAACCAGCCTCATATTTAAAACCACAAATAATCATATCAAAAAAAATAAAAATTCTATTTTTACCAGATCTTTCATGAACTACATTTATCTGTTTAAACATATTTTTAAAATTCATATTAAAAATTCTTTTAACAACATATTTCATATCATCACCACAATAATTATATAATAATTAAAAAAAATACGCAATAACTTATATCAAACGTACTTCTTTTTCACTATAAAACCTTTTATTTTTGTCAATTCTATCAAAAAATAATATACCATTTAAATGATCAATCTCATGTTGAAAAGCAATAGATAAATCCTCTCTAGCACGAACTCTAATCTTATTACCATCAACATCATATCCCTCAACAGTAACTCTTGCATATCTAAGAACATGACCATCAACATCTCGATTAACACTCAAACATCCTTCACCAGCTTCAGCAGCAATCATTTCACTAGAATTACTAACAATAACAGGATTAACAACAACATAATCCTCAAATTTTCCCTCATCATATTCATCAACAATAACAATTACTCTTTTATTAATACCAACTTGTGGAAAAGCAAGACCCATACCTGGTCTTAAATTATATTTTTCAGAATATTTTTCTATTTGACTATAAGTTAAATGTTTAACCATATCATTAATCAATTCTTTTTCTTTATTACTTAAAGGAAATACAACATCTTCTGAAACAGAACGCAAACGCTTATCTTTTTCATCTAAAATTTTAACAGGTTTAAACATAACATCACTTCCTCACAAACAATTGTAACACATTTTCAAAAAATTGCAAAATCTATTGTTAATAAATTTAAAATCGTTTATAATAAGAATGGTGAAAGATATGAAAGAAGTAAATAAAAAGGTTTTAGCAAAAGCAAAAAAAGAATTTATTATAAATACTATTAATTCCATAATACTAAGAGCAACAGTATTAATCATACCAGTTATATGGAGTTATGCATTAAATCACATATATAATGCCGAATATGATAAAGCAATTAAACTGATAATATTCTCAATAATTATAACTGTCATATATTATGGACTAGAACAACTATATCAAGTAACATTATATAAACTTTATAATAAATTATACAATCTATATGAAAATGTATATACAGAATCATTCTATAAAAACTCTCTATTTAGCTTATCAAGATTTTCATTAAGCGAATATAATAATTTACTTAATAGTGATATTGATGTAATGGCAAGCTATTATTGCAATTTTCCAATGAGAATAATAAGATTAATAGAATTTATTGTAATATATTTCTATTTCTATACTATTGACTTTAATATTTTTATAATCACCATCATAGTTTCACTAGTATCTTTAGGATATATGATACTAGGATCAAAAGAAACAGAAAGATTAAATAAATTAAGAAAAGATACATTAGACTTTAAAACAGCATCCAATCATGAAATATATAATAACATAAGAGATATGAAATCATTTAATTTATATAATAAAATAAACGATAAAGCAAATGATAAACGAAAAAATTACTTAGATGCCAATGCTAAATTTAATATCCAAAGCACAGGTGTAAAATATATATCAATAATTATCGTTGAAGTAGCCCGTCTTCTTTTAATGATATATGGTGT
>CAYLJU010000062.1:0-2199 GCA_964384115.1 uncultured Muribaculaceae bacterium | reverse complement strand
ATATTATACTATTTATGTGAAAATATCAAGAAAAAAGCCTTGCAATGCAAGACTTTGTGAAAACAAATTAACGTTTTGAGAATTGTGGTGCACGACGAGCTTTTTTAAGACCATATTTCTTACGTTCTTTAACTCTTGGATCACGAGTAATTAATCCAGCAGCTTTTAAAGTTTTTCTAAAGCTATTTTCACTATCTTTACTTGTAGTTGAATCATATTCAAGTAAAGCTCTAGTAATTCCTAAACGAATTGCTCCTGATTGTCCTCTAAATCCTCCACCATAAGTTGTTACTTCAACGTCAAATAATTCTTTAGTATTAGTTAAAACTAATGGTTGTTCTAAATCCATTACTAATGTTTCAAATGGAAAATATTCACGAACATCACGTCCATTAACAGTAATTTTTCCTTTTCCACTTGTTAATTTAACTTTTGCAATACTACCTTTTCTTTTTCCAGTAGCGAAATATTCTTTTGCCATCTTATTATCCTCCTATTTAACTTCTATTTGGGTAGGTTTTTGCGCTGTATGTGGATGATTTTCTCCTTCATAAACAAATAACTTTTTACCCATAGCTCTTCCTAAACGATTATGTGGTAGCATTCCTTTAACTGCTCTTTCAATCATTTCAATTGGATAATTTTCACGCATTTCTTTTGCATTTCTTTCTCTTAATCCACCTGGATACATAGAATGATTATAATACATCTTATCATTCAACTTATTACCAGTTAAATTAACTTTTTTAGCATTAATAATGATAACATAATCACCACAATCAACATTTGGTGTATATGTTACTTTATGCTTTCCTCTTAAAATATGTGCTGCTTTTGTAGCTACACGACCTAATGATTCATCCTTAGCATCAATCACATACCAAGAACGAACAATATCTTCTTTTCTTTGTATAAAACTTTTCATTTCTTTTCTCCTCTTCTTTTAGCTTTGTGTTCCCACCACAAAACTACCCGGGAATCAATGTACCGATATAGATTATACAAAAATCCATCCTAAATGTCAACCACTTTTTGCTATAAATTCCTTATTTTTCAAAGAATTTTAAACATCTAATACACTACACTTATTCTTAATTTCTAAAACAAATAAAGATTCATAATTCTTTCTTGTCATTAAATAAACATTATTCTTTGTTCTTGTTAAAGCTACATAAAAAAGTCTTCTTTCTTCAGCATATAAATATCTTTCTTTATTTCTAAAAAATAACTTTAAAACCTCATCATCTTCTAATTTATTAGGAAAACCTAATAAATCATCACTTACATTTAAAACTATTACCTCTTCACTTTCTAATCCCTTTGAAGTATGAACAGTTAAATATTTTATTTTTAAATTCTTATATGTAAAAATATTATTTAGAACTTCCCCTTTATAAACAACACTTAAATCATGATTACAACGACCTAAGACTAGTATTTCTTTTTTATTCTCCATATTTAATTTATCTAATAATCTTAAAAACTTATATTCATAATTACTTTTAGTATAATAAACTAATTTAATAGGATTTTTCAATCTTTTATTAGATATTATTTTCTTACTTAATTGATAATGATTCTTAATAATAAAACTATAAGCAATTTTAACTAGTTCTAAAGAATTACGATAAGTTTTATTAATATACATAATTTTAGCATTTTTAAAATATTTTTTAAAATTTACAAATAAATCTAAAGTACAACCAGAAAAACGATATATAGATTGAAAATCATCACCGACACAAAATATTTTACTATCACACTCTTCCCTAATAGCTTTAATTAAATTATATCTAACCATTGAAGTATCTTGAAATTCATCAATAATAATATATTTATAATAACGTTTCATGCCCTTTTCTTTAATACTATTCGTTGCCTTAATAATCATAAAATCAAAATCTATTTCAAAACTACTATTTAATTCTTCTAGATATAATTTATAAAGAGAAAACATAATTAATAAAAAACATTTATTCTTATATTGCTTCTTTAAAGAAAAAATATATTTATTTCTCTTTAAATATCTTTTAAAATTATTAATATCATGATTATTACTTTTAATCATATTAATAAATTTAATAATTAACTTTTTATAAGCTTGAAATTCTTTAAAATAATCTTTTCTAATCATTTCATAAGTTAAATCTTCTTCATGATAATATTTAAAATAATTAATGACATATTTAATTAAATTAG
>CAYLJU010000061.1:0-2231 GCA_964384115.1 uncultured Muribaculaceae bacterium | reverse complement strand
AGTGAAGCTCGTCAAAAGTTAGACAAAGTTAAACCAATTACTCTTGGTCAAGCATCACGTATCAGTGGAGTTAATCCAAGTGATATAGCCATTTTAAGTGTTTATTTAAAGAGGTATAAACATGAATAAACAAGAATTTTTCGAAGAATTAAAAAAAATAGGTATTACTTTAACTAATGAGCAAATAAATAAGTTAGAAAAATTTTATCAATTATTAGTTACTTGGAATGAGAAAATTAACCTAACAACAATTATTAAAGAAGAAGAAGTGTATTTAAAACACTTTTATGATAGTTTAACTTTAATAAAAGTTGTTGATTTACGTCAACCATTAACTGTTTTAGATGTTGGAACAGGAGCAGGATTTCCAGGTATTGTATTAAAAATAGTTTTTCCTAATTTAAAAATTACTTTATTAGATTCTTTAACAAAGCGAATCAACTATTTAAATGAAGTTATAAAAGCATTAGATTTACATGATATTGAAACTGTTTGTAGTCGGTGTGAAGACTATACAAAGATTAATCGTGAAAAATATGATTTAGTTGTAGCAAGAGCTGTTAGTCATTTAAAAATATTAAGTGAAATGATTATTCCTACGGTTAAAGTAAATGGTTACTTTATAGCTATGAAAGCTAATTTAAATGATGAGTTAGAAAAAACTATACCGATGTTAAAAAAATTAAATAGTGAACTTAAAGAAATAAAAGAGTTTAGTTTACCAATTGAAAATAGTAAAAGAACTTTAGTTGTTATTAAAAAAAATGCTAAAACAGCATTATTATATCCAAGAAAATATTCAGAGATTAAAAAAATGAAATAAAATAAAAAAAGCAATTGTCAAAAAGTAATTTATGTTATAATATATTATTATAGGGTAATTGTAAAAAGAAAGAAGAGGGATATTATGAATAATGATAAGGAGAATAAAATAGTTTATCTAAGACTTGATGATATTCTTCCTAATAGATTTCAACCGAGAGAAGTATTTGATGAAGAAGGTTTAGAAGAACTTGCTGATTCTATTAAGGAACATGGAGTTATTCAACCTATTATTGTTCGTCAAGTTGGTAATAAATATGAATTAATTGCTGGAGAAAGAAGAAGTAAAGCTAGCGCTTTAGCTGGTTTAACGACAATTCCTGCTATTATAAAAAATATGGATGATAAAGAAAGTGCTAAAGTATCACTTTTAGAAAATTTACAACGAAAAAATTTAAGTGCTATTGAAGAAGCTAGAACTTATAAAAGAATTCTCGAATTAGACAATATGACCCAAGAAGATTTAGCTAAAACTATGGGTAAAAGTCAACCAATGGTAGCCAATAAATTAAGATTATTAGCTTTACCAGAGGAAGTTCAAGATGCTTTAATTAAAAATCAAATTTCTGAACGACATGCAAGAAGTTTATTAAATATTAAAGATAAACCTATTCAATTAATGTTACTTGATCGAATTAAAAGAGAAAGGTTAACAGTACGTGAGTTAGATGCAGAGATTAAAAAAATTCTTAATCAACCTGATAACAATAGTTTTGATTTTAATAATAATGTAGTTAATAACGATAATTCAAATAATGGTGGTGGAATGGAAACATATAATAATTTTAATAATGGTTTTAATAATATGGGACTTGATGATTATAAAACATCTTTAGGAAATAATATGATAAATAATAATTTTACTAATATGAATCAATTTGCTAATATGCCTAATAATAATTTTTCTAATCCAACAAATAATAACTTTTCTAATATGGCTTATGAAAATACCGAATCTTTGATGAAAAGAGAAAGTAATTCTAATATATATAGTCAAGATTATGATAATCAATCTAATCAAAATAGTTTTTTTAATAATGTAAATCATAATCAAAATATAAATAATAATAGTGATAGTAATATTAATAATAATAGTAATTTTTCATTGGGTTCTATGTTTGATGGTAATCCAACTAACAATATTAGTAATGAATTTATGCCAAACGATAATAATGACAAAAATTTATTAGTAAGTAATATTCATGAAAATAATACGAAACCTCAAGAAAATAAATTTTTACCAAATTTTTCTAATTCATCATTTGAAAATCATAATTTTTCTAATTCAACATTTAATAATAATATGACGGATAATGAATTTAATTCTAATTTTAGTAATGCCTTAGAGGAATCAGATAATTATAATAGTAATCAGTTTGATAGTTTTACCGATTTTCAATCACTTAATC
>CAYLJU010000060.1:0-2240 GCA_964384115.1 uncultured Muribaculaceae bacterium | reverse complement strand
TATATTTGGTGTGAATATTGATAAAATTGAACTTATTGTTGTTAAAATAATTGCTGTTATTATTGCTACATGAAAAGTTTTTAATTCTGTAAATAGTCTTATTATAGCTGTTTTAAAATTTTTAGGTTTTTCACCTCCTCTATTAGGCCTTGGCATGTTCTAATTCCTCCTTACTGATTTGGGAAAGTGCGATTTCTTTATAAACATCACATGTCTTTAATAATTCTTCGTGAGTTCCCATTCCAACACATTTACCATTATCTAAAACAATAATTTTATCAGCATGCATTATTGTTCCAATTCTTTGGGCGACTATTAAGCATGTTGCATCTTTAATATTTTTTTTAAGGGCTTTTCTTAATTCAAGATCGGTTTTATAGTCAAGCGCCGAAAATGAATCATCAAAAATAAATATTTCAGGCTCACGAGCAATAGCACGGGCTATTGATATTCTTTGCTTCTGACCACCAGATATATTAGTTCCACCTTGGGATAACATACTATTATACTTTTCATCCATTTCTTCGACAAAGTCTTTAGCTTTTGCTATTTCTACTGCTCTTTTTACATCTTTTTTCTTTCCGTTTTCACCAAATGCTACATTATAATTAACACTACCATTAAATATAACTGCTTTTTGTGATACATATCCTAGTTTATTATATAATTTTTCTAATTTATATTCTTTTACATTTATACCATCTATTAATACTGCCCCTTCTGTTACATCATAGAATCTTGGTACTAAATTTATTAATGTTGATTTTCCAGATCCTGTAGAACCTATAAATGCAATTGTTTCACCTTTATTTGCTTTAAAAGAAATATTTTCAAGAATATATTCTTTTGCATCTGGGTATTTAAATGAAACATTTACAAATTCTACTGTTCCTTTTGTTTTAGTATTTCCATCAAAAGTTCCATCTATAATTGTAGGGTTTGTTTCAAGAACTTCATTTATTCTATTTGCTGATACTTGAGCTCTTGGTATTATTGTAAATATCATTGCTAGCATTAAAAATGACATTATTATTTGCATTGAATAACTTGAAAATACTATCATATCGCCAAATAGCCCTACTTTATCTACCATACCGGCATTTTCTATTAAATTAGAGCCTATTACATATATTGCTAGTGATAAACCATTCATTATTAAATACATTAATGGTGACATAATTGCAAATGTTTTTTGATTAAATAATTGTTGTTTTGTTAAATCATTATTAACATTTTCATATTTTGTTTTTGTATATTTTTCAGCATTAAATGCTCTTATTACTCTTATACCATTTATATTTTCACGAGCTACTTTATTTAATTTATCGATTAATTTTTGAACTATTTTAAATTTTGGTATTACTATAACTATTAATGATATTACTACTGATAGTAATATTACTACAGCAATTGCTGTTGCAGTGCTCCAAGCAAAACTTTTATTTACTATTTTAGTTATTGCCCAAACAGCTGTTATTGGAGCTTTAATTAATAATTGTAATCCCATTGCAACAAACATTTCAACTTGTGATATATCGTTTGTTGTTCTAGTTATTAAACTACTTGTTTCAAAATTCTTTATTTCGTTTAAAGAAAATTCTTCTACTTTATAAAATAATTTTTTTCGTAAAGTATTTGAAAAATGTGAAGATAGTACTGCTAGAAAATAACCTGATATTATTGTTGATGTTAAGCTTCCAAAGCTACATAATAACATAAAACCACCATTATATAATATATCAGGCATTTTACTTCCCTCTGTTTTTACTAATCTTGTTATTTCAGACATATAATCTGGCATTTTTAAGTCTAACCATACTTGTATTATTATTAATATGAGTATTAAAAATGTTAAAATGTAATCTTTTTTTTCAAAATTTTTAAGTAATTTTATCATTATTTTTCCTCCTTTAAATTTTGTTTTATTTTAGTTAAAACATTAAAAAATATATGCAAATCATTTTCATCTATGTTTGCAACTATTTTCTTTTCTAATTCTTTTATTTTTTTTACATTATTATCTAATTCATTTCTTATTTCAGAATTTAATATTATTTTTTTTATTCTTGCATCTATACAAGTTGATTTTCTTTCTAATATTTTATTTTTTTCCATTGTCTTTAATACACATGATATGGTTGCTCTTGAAATGCCCAATTTTTTTTCTAAATCTTTTTGATACACAGGATCATTATTTTTTAAATATTCAATTATTTTTATTTGAGTTAATCCAAGTGGTA
>CAYLJU010000059.1:0-2386 GCA_964384115.1 uncultured Muribaculaceae bacterium | reverse complement strand
ATGATAATTAAAAGCACTAGAATAACAGCACTAACATCTCCAATTAGTAAAAATAAAGATGAAGAAAGTTTTAAATTATATTACAATGACTCAGGAATTCTTTATAAAAAACTAAATGTAAGTGGAAATAGACTAATAACAAATACAAAGCTACTTGAACTTTTATATGAAAACAACATAATACAAACTTTATCCAATAACGGTTTTAATATTTATCATTACCATTCAGGAGGCAAAGCTTATATTGATATAGTGATTCAAACAAGAACAGGAAAAATAATTCCAATTGAAATATTACATGGAGAAGACAATACAAAATCAAAAAGTATGACATTATCCATGAAAAAATATAATTTAAATTTAGGAATAAGATTTGGAAATGAAGACTTTAAATTAAAAAATAATATAAAATACATCCCATACTATGCAGCAATTTGTATAGTTGAAAGCTTATAGAGGTATTCCATGAAAAAAGTTATATTTACCATTTTAGATGGAGTAGGAATAAGAGAAGAAGAAACAGGTAATGCAGTAAAAAATGCAAATACAAAAGCATTAGACAAATTAATAAAAGAATTTCCAAATAGCAAAATCCTTAATGCAATGGCACCGTTTGAAAATTCTTTTGCATTAAGGATATCCCGAGGAGCAATGTGGGATACTAAGAATGAATTTTATACCTACATTATTGAATTTTCACCAAAATCATATGACGAATCTGAAGCATTTTTCAAAACTGGACTTGTAGAAAAATCATCATTTGTTCCAACACATGCATTAGATAGTCATGTGAAAGCACCTAATGAAGAATCTTTAGATGATAGACTTATGGTGCAAAATTTTGCTCCGCATAATTTATCTTCGGAAGATCTTGATGAACATACTACAGTTCGATTTATTGTAGATATTCCGTTTGGCATTTTCTATAAAGATGAAACAGAAAAACAAATGGCAATTCAACAATGGTATCATGATTATTTTACGGAACACGTGAAAGCACTTAAAGAAGATTTCACATATTTCAATTATCAGGTTCATAATATATTTGGCAACCGCATAATATATAAGAATCTCGTGGAATTTGAGTTTTAGATATGATAGTAGATTGTGCAAAAGATAGTAAATGGCTATTCATTTCTTCAAAAGACAATGGAGCTAAAGAATTTTATTGTTGCGATAATGCAATAGTAAAACTTCAATTTAGAACCGATGATTACGGCCAAACATATTTCTCCCAATCTGTTGTAGCATATGTTTCAAACACACATAAATATAGTTCTGTATTGCCATGTGTGGACTGTGGTGCATTGCCAGAATTGCGAATAGATAAAAAATCAGGGTTGTATTATTGCACGTGTCCAAGTTCATTCTACGGAGATGATCAAGAAATTGGTGATAAAGTAGAACCGGAAATTTGCAATTGTCTTTTATTTGACAACATTCCTGATGCAATAGATGCATGGAATGATGATATGTCTTATAAGCATTTAATTTTTAAAATTAAAGATATTGTAAATAAAGTTGATACGTATGATGAGTTTTCTAAAAAATTTGATGAAAATATATTTGTATCATTTATTCATGATGAAAGATATAAACTACAAAAACTTTTTTCATTATGTATGTTGTTTTTTCAATGTCCATATGAAAATATGATAGTGGATGATATTCCAGAATTTTACCAGTCAATTTGGAATGATTCAAAACATTATGATGAAGCAAAAAATGTTTATAACCAGTTAATAGATAATTTGAAAAAGATAATCTATTTTAATTACAAATATCAAAAAGAACATGCAAGACACTATGAATAATTTCATTGAAGGAATCAGCTTTAAAGTGAAAGATTTTCTGTCCTTAATGTTGATTCTGTTTCCTATCGCGATCATAATTTCTTTAGGTTTTTGGCCGTCTCATTCAGAAACAAAATTTGAACCGACCGAAATTATTTCCATTCAATCGCCAAAATTTGTGCAAGATAATACAGCTAAATTGAATTACGAACAAGTTAAATTGTTTGCAGAAATAGAAATTTTAATAGATTCATACAATTCACAAAAATCATTAAAACTCGCTGAACAGATAATGATGAAACAAACACAATTGATTGAAATGATGAATTCTAATGAATAATTCTGAAACATTAGAAGTTTTGGATATTGGAGGTATTGTAGACATATTTCCAATAAATTCTATTTGTTCTTCTACTGGAGACATCAATAAATCACTTGCGATTGCAAAAAAACGCAAAATACAATTACCGCAAAAATTAGAAAATTTAGATAGATGGCTTGCAATAAAATTTGAATATGGAGACCAAGATATTTCAAAAAATTACGCCATCAATTTTTTGATAGAATATTTAGAGACGCGGGATTGTTTTAGT
>CAYLJU010000058.1:0-2485 GCA_964384115.1 uncultured Muribaculaceae bacterium | reverse complement strand
GCCCTTCCATCACCCATTTTTTTATGAACTGTTTAGTATCCGGCTCGAAAAAGCCTCTTGTGTTCGTATTCCCCGTGGGAGGAATAGCGCCTTTTTTCGATTCGCCCTCGCCTATAACGAATTTAAAACTGCCGGTAGCGGTCTGAGTGATGCCGAGCATTGTGATGGGTCCTTCTTTTATGCGAAATTCAACCGACGCGCCGTTTCCCGGCTTTCCGTGAAATTTCTTCAGGCTTCGGAGCACCGGTTTGCCGTCAGAAATGGCAATGTGGTGCGGTCCGTCGTGCCCGATGAGAATAAAACCTTCGTCAAAATCGAACGGATGAAGCTCTGCAAAGCTTCCCCCGATGCCGAGCCTGTCCATTATCAGCATGGCAATGCAGGTTTTGATGTCAAATTCTCCGCACATAGGTATGCCTTCTGCGTTGAGAATCGAATTTCCGACGATGAAAGAGGTTGCGACCTCGCGCTGAAGCGTTCCTTCCTTGCCTTCATAGTAGTAAGCAAGTCCGTCAAGCTTTTTCTCTTTGACAAGACGGTCAAGTGCCGCCGCACCGTGCGCGGAGCGAGCCAAGTCCGAATCGGTCAGCTTCATTGTCACCGGGTCGGATTTTGGCTCAGGCATGTCAAATTCTTCAATAATGAGCTTTTTCTTTGCCTCGATTTCTTCTTCCGTGACTTCTTCGTAGCATTTTGCCGCATCGTCAATTTCAACCGGCGGCACATGAACTCCGAACGCGGCGGAAACGGCGGTCGTGTCTGAGCTCATGTCGTACATTGAGTCGAGCACATGTCCCATAAGACCGATACGCGCGCCGCGAAGTCCATGAAGTACCTTTGCAATGTCGCACCATTCCGCAATTTCCCGCCGTGCCTCAGCGTCATCGTAAAGACAGCCTATTATGACATCATAAATTTTCTTTCCGAGGCGCGCGGCAACTCCCGTGTACTCGGGAACGGAGCAAATGTTGTCATTTTCGAGCTGCATGAAGGTATTTGCATTTGAATAGTCGAGATGCCTTAGCGGCTGGAGCGCCGTGAGAATCATCGGGACGTTTACTTGTTTTATAATCGGTGCAAAAACCGACGAGGTAGCGTATGTTATCATGTTGCACACCATAAGATCAAGCCCGGCGCCCGACATCTCGGGCACTCTCGCAAATGCTTCTTCATTTGATGCAAGCATTCCGAAATCGCATACCTCTACGCCGTTTTTCCGGAATATTTCCGCTGTATCCGAGTGGTATTTCCGAAGCTTTTCCTCAAGAGCGGGAAATTGTTCAAAATAAATTCCGTGAACCACCGAAAAGAACCCTATGCGCGCCGTGCGAACTGCTTTTCTCTGTATCATAAAGATACCTGCCTTTCTTACTTTTTCAATCTTGATTTTATCATTGTGCTATGCTATAATCAAGGTTGAAAGTAAACGAAAAACTGTTATAAATAAAGATTTGGAGAAAAAATGGATATAAAACTTTCCGATGTGCATCCGTTTGTACGTTATGCGCAGCAAATTGACATCACGCAGGGTTCGCTTTTTTGCGGACAGAGGGCATATGACAACCGGCTTTTTTACGTTTACAGCGGCAACGCGGTTATTCGCATTGAGCAAAACGAGTATGTTCTGGCAAGAGGAGACCTTCTTCTCTGGCGCTCAGGACTTATTTACGATTTAAATGTGTCAGGAAGCAAAGTTACTATGCTCGGAATCAATTTTGACTTTCTCTGGGACCATCATGAGCTTTCGATGCCGATTCCGCCCGGCAAGAGCGAATTTGACGAAAGAAAAATACTGGAAAATGTGCATTTTGAAGATACAGATGTCTTTGACGTGCCGCTGTGCCTTCGCGGATGTTATGCGGCGGAGGAAGCGCTGCTTTCGATACTCGACGAATACCGCAGATCCCGCATTTTGTCTGCGGAAATATGCTCTTCTTATGCGCGCGCACTGCTTCTCTGCCTTGCACGTGCATATACTGCGGGAGAACGCGACAAAAACAAATGTCCGGATGAGATACTGCGCTACATAAGCGAGCATTGCGCCGAGATAGGCAGAAACGAGGACCTCGGAGCAGTGTTCGGTTACCATCCGAATTATCTCAGCTATCTTGTAAACTCGCAGACAGGTCTGAGTCTGCATAAATATATCCTGAAATGCCGCGTCATGCATGCAATAAACCTGCTTCAGACGACGGATATGCCTGTTTCAAAAATTGCGGAAACGGTTGGATTCGGCGATTATAACCATTTTCTTAAATGCTTTAAGAAAATAACCGGCAGAACGACAAAAGAATTCAGATAGCAGGAAATAAATAGCGAAAAGGCGCGAAAATGAAACAGAATTGTAATACTGTTTTCGTTGACAAGCACGAAATTTTATTATATAATAATGTCCGGCGGATTTTCTCCGCACATGCCAGATGCCGGAAACCCGTAAGCTGTATGGGGACGTAATGGTTTCGACAGGGATTCTGAGGTATGATAA
>CAYLJU010000057.1:0-2516 GCA_964384115.1 uncultured Muribaculaceae bacterium | reverse complement strand
ATGAATGTGGTCATGCTATACAAGATAAAAAAGGATATTTTTTCTTACGTCTTCGAGCTAATTTAGTACCAATTGTTAATATTTCTTCTAAATTAGGTTATTTTGCTATTCTAATTGGTTTAATCTTTGGTTTTTTAAACCTAGCTTGGATTGGTATCTTTTTAGAACTTGCTATTTTACTTTTTCAATTAATAACTTTACCAGTTGAATTTAATGCTTCAAAAAGAGCTAATGAATTTTTAAAGAAAGAAGCTTTAATTGAAAAAAATGAACAAGAAGGTAGTAAGAGTATGTTAAATGCAGCTGCTATGACTTATGTTGCTAGTGTTATTTCAACAATTCTGGAAATATTTAGACTTATTCTAATTGTAGCAAGTAGGGATGACAGATGAATGTCTTAGAAGTTAATAGTTTAGTTCTTGCTTATCTTGGAGATAGTATCTACGAGAGTTATATAAGAGAGTATTTAATTAAAAAAGGAATTAGTCATGTTAATGATTTACAAGTGGAATCTTTAAACTATGTTAGTGCTAAAGGTCAAGCGAGAATATTAAAAAATTTAATGGATAAGAATGTATTCACCGAGGAAGAATTAAGTATTATCAAAAGAGCAAGAAATACCAAGAGTAAAAGTCATCCTAAAAGCTGTGATATTATAACTTATCAACATGCAACTAGTTTAGAAGCTTTATTTGGTTATTTAAAATTAAAAAAAAACGAAGAAAGGATAGAAGAAATAATTAGTAAGATTCTTTATTAATTATTTCTTATTTAAAATATGTTAGTAAGTGGTAGAAATAATTGTAAAGAAATTTTAAAAAATTTTTCAGATAAAAATTATATTAAACGGGTAATTTGCTCAACCAATTTTAATGAAAAAGACATTTTATCCTTAGTAGAAAAACAGAAATTACCAATAATTTATAAGGAAAAATGGGAATTGGATAAACTTGCAAAAAATAATCATCAAGGTATAATAATGGATGTAGTGGATTTTAACTATGTTTCACTTGATGAATTAATTACTAATGATAATAGTCGTTTAATCATTTTAGATCATTTAGAAGATCCCCATAACTTAGGAGCTATTATAAGAACTGTTGAAGCATCGGGTATTGATGGTATAATCTTACCGAAAAATCGTAGTGTTGAAGTTAATGAAACAGTTATGAAAACTAGTGTTGGTGCTTTATATAATGTTAAAATAGCTCAAGTTACAAATCTAAATCAAACTATAAAAAGATTAAAACAAGAAGGTTACTGGATAATTGGAACTGATATGGATGGTGTTAATTATCAAGAAGTTACTTATCCTTCAAAATGTGCTTTAATTATAGGTAGTGAAGGTTTTGGCATGTCAAGATTAGTTAAAGAATCATGTGATTATATAGTTAGTATTCCTATGCAAGGAAAAATCAATAGTTTAAATGCCTCTGTTGCAGCAGGTATTATGATTTATGAATTAATAAGAAAGAGGTAATATGTATAGAGAAATTGACGATTATGAAATATTATATATGATTCAAGAAAATAATGATTATTATGAATTAATTCTTGAGAAGTATAAACCATTAATTATAACTATTTGTAAACAAAGATTAAATGGTATTAAAGAAATGGGTTATGAATTAGAAGATTTAATGCAAATAGCTAATATGGCTGTTTATGAAGCTATTAAAACTTATAGTGAATATGAAAATGCTAAGTTTTATACTTATGTTGCTAAGTGTATTCATAATAAGTTAAATACTGAGTTAAGAAATAATAGTTCTGATAAAAAGAAAGCTTTAAATACAGCTATTTCTTATGATGCTAATATACCAGGAACTAACACGCCTTTAATTGATATTTTAGAAGATAAAACAGTTATTAATCCTTATCAATATTTAGATATAAAAGAGTTAAAAGATAAATATGTATATTATCTTAATTCTTTACCATTTGAAGTAGCTGGAGTTTATCAATTAAGATTACAAGGTTTTAATCAATCAGAAATTCAAACTTTATTAAATATCAATGAATTAGCTTATGAAAGATGTTTAAAAACAATTAAAAGAAGATTAACTGTCTAAAAGAGTTAAAAATATTTATTTTTTAAAAAATATATGCTAAAATTTTAAATATAAAGAGGTAATTATGAAGAAAAAAGAAATGAAGAAACAACTAGAAAAAGAAAAAAGAGGAATGCGTGAATATCAATTAAATAACACAGATAAAAATATTAAAAATGTTATTATTATTACTTGTTGTGTTGTAGCTTTTATTGGTTTAATGTTTGTATTTACTAAAATTAAAACTGGTGAATGGAATTTATTTACGAAAGAAAATAATATTTTTTATACTGCTGAAGCTCAAACAGAAAAGATTTTATGTGGATCTATTTTAAATAGAAGTGATGAAGAATACTTAGTAGTTGCTTATGAAATGGATGAAGATAGTGCTAGTTTATATCAAAGTATAATAGAAAAATATAATAATTCTAGTAAAAAAATACCATTATACCAACTTGATTTAAG
>CAYLJU010000056.1:0-2558 GCA_964384115.1 uncultured Muribaculaceae bacterium | reverse complement strand
ATATTATTATAACAGGGTTCTCTTTTTTTTGCATCCGAAACCATTTTACACTATTCAAGTAAATCTTAAGTTGACATATGGAAATAATTATAATATAATTGGTTTGTAATTATGGGGATGCAAGGTTTCGACAGAAATATGAGAGTATTGATTGCAAGTCGGAGGAACACGTTACGAACAAACAAAGAATAACTGGAAACAGAAATCAATTAGCTTTCGCTTAATTTTAGAAAGCGCTTCATTTAATTCTTTCCCATGGAATTACTTGAGGCTCATATAGTGGGATATATTAATATATTTGCCTAGATATATTAACGAATAATATTGGCTTGCTAAAGTAGGGATTGCTGATTATCAACTTTCTTTAGGACTTTAATTAATCAGATAAACTTGTAGATATTGATAGATGATTATTTTTGGACAGGATTTCGATATCCTCATCTCCACCATATTGATATTCAAAGATTCTTTTGAATCTTTTTTTAGTTTTTTTAAATATTTCCTTTTTTTATTTATTCATATATTATAATAGGTGATGTTATGTCAAGGTTAATAAAAGATAAAGATTATAAAATAACTCAAAATTATGGTAAAAATCATGTTGGTGTTGATATTGTTGGTACAACTGGTGGATCTTCATATATAAAAGCTCATTCTGATGGTGTTGTTTATAATGTTGTTGATGGTAAAAATAATGATAGAAATTCTAGTGGCGTTAATAGTTATGGTAATTATATTCAATTAAAGCATAGTGATGGTTATTATACTTTGTATGCTCATTTAAAAAAGGGATTAAAATTAAAAAAAGGTGATGTTGTTAAAGAAGGTAGTGTAATTGGTACTATGGGTAATAGTGGCAATTCTACTGGTACTCATTTGCACTTTGAGGTTAGGAATCCTAATAATTATGTTATTGATCCAACAAAATATTTGAATGAAGATTTACCTTATGAAAGAGGTGATGATTTGAGAATATATTATCGTGTTCATTTGCTTAAGGATAATAAATGGCTTCCTTGGGTAATGGATAGTTCAAATGAAAAACCTAATTATAATGAATATGCTGGTTTATATGGAAAAGAAATAGATGGTATTCAGATTAAGATTGATAAGTAATTTGACAAAGATATAAAATAATATATAATATTTTGTAGTTGGAGGAATATTTATGTTAAGTGACGAGGTAATGTTAAAAACAAAAGAATTATATATGATTTCTAAATCTATAAAGATTTTGTATGATAAGTTGTGTGAATTAGAAATGAATGGGTTAAAAGATTCTGTTTTATATAATCAATATATAGATTATCTTAGAATCGCACTTGATGTTGAGGAAAATGAGTATAGACAAATAAATGATAATGATACTCTTGTTCTTATTCATGATTTTGCTGATAAAAAAAAAGAAAGAATATTTTCTAGAATTAGTGTTAAAACAGATGATTTAATTAATTTAAATGATAGTAATTATTCAGATGCTATTATGACTGCCAATTTTATAACTGAACTTGTTTATAATGTATTTTTTTCTATTATTGATGAAGAAATAATAAATAATAATAGAAAAGATTTGATTAAATATAAATATGATAATATTTTTAGTTCTGTTAGTATGGAATCTTATGCTGTTTTTAATAAATTTAATATGTTTAATAATCATAATTATATTGTTTTTGATGATAATTTACCTATTTCTTTTGATGATATTAAAAATCATTTACTTGTTGAACAATTTTCAAATCTTTCTTCATTAAAACTTGTTAATGATTTTGATTCAAATAGTATTGATGATATTATTGATATTTCTTATCTTAGAGCTTGTTTAGTTCTTTTGGATGATAAAGATGTTGAAAAACTTTATGATAGTTTGTATAATATTTCTAAACTTAATGTAAATAAAAATTTTCTTGCTTGTTTATATAATTTGTTTGATAAAAATAAAGATGATAAAGAAAAACACAAGGTTAATAAGTTAGTTATTTAATTTTGTGTTTTTTTCTTGTATTTTATTAATAAATGTTATAAAATTAATATAGATAGTAAAGGAATATTGATAATATGAATAACATACATACATACATACATGTATTACTAAAAGATAATAAAAATAATTTTTTTGTTAATAATTATGGTGGAACAAGATTCTATAGAGTAGTAATAGATACTGGTCCATTGATATATGAATTAAATAATTATTTTAGAAAGGCTTATATATATGAATAAAAGAAAATTAATGATATCAGTTATAACTATAGTAGGGGTAATATGTATATTAGTAGGATCTATTGCTTATTATAGAATAACTGTAAATGGTAATATAAAAGGATCTACTGGTAATGCTGTATTTAATGTATCTGGATTTACAAATGAAAGTACAAAGGAAATAGTTCTAAAAGAAGGTAATTTAGTACCTGGAGATAAAGGATCTTTTACTTTAACTTTATCTGCAACTAGTTCAGATGTTGATATGTATGTAACATTATCAATAGATAAAGGAACACTTCCTACAAATTTAAAGTTTTATACAACAAGTGATTATAAATCAGAATTACATAAAT
>CAYLJU010000055.1:0-2599 GCA_964384115.1 uncultured Muribaculaceae bacterium | reverse complement strand
ACTCAAATATGGGTTAGTTCTTTTTTTGTGTAAACATTATGGTTTAGATGGATATGTAAGACCATTAGCATGTAGGGGGTGAAACAATGAATAAATTAGATAAAAAAACTATGCAAAAAATAAGTGGTGGTGCATTCACATGGAATGGAACTGTCCTAAATTCATTTATTAGATATGTTAATGTGTTTTTTGAAATAGGACAAGCACTTGGGACAGCAATAAGAAGAAAGATGAGTGGTTCTATTTGCAAAGTATAATAAAAAATAAATTGACATTATTGGTGTTGTCACCATTTTTAGCAACATTAATAACAATATCCCTAGAAATAATATTTAAACTAGGAAACATTGTAGGAACAATAATAAGAAACTTTTAAGAAGGCATAAGCCTTCTTTTTTGTTAAAAAACCAAGAATATATTACATTAAAATAATTTATTAAGTAAACAAAAATAATAACATTAACATATTTTTAATATTAAAACAAAAATATCTAAAATTGTTATACAAAATTTACGTAAAATTTTAAAATAAAACATTTGTATTTTAGATAAAAGTATGCTAAAATGAATATAGAGAAATTAGGAGGATATGTATGGGGCTTAATATTAAAAAAATATTTTCAACAACAAGTGAAGAAAATAATAATTTAAATTCAACAGCAGTCGATGAATATTATAATGTAACCGAAGAAGAAGCACTTGATAGTAACGATGGAAAAACAAAAATGATACTAGTTGAACCAAGAGCATATTCAGAATCTGTTCAAATAAGTGACTATTTAAAAATGCGTAATAGTGTAGTTGTTAATCTTCAAAGAGTAACAAGCGATCAAGGAAAAAGAATCGTTGACTTTTTAAGTGGAACAATATATGCAATCGGAGGCGACATGCAAAAAATAGGCAATGGAATATTTTTATGTACTCCAAAAAATATGAATGTTGAAGGAAAGATAACAGAAGATAAAGATACAAATAAAGATGAAATAGATACTGAATGGTAAATTAGAGGTGATTTAACATGAAAGGTTTTAGTCACGCTGCTGATGGATATAATATAGAAGAAGTAAATAAATTTTTAGACCAAGTTATAAAAAAAGTAGAAGAAATGATGGCAGAAAATAAGAATAAAGAAAATAAAATCATTGAACTACAAAAAGAATTAGATACTTTTAATCGCAATGAAATTAGTGAAACAAGTAGAAAGTTAAAAGAATATGAAAGCATTGGAACAAGTCAAGATATTATGATCTTAAAAACCAAACTTGAACAATATGAAAAAATGGAAAATACATTACAAAACGCTATTTTAATATCACAAAAAACATGCGAACAAATGAAACTATCAGCATACAATGAAAGAGAAATAATAATAGAAGAAGCCAAAAAAAATGCCAATAGAATAATAAACGAAGCACTACTGGAAGCCGAAAAAGCTGAAAGAGATGCCGCGTCAATAAGAAGAAATGTTAATGTTTTTAAAAGAAGACTAAAAGATATTCTAGAAACACAATTAGACGTCATAAATGACATCGAAAAAATAGAATTATAAGAGGTAAACTATGATGATAATATTAATAATACTATTAGCATTAGCATTGTATGGAATCGTAAAAAGCGCTGATTTATTTGTAGATGCCATGTCATCACTTGCAAGTTATCTAAAAATGCCAACATTCATAATAGCATTAACAGTAGTTGCATTTGGAACAAGCTCACCAGAACTTGCAATATCATTTACAAGCTTACTAGCAAAAAATGGAGCATTAACACTATCAAATGTAATAGGCGCTAATATTGTAAATGTTCTATTAGTTCTAGGCATTGCAGCAATGGTACATCCAATTAAAATAAAAGGCGAAACAACTAAAAAAGAAATACCAATGTTAATTTTAATTACCATGACCTTTGCTGTTTTATTTTGCGATTTAAATCTATCAGACTATGCACCAGCCAATACAATATCAAGAAGTGATGGCATCATATTAATTTTTTTATTTATGATATTTGTATACTATTTAAAAGAAATAATAAGTACACATAGATTAAAAGATACCGAAGTTTCTAATCCTAAATTCAGCAAATCAGGAACAATAATATATGGTATTATTGGCTTAATTATTTTATTAATAAATGCTAATCAAGTAGTAGATATATCCAGTATCCTTGCAAAATCAATCGGAATTTCTGATAAAGTAATCGGAATGGTTATAATAGGCATAGGAACATCATTACCAGAATTAGTAACATCAATTATAACAGTAAAAAAAGGTGATTATGATTTCACAATTGAAAACATAGTAGGAACAAATATATTCAATATTTGTGTAGTCTTAGGATTACCAGTAATCTTACTAGGAGATATTATAGGATATGGATTTGGTATAATAGACGTAGGAGTATTAGTTTTATCAACAATCATTCTATATTTCTTCTCAAAAACAGAAAGAAATATATCAAGAATTGAAGGATTTATTATGATTTTAATATTTATCCTATATTATAGTTATGTTATATTTACATAAAACCTTGACAAAAAAAATAATGTTATTTATAATAAACAATAAATCAGATGAAAAAGACGATATTAACATTTTAAATC
>CAYLJU010000054.1:0-2631 GCA_964384115.1 uncultured Muribaculaceae bacterium | reverse complement strand
GTAAACTTGATAAAAAAGAATAAGTTGTTTTATTATAAAGTGGTATATACATAAACCCTCCTATAGTTTCTAAATCAACTTAATTATAGCAAAAGAAAAATTATTTGTATAGATAAAAACTTGCTAGTTATTTAAAAGTTTAGTAAAATATTTATGGTGATAAAATGAAATTTTTAATAGGTGTTATTATTTTAATTACTTTTTTATTATTTGTTTATTTTTATTTTCGTTACAAATTTAGAAAAATAGCTAAACATTATTTAGGAACAACGGATATAAAAAAAGTTTTAGAAAAAGCGGAATTAGAAAATGAAAATACTCCTAAATCTTTAGGAAGTATGGATAGTATTTATTTAGATAATTTAAAACATGATTTTAAAGATATAAATATAAATGAATTAAAAAGATTAGCTGAAAGTGTTATTTTAGAAATATTTAATTGTCTTCAAACTAAGGATTTATCGAAATTAAGTACTAAGAATGAAAAAATAATAGCTTATGTTAAAAATAAATTAAATGATTTTCAAGATATCAATATTTCTAATATGAAAATTCATCAAACTGTTTTAAATAAATATGAAAAAGAAAAAGGAATAGCTACAATTTATTTAGCTACTAGTTTTGAATATTTTAAAAAGGAAAATGGTATTAAGAAAAAAGTTCAAAAAAGAATTAAAACAGAATATATTTATGTAATTGATAGTAATCAAGTTAAAGGATCTTTGAAAGCTTTAGGTCTTAATTGTCCTAATTGTGGAGCTCCTATTAAATCTTTAGATAAAAAAGTATGTTCTTATTGTCAGACAGGAATTGTTGATTTAGTAAAGAAATCTTTTGTTTTAAATGATATTTATGAATATTAAAAGGATTGCTTGGCAATCCTATTTTTCTTTCTTATTAACTGTTTTTTTAGAATTATTATTTTTCTTATAATAATTGTTTTTATTATTAGTTTTATTGTTATTTTTATTATAATAATTCTTTTTATTATTAGAAGTAGTTTTAGTTTGTTTCTTAGTAGTTGTTATTTTTGTTTCCTTCTTAACAACTGTTTCAGGAACTTTAATTTCCTCTTTGGTTGGTTTTACTTCTTCTTTAACTTCTTTCTTTGTTTCAACAGTTTTAGTTTCTTTTTTCTTACGTTTAAAAATTTCTTTTAAATTTACTTCTTCATATAAACTTTTAAAATAATAACTTAAGAAGAAAGGAATAAATCCCCATAAACAAGAAATCATTTGAAATAAAGCCAATGATTCTAAGATAATTGTAGCAAGACTTAATACAATTATTAAGTTTTTATATAGTTTTTTCTTTTTATATTTTTTTTCTTTTTCTTCATTATTCATGACTAGTAATCACCGTTCCTATCTTTTCCCCTTTTAATACTTTAATTAAATTTTCTTTATCATTGAAATTAATAACTAGGATATCTTTATTCTCTTTTTGACAATCTTTAATACAAGCAAGATCCATTACTTTAATCTCTGGATTATCAATTACTTGTTGATGGGTTAAAGTTTTATACATTTTTGCATCTTGATATTTATTAGGATCTTTGTCATACACACCATCAACATTAGTTAATTTTATAATAACATCTGCTCCTATCATAATAGCTTTCATACTAGCTGCTGTATCGGTTGAACAACCAATATGACCTGTACCACCACTAAAGATAACAACTGTTCCTTTTTTATATTTTTCTTTTAATTCTTCTTCGGTTTGTGTTTCAATTAATTCATGAAAATCAAAAGGTGAAAAGATGACATTTTCTAAATTAACTTTCGTGAAGGCATCACGAAGAGCTAAGGCATTCATGGTCGTTCCTAGCATTCCCATGGAATCAGCATTAATGGCTTCCATATCTTGATGACTTCTCCCACGAAAGAAATTACCTCCACCAACAACTATTCCTATATTAATTCCCATATCATGGACTCTTTTAATTAATTCAGCTATTTCCTTAGTTTTTTCTTTATTAATATTTTCTGATTCACTCATAAGTGATTCACCACTTAATTTTAATAAAATATTTTTATACATTAGACCCTCCTATAAATATTCTTTTAAACATTCTATTATTTCAGTATTAATATCTTCAACACTTCTAATTGCGTCATCTTTAATACAATTTATGTGTTTCCAATTATATAATTCAGATAATTCAATATAAGCTACTTCGGAATTTTTTAAATGTTCTTCACACATTTCATGTTCATCTAAAGATAAACGATTCTTTTTTAATTTAGCTGCATAAGTATATGGAACATGTAGAAAAATAGTTTTATCTGGCTTAGGTAAACCTAATAACCAAAATTCTAATTTATCAATCCATTCATACATATGAAATCTTTCTTCATCATTTTTAATTTTACTACCTTGATGAGCCATATTACTACTTACATAACGATCACATATAACAAAATAATCTTCTTCTAAATATTTATTTATTTCTTTTTCATTATATTTACGATCAGCTGCATAATATAAACTAGCAACTTTTGGATCTAAATTAACTGCCCCTTCGGGAAACCAACATTCACATATTTCTTTTTTACCAAGATATGGTCCTCCTACTATTTTACCCGTTGGGGTATCGTAATTTGGAAAAGTTAAACGAATCGCTTTATG
>CAYLJU010000053.1:0-2702 GCA_964384115.1 uncultured Muribaculaceae bacterium | reverse complement strand
AAAAAATAATTTAAAAGAAGAAGTAAAAAGAATAAGGAAAGAAATACTTTAAAAAATGTATTTCTTTTTGTATGATTTATTTAAATTATAATGTATAATATTGCTTGGGTGAGTGTTTATGCAAAAAAATATATATGATTATTACGAAGAATTATTGAAGGGAAAAGATTTAACAATACCTAATATTAAAAGTTGGGAATTAATAAAAGAAAAAAATAAAAATAGATTAAATTATTCTGCTTTATCTGAAAATGGTAAAGAAATTACCTATGAAGAAATGTTTGATAAATGGAAGCAAAGTGCTAAAGCATTTTCTTCATTGGGAATAAAAAGAGCGAATCATTCTAGAGTATTAGTACTTATGCCAAATGTAGTTGAAACATGCTATATAGATTATGGATTAGATATGACTGGTGCTGTATGTGATTTTATTGATCCTACATCTTCATATGATAAAATTAAAAAATATGTTGAGAGTGAAAAAATTACTGATATAGTTATGTTGGATTTATTATATGCTAGTAAATTGTCTAAAAAGGTAGAAGAATTAAATGTAGAAAATATTATTGTTTATCATAGTAAATTTATGAATTCTATGTTTCCAAAGAAAATTAAAATATTTGGTGATGTTCTTAATAAAATGAATAGGTATTCTAAAAAAGTAATTAGAATGGAAGATGCTATTAGAGATAGTCGCTATGAACGTATAATATATGATACATCTGATTCTAATGATATGTCTTTAATTACACATACAAGTGGTACAACGACTGGAATGGGTAAACCAATACCTTTAACTGATTATAATCGAAATGCTTTGGTAAAGCAGTATGAACTTGCAAAATTTAGTTATAGACCAGGAATGAAAATGTTACATTTTATACCATATTTTGCTGGATATGGTTTAGTTAATACAACACATTTGGGATTAGCTGAAGGTATGTGTTTACAACAAATACCGGTTTTTAGTCCTGATAAATTTCCTGAAATACTTTTAAAAAACAAACCAAATATAGTTCTTGCAAATACACCGTGCTGGCTTAATTTAGTAAAAAACCCAATTGCTCAAAATGCAGATTTATCTTTTTTAATATATGCATCAAGTGGTGGAACTAGTACAAGTAAGGAAGATGAAAATTTAATCAATGATTTTTTAAAGAATCATGGTTGTAAAGTTTTATTAACTAAAGGTTATGGTTTATCTGAATTGGGTGGATGTTGTGTAACAACAATTGATGATTTTAATGAAATTGGAAGTCCTGGTGTGCCACTTCCGTTAGTTGATATGAGAATAAGAAATTTAGAAAATGGAAAAATAGATTGTATAGGGAAAGAAGATCTTGTTGGTGAAGCGTTAGTACATTCTAACTCAATGACAAATGGTATTTTAGATGGTAAAACTATTGTAAAAACAGAAATCATTGATGGCAAAAGATTTTTATCAACAAAGGATGTTTTAAAAGTATATAAAAATGGAATTGTAGAATATATTGAAAGAACAGATAAAATGTTTCCAAGATATGATGCTTATAATGTATATCCGAAACCTATTGAAGATTTATTGAAAAGTTACAATCAAATTAAGAATTGTGTGATTGTACCCGTTTTTAATGAAAGTAAAAATGGTTTTGTGCCGCGAATATATGTTGAATTAAATGAAAAAATAGAAAATAAGGAAATTTTTATAGAACAATTAATTAGTGATTTATTTATAAATAATAAAAATATAGATGGATATAAAGCTAATTTTAGAGATATACCATGGGAATGGATATTTGTTTTGGAAATACCTAAAAATACGATGGGTAAAGAAGATTATTATACATTAAAAAATTGTATGATTGATGGGGAAAAATATAATATTATAGTAGAAGAAAATAATATGAGTGTTAAAAATATAAAGATAGAAAAAGAAATTATAGATGTTAAGAGATTAAATAAAAAAAGATGAGATATATTTACAGTTTAAAAAAATCATGCTATCATTGTTATGGTGAATAGGATGAGGGGAACGATATATTTAAATTTTTCTGGATTAGCATATACTTTGTTAATTATACTTATATATTTTATAAGACCTCGTACTAATAGTAATGAGCAAAAAGTTTATGGTCTAATATTGATAAGTTCTTTTTTTGAATTATTAATGGGGTTGTTATCGACTTATGCAATTTATTATAATGCTTCTAATTTTTTAATTAATTTGACGGGTAAGTTATTTCTTTTTAGTACTTTATTGTGGATTGAATTATTTACAATTTATATAATTTGTATTTCTAAATATTGTAGTAAAAAAGGTACAATAATTAGTGTTATATGTACATCTATTATAAGTACAGTACTATTGTTTTTGCTTCCATTAAATTATATTAAAAGTGGAAATATTATATATAGTGAAGGATTAGCTTCAGTTATGACATATTTATTTGCATTTATTTGCGTTATTATTTGTGTAATACTTGCGCTAAAAAATAGAAAAGAAAGAGATAAAAGGTTTTTACCTTTATGGGTGTTTATAACACTGGGATTTATAATTATGATTATACAAATAATGAAACCTGAAGTTTTTTTAATTGTTCCTTTTGAAGTTTTTATTACTACTTTGATGTATTTTACGATAGAAAATCCTGATTTAAAGGTAATTGAAGAATTAAAGAAAAATAGAAGTTTAACAAGTAAAAGTTATATTGAAAAATCTAATT
>CAYLJU010000052.1:0-2756 GCA_964384115.1 uncultured Muribaculaceae bacterium | reverse complement strand
TCAGCACTCATTCTAAATAGAAAGTTAGATTTTTCAATATAACTTTTACTTGTTAAACTTCTATTTTTCTTTAATTCTTCAATTACCTTTAAATCAGGATTTTCAATTGTAAAATACATTGAACTTACTACTATACCAAATACAAAATTCGTTAATAATATTTGAGGATTAGTAGCTTGAATAATTGCTGTTAATGTTAGTAAAAATAGTAAAACTACTATAGGCAAGAACTTTTTTTCTTTTATTTTAGATGTGTGGGTGATTAATAGTCCAAACATTACAATCATATAAAGTCCTGTTATTATAAATACAAAATTTACACTTGGACCAGAAGTGTATTTTGCACCATTAATATCATTGAATTGTATTGGTAATATCATTATTAGTATTGAGCAAATTAAATCAATCATTAAAAGTAAATAATGATATTTTTTATATTTTTTTTTAATTCTATTTTCTTTTTGTAGATCAAATAGAGTTAGTACTAATGTATATTCCACGAATATTGAAATCCATAAAATTATAAAAACTAAAAATAGTTTTTGTGTAATAACACTTATATTTTCCATTTTTAAAGTAAAAACTATCAACAATTCTGTTAACATTGATAGTGCTGTAATTATTAGTATTTTACTAAATATTTTATTTTCTAGGTTATTTATTTTCTCTTTACCAAAAAAAATAATCATTATTATTATTGTATATATTAATGCCGCTATTGTTAAAAATATTGTTCCACTTGCATCCATTTTTTTCCTCTTATTCTTTCATAATAATTATATCACTAAAAAAATAAAAGAATAGTATATATCTTTTATTTTAAAATTTTCTGTTTTATATTATTTACGATTTCATTACCTAAATTTTCTAATTTTATAAAGTCTTGTTTATTGTTTCTTGTATATGGTATTTTTTCTATTTGTTCAATGTAAGTTGGTACTTCATAATCAGGTAACTCTTGGATACATTTATTTAGAATTATTTTTTTAGCTTCTTCAAAATCTTTTATTTTTTCATCAATTACTATAAAAGCCATTGGTACGCTTAAAGATTTTTGGTCGTTTACTCCTACAACTACACATTCTTTTACGAATGGTATTGAATTAATTACTTCTTCTATAGTGTCAGGACTTATTTTAAAAGCTTCTTTTTTTATTAATCTTCTGTTTCTTCCTTTTGTAAACACATATTCTTCTTTATCCACATAACACAAGTCTCCTGATTTTACCCATTCTTTTCCGTCTTTATCAATTTCTTTAATTCTCTTTGTTTCTTCAAGATTATTTAAATATTTTATAAATAAGTTATCTGATGATATATATAATTCACCAACTTCTCCTTGTGGTAGAGATTTTCCTTCTTCATTTACAATTTTTATATCAATTCCATGCATTGGTATTCCTATGCTTCCTGGTTTATTTGCATACATTGGTGTTACTAATACTGCTCCTAAATCTTCGTTGTTTCCATATCCATTTACTATAGTTTTATCAAACTTTTGTTGCATTTCTAGTATTTCTTCAGCACTTATTTTATCGCCACCGGATACAAATACTTTGGCTTTTTCGATTCCTTTTAGAACTCTTTCTAATTCTTTTAGTTTATTTTTAAGTTCCTTTTTTGCTTCACTTGAATTATCATTTTCAAGCAAATATATTTCTCTTTCTAATTTTTCTAATTTATTATATATGTATCTATAATGTAGTGGTGCGGCTAGCGATATGTCAAACTTTCCTAAATCATTGTATACTGTATTCTCATCTACATAGGGGTTCATTTCTGCTTTCATTGTGAATGCCATACTTGCATATATGGAGTTTCCTAGTCCATATATTATAAATGGTGGTACTGACACGTGCATTGTATTTCCTTTGTAAAAAGGTAAATCAGTATAAGCCATTTTTTGAACTGCTGAATTAAAATTATATTCTGTGTGTAGTATTTGTTTTGGCTTTCCTGTACTTCCGCTTGATTGAACTATTTGAGATGGTCTTTCTTTATCAAACTTTACTGGATCAAGTTCTATATTGTTACTATATTTTATAAAATCATTTATTTTAATAAATCTATTATCATTTGGTATATTAATTGTTTTTCCTTCTTTTTTATCTTTTAAATTTGCTAAAACTTTTATAATTGGTGATAGGTAATCTTTAGGTGAGCATACTATAACTTTTTTTACATTTGTTTCATTTATTATGCTTTCAATTAATGGTACCATTTGATCAAATGCAACTATTATTTCACTATTTGTTGCATTTATATATTTTATTAGATCTTTGCCTTTTGCTCTTAAATCAATCCATGATGCTGTTGCTCCTAATTTGGAAATTGCAAGTAAACATTCTTGTACAATTGGCATGTTGATTGTTAAAATTGAAATGCAACTACCTTCTCTTACACCTATTTTATGAAATGATTCTGCTAGCTTATCTGATGTTTTGATTAAATTTTCATATGTCATATTGTTTCCCATAAAACCTGTTGCATATAAGTCTTTACTGTTTTTACTTTCATTTTTTACTAGTGTATACATTGTTTGATGTAAATCGAATTCTTTTATTGGTTTTTTTCTATGGTATTTTTCTGTTTCGTTCATAGAATATTCTCCTTTTTTTATGGTTATTATACTATCACATTTATATTATTGTCAATTATTTTGACATGATAAAAATGCTTATTTTAAAGCATTTTTTTTATAATTTTATTTACTTCTTCTTTTAAATTATTTTTTAATATATAATCTACAAATCCAT
>CAYLJU010000051.1:0-2943 GCA_964384115.1 uncultured Muribaculaceae bacterium | reverse complement strand
GATACTCCTTTTGTACCGTTTTTTAGAATAATAGCTAATAATTCTTCATTACTTAAATTAGAACTTCCAAGTTTTAATAATCTTTCTCTTGGTCTTTCTTCAACTGGTATTTCTTTAATTAACATATATTCACCTCGAATATAATATAATCAATTTTATAAAGATAAATCTTGTTCTTGAAATATTTCTTTAAAAACTTCTTTAATATCTTGATAATTATCTAAATCTTTTAAAGTATTATCATACTCTTTAATTTTATTTAAAGTTTCACTATTTTTAACATAATCAGATCTGATATATGAATAGATTCCCATATTTTTATACATTTCTTGTGTTTTTAAAGCTATATCATAATTAGAAGTAATTCCTAAATAAACATAGTATTTATCATCATTTTCCACGATTTTATAATTATCTAAACTAGAACTATTTTTTAAAGCTGCTTCATTTGAGGTGTAAACTCCATACTGAATATAATAAATATTACCTGTTTCATTTAAATATTCTTTACCTTTATAATTTTTAAAAATAATTTGCCCGAATATTAAACCAATTAAACTACCAATTAAAATAACAATAATAATACTTTTTTTCATATTCCTCCTTCATTATTATTGTATAACTTTAAATTGTTTTATTTTGTCGAATAATAAAAAAAGTAATTTAAAATAAAATCTAAATTACTTTTAAGTGTTATATTTTCTAATTAAGCACATATAAAATCAATAATAACTGTCGTAGTTCTTACTTCTCCTCCAACTAAATAATTTATTTTATAAGTTATTTGATCATTATAAACGGTTCCTGCAAAAGATCCATATATAACTAAAGTGAATTGCATATTTAAAGTAGCTGTATCAGTTGATCCTAAAGTAGTTTTATCAATCGATCCTGAGACATTACTTAATAAATTTCCGTTTGAAGTGTAACTACTTACAACTTCGCCATTGGTCCAGGTTTCATTACTAGAATTTTTGATTGTAAAGTTTAAATTAAATCTTTCGGTCGTTGGATTAAAAGATTGACCAAATCTATAAGTTTTGGTTATTTGCATTCTATAAGTACTAGTTGAAACATCAAATGATTCTTCTACATTTTTAAATCTACTTTGAGCACTAGAAGAAATATTATTACCAGTTAAATAATCGGATTGGAAAGTTGTTGAAAACTGGGTACCTTCTGTGGTTTCAACTGGTTCCGTTGGTAAAACGCCTTCCGGCCAAACATAGCCATCAATACTAGCAACTCCAGTTATTTGTAAATTAGAAGATAAATAAGCATAAGAAATACCTAAGCTAATAATAAAAATTAAGTAAGCAAGACTAACTAAAGAAAACATTTTAAACTTTTTGGTTGGCTTTAATGTAGGCATCAAAATTCACATCCTTTAAGGCAGAAATACTATTCTCATTCCAAGTAACAGTAATAGTTCCAGTTTTAGTAGTTCCAGCTAGTAAATCTCCACTAATATCACTACAAACAAAGGTAACATCCGAATCACTTTCCGAAGTTACCACTAAATTATCTAAAGTTGCATCAATTGTTCCATTATTAGTAACAACATAAGTTATAGTATCACTTTCTCCTGGTAAAGCTAATTTAACCGAAAATGCTAAACTAATTCCATCATCTGAAATATTAACACTTTCTAATTCCGTCATATTCGTAATAGTAGCACTTTGAAACCGAATATCAAAAGTACCTACTAAATTAACTATTCCATTAACATATAAAGTTGAACTAAAATAAGCATAAGCTGTTCCTATAATAAGTAAAAAAGTAATAATCCAAATAACCATCATTATTCTTTTATAAATATTCTTTTTCATCGAGATTTCTCCAATTTAATTTCATATTTATAAAGATATTTATCTAAAATAACATAAAACAAAGCACTTTTTTTATTATCATAATATAAAATAGTTGTTAAATTATTATTAGCTAAAGTTAATAACTCTTTAAATTCTTTAATAATAATAACTTTATAATTTTTCTCGATTATTTTATCATGAATATTAACTATATAATCATCGTAGACTTTTATAATTTTTTTAATCTCTTTTTCTTCTTTACTTAGTTTAGATTTAAAAATTAAACGCATTAGAAGAATACCGAAAATAATTAATATACTTATTCCTAAACCTAAACCTATTAAATAAAAATAATTAATTTTTAAATCATCACTATAAAAATTTTTTAAAGTTTGATCATTATTAGTAATTTGAATACTATAAACTTCTTGTAATAAAGTAACATTTACATCTTGTAAATAAGTATCAATCATATTATTATTTTGATCATAAAGATCTACTTGTAAATAAACTTTTAAATTACCAATTAAAGGAATTTTTAAATCTTGTTGTAAATCTTTTAAAATATTATTATATTCTTGAATATTTATCTTAGCTTTTTTATTTAATTGAATTAAAGCTTGATAATCATTTGTTTCTTCCTCTAGTAAAACAAATTTTTTATTATAAATTTCATCACTTGCATTAGTTGATCTTTTATAATCACCAGTTACATTAGCAACAATAGAATATTTTAATTTAATAGGTTTATTAGTACCTGTATAAACATAATAAAAATCAAATAGAATATCATCAGTATATTTCATAATATAACTACTACTAGATCCAAATTCTTCTTTCGTAATAAAATCATTTTCTAACATATTAACTTGATAAGTTACTTTACTTATTTCAGAATAAGAACTTTCATATGCATTATATTTTCTATTTTCTAAATTAACATGTTTGAATATCAAAACAAAACCAAAATATAGTAAAACCATATCAATGATAAATAAAAATAAAGATATTATTTTTTTGCTATTTGATTTCATTTTCTCAACTCCTAAATTTTTTCTGATAACCAGACTGTTGGGTATCCTAAATATTTAATGGTAAAAAGAGACTTTCCTATAACCATATTTTCACTTAT
>CAYLJU010000050.1:0-3151 GCA_964384115.1 uncultured Muribaculaceae bacterium | reverse complement strand
TCAGTCATTTCTTTAGTACCAGCTATCTTATAACCTCTTAAATCCTTTTGATAAACTGTTTTCCCGTCAACACCAGTTAATTCTTGATTATAATATTTTTCAATTCCTAATTCTCCAACCATATTACCATTTTCATCTTGTTTAGCATAACCAATTAAATAAGATAAAAATTTACCATAAGGATAATATCTTTTAGTTGTTTCAAGAAAATCAATTCCTGGTAATTTAGTAGCTAAAATAGTATCTTTTTCTAATTCTGTTAAACCTTTTCCTTTAACCCCAAACTCCGTTTGATAAACTCCTTCTTTATTTAAATAACCTAAAATAGTATTATAATCCATCTTTAAAATAGCTGATAAAACTAAAGCTGTATTTTCTTTATCAACAACATGTTGCGGATTTTTTTCATCAGTTGTTCTTTTGGGATCTAAATAAGCAATTAAAGTATAACTAGCAACATCTTCAGCTAAAACTTCCCCTGAATTATCAAAAATAGTTCCTCGATTAGCTTTTAAAATAGTTTCCTTAGTTGTTCTTTTACTAGCTAATTCCTGAATATTAATATCATCAACTTTCTTCGATAAAGCAATATAAGAAACCCGACCAATTAAAATTAAAAATAAAAAAAGAGTAATGATTAAAACTATATTACTAACTTTAATACCTTCCTCTTTTTTCATATACCCTCCTAATCAATGTTCTTAATGCTATCGTTATTATAAACTAACCCTTCATCTTTAATCACTTTTTGAATATTTTCTAAACTAGCAAGTTCATTTATTTTCATTTTTAAACTTTCATTTTCTTTTTCTTGACTAGCAATTTCTCTTTTAATTTTTTCAACTTCATAGTTAACTTCTGATAAAGTTGATTTCGTAAACACAATGATAATTGGAGAAACTAACAATAAAAAACAAGTCAAAGTATATAAAAACTTTTCAAATTTAGAAATTTTTACTTTTTTCTTTTTTTTCATGTTATCCTCCTTTTAATTTATTATTTAATTCTTTCAATTACTCTTAATTTACTTGAATGACTTCGATTATTTTCTTCTAATTCTTCTTTACTAGGTAAAATTACTTTATCGGTTACTAATTTAAAATCAGGTTGATAAGCATCTGGTATAACTGGTAAACTAGCTACAACTGGATCAACACTTGATACATCTTTAAATACTTGTTTAACAATTCTATCTTCTAAGGAATGAAAAGTAATAACAACTATTCTTCCACCAACATTTAAAAGGGATAAAGCCTTTTTTAAACTAGTTTCTAAGATATCTAATTCATGATTAACTTCAATTCTTATAGCTTGAAAAGTTTTTTTAGCCGGATGTTTATTAATAGTATCTTTGTAAGGCATACTTTTTTTTATAACATCAACTAATTCTAAAGTTGTTTCAATTGGTTTAATATTTCTTGCTTTAACTATATTTTTTGCAATTGACTTGGCATGTTTTTCCTCACCATAAGTAGAAATTATACGAAAAAGATCAGCTTCACTATAATTATTAACAACTTCATAAGCAGATAAGGGATTATCTAAATCCATTCGCATATCAAGTCGACTATCAAAGTGATAACTAAAACCTCTTTCTTTCGTATCTAATTGTGGTGATGATACTCCAAGATCAAAGACAATTCCATCAACTAAACTAATATTTTGTTTAGCAAGTTCTTCTTTCATATATAAAAAATTACTTTTAATAAGTAAAAAATTACTTCCTATTTTAGAAAGTTTTTCTTTGCTATAATTAATAGCATTGATATCCTGATCAAAGGCGAATATAAAACCCCTTTTTACTCGCTTTAAAATTTCTCCAGTATGACCAGCATACCCTAAAGTCGCATCAACGTAGATACCCGTATCCTTCAAATTAAGATTATCAATTACTTCTTTTAACATAACACTATAATGCATATAAACCTCCTAATTTGAATTAAATAAATTACAAGAAATTTCTGATAAACGATTAAAATTATCTTTCATGAATTCATTCCAATTCTTATTTGACCATATTTCAACACGATTTAAAGATCCAATAATGACGACTTCTTTTTCTAAGCTAGCAAATTCCTGTAAATAAGTTGGAATAATTATCCGACCTTGTTTATCAAATTCCAAAGTTATAGCACCAGATAAGAGAAATCTTACAAAGTTACGATTATCCTTTTCCGTAAAAGCTAAAGTATCTAATTTTTCAAGTAAAGTATTCCAAGTAGCAACTGAATATAAAAATAAACTATTATCAAGTCCTCGAGTTAAAACAATTTTATCCCCTAGAACTTCTCTTAATTTACTTGGAATAACAACTCTTCCCTTTAAATCAAGGTTATTATGATACTCACCCATTAACATAATATTCACCACTTTTCCCCACTAAATGCCTAACTTCAAGTATATTATAGTAAAAAATAACTAATTTGTAAAGTTTTTAAAAAAATATAGATAATAATTTACATAAAATATGTAAAAAACGTCATACTATATTTGAAAGGATAAATTATGGATAATATAAAAATAAGAGATTATATCATCAATAACTTTAAAGATGATGATGAAAAAACGATAAAAAAAGCCATTGAAGAAAGTATTCAAGAAGGAGACGAAGTAACCCTACCTGGTATGGGAGTATTCTTTGAAATTATTTGGCAAGAAGCAACAGATGATGAAAAAAAGAAAATACTAACTACCTTAAAAAATAGATTTCATAACAAAAAAGCCAACTAAGGTTTTTTTATTTTAAATTAAATATCAAGTATTTTTTTTTATATTTATAATATAATTAACTGGTGAAATATGTTAAGTGATAGTAAATTTATAGAAAATAGTTTGATAAGTAATTTATATTATTTAAGAACTTTAAGAGAATTTTGTGCGAGAGTTCAATTATCTTTACCTAGTACTTATAAAGAATATATTGATATAGCTGGAAAACTTGCTAAACAATGTGAAAAATTAGGTAGTAGAATTATGAAATATGCTAATGGAAATATACCAAGTGTTGCCTTAAATAGTGATATCTTTGTTACTCCTTATACTTTAAGATTAGAAGAATTAACTAATAAATTATTTGCCTATGATATCAATACTGATATTACGAAACAAGAATTAGCTTTAGCACCTGGGATACCGAAACCAAATCCTGAAT
>CAYLJU010000049.1:0-3435 GCA_964384115.1 uncultured Muribaculaceae bacterium | reverse complement strand
TATCTAGTTTACTATCTAATTTTGTTATATTTAAGTTATATTCATTTTCTTCTTTGGTTTTATTTGTGATTTCACTAGTTATTTTTTTAGTTATGAATTCCATACTGTTTAATTCACTGTATAGGGTATTTCTTTCACTTCTTTTTTGGTCTAATTTATGTTCTAGTAGTTCTTTTTCTTTCAATAAATTATTATATTTTTCTGTTATTTCTTCTTCTTGTTTTGATAGATTATTTCCTAATTTATTATTTAAATCTTCAATTTCATTTTCTACTAGTTCATAATCTTTTTGAAGTGTTTCTAATGATTTATTTTTGGCTTTTATATTTTCTTCTATTTCATATACTAAACTTATTAGTTTGGTTTTTTCTAAATTTGATATATTATAATCTATTTCATTTATTTGATTTTCATGTGTTTTTATTTCTTTGATAATGTTTTCTTTTTTTTCTATTAATTTTTCTAGTTCTAATTTATCGTTTATTATATTATTTGTTTTATTGATTCCACCTGTTAATGATCCTCCTGTATGGATTATTTCGCCTGTGATGGTAACAATTCGATATGTATAGTTTAATATTTTAGCAATTTTAGTAGCATTTTCTAGGTTATCGGTAATTATGATATTTCCTAATTGGTTTTCGATAATGTTTTTATATTTTTCATTTGTTTTTACAAAACTAGATGCTACTCCTTGATATCCTGGCATTTGTTTTATTTTTTGGATGTCATTATCATTTATGTATTTGCTTTTTATTATGTTAAGTGGAAAGAATGTAACTCTGCCTAATTTGTTTTCTTTTAGGTATTTTACACTTTCTTTGGCTTTATTTTCATCTTGAGTTATAATGTATGATATTGATGCGCCTAATGCAACTGAAATAGCTTCTTCGTATCCTTTATCGATTTCTATTAATGATCCGATTGTTCCTTCAATTCCTTCAAGTTTAGGATTATTTATAATTGCTTTTACTCCATATGGCATACTATCATTATTGATAATTCGATCGTTTAATGATTCGATTTGAATTTCTATTTTTTCTTTTATATAATTTAATCCTTTTAGTTTTTTTTCACATTCATTTCTTAGCCCTAATAAATTATTTTCTTGGTTTAATATTTCTGCTTTTTTACTTTCTAATTGTTTTTGTTTATTTTTCAATTCATTTATTGAATTTTCAATTATTTCAATGTTGTTTTTAAGGCTTATTTGTTTTTGTTTTTGTTCAAGTAATATGCTGTGGGTTTTGGTATCTGATACTTGATATTTAGCTCTTTCGATTATCATTAATCTTTTTGTGTTTACTTGTTCTACATTACTTGTTAGTTCAATTAGATTTTTATTTAGTTCATTTATTTCTTTATCATATTGTTCTAATATTAATTTATTGTTTAAGCTTTCAGCTTCACTTTTTGATTTTTCAGTTTCTAGGTTAATTATTTCTTTATTTAGTATTTCTGTTTTTTCTTTTAGATTTTTATATTCTTCATTATATTTTGTTATGTCTTGGGCTACTAATGCGATTTCAATATCTTTTAATTCTTCTGTTAGTTTACTATATTCTTCAGCTTTTCTAGCTTCTTCTTTTAATGGTTCAACTTGTACTTCTAATTCATTTATTATGTCATTAATTCTATCGATGTTATTTGATGTTCTTTCTAGTTTTTTACTTGCTTCTTCTTTTCTTTTTTTATATTTTAATACGCCTGCGGCATCTTCAAATACAAGTCTTCTATCGCCTGGTTTACTTGATAAAATATCGTCTATTTTTCCTTGTGATATTATGTTAAACGATTCTTTTCCGATATTACTGTCAATTAAAAATTCTGTTATATCTTTTAGTCTACATTTTTCATTATTGATGTAGTATTCATTTGTTCCATCGATGTATACTTGTCTTTTTATTTCTATTTCATTGTAATCAACATTCATAAATTTATCGGTGTTATCAAATGTTATGGCAACGTATGCTTGATTACTTTTTTCACGGCTTTTTGATCCGGCAAAGATGACGTCTGTCATTCCGTCATTTGCTCTTAATGATTTGGTTGATTGTTCACCTAATACCCATCTTACGGCGTCTACGACGTTAGATTTTCCAGAACCGTTTGGTCCGACTATTCCTGTTATTCCTTTGTCTAGATCAAATATTGTTTTGTCAGCAAATGATTTAAATCCTTTTATTGTTATTTTTTTTAAGTACATATTTCACCTCATGAAGTTAATAAATCGCTTAGTTTGTCTAAAATTTTTTCTTTTTTGTCTTTAAATATATAATAATTATCTTTGAAGATATTGCTTTTTGTTTTTTGGTTACCTATTTTTATATAGTTTTTATTTTTTTCTATTTCAGCTTTATATCTTTCATATTTTTTTTCAATTTCATTTTCTTTATTAATGTTATAGAAATACAAATCTCCTTTATTTAGGTAAATACTATTCTTTACAAAATTAGTCATGTAATTTTCAATTAATTTATAGTCTACTATTATATTATCGATTGATTTTTTGTTAAAATATCTTTTTATTTTGTTTATGTGAATTTTTTTATTTTCTAATTTTAATTTACTTTTATTTGTTCCAGCATTACTTAATGTATATGATTCGTCGATGTTTTTATTTTTACTTGCTAGTTCAATTAAGTCTTGGTCATTACTTATTAATAGTAGATTTCCTTTTATGTTTTTTATTACTTCTTTCATTTAATCACCTTTTATTATGTCATTTATTATGTAGCTTGTTATTAATATTCCGGCTACACTTGGTACAAATGATACGCTACCTAAATTTTTGATGTTTTTTGGTGCTTCTTTTGATGATACAACTGGTATTTTGGCATTTATGTGTTCATCTTTTATCATTTTTCTTATTTTTTTTGCTAATGGATCATAACTTGTTTTTCTTATGTCAGTTATTTCTAATTTGGTTGGATCTAATTTTTTAGCTGTTCCCATGCATGATATGAATTTTATTTTTCTTGTTATACATTCTTTTATTAGACATTCTTTTGTTTTTATACTATCACATGCATCTACTATATAGTCTACTTTTTCTTCGAATAATATATTTATATTTTCTTCATTTATAAATTTATCTATTTTTTTAATCTCTATATATGGATTTATTGATTTAATTCTTTTTTCTAATTCATCTACTTTTTTATTTCCTATATTATTTTGATTTGTATATAGTTGTCTGTTTAGATTTGTTATATCAATTATATCTTTATCAACAATTATGACTTTTTTTATAGGATTTCTAATTAAGGTTTCAACTGTATATGATCCTACTCCACCTATTCCTAAAACAAGTATTGTTTTATCTTTTAATTTGTTAATTTTTTCTTCTAATAATGATTCTACTCTTTCAAACATATTCATCCCTATTAAGTATATCATTTTTTTATAAAAAAAGATAGGTAAACCTATCATTTT
>CAYLJU010000048.1:0-3800 GCA_964384115.1 uncultured Muribaculaceae bacterium | reverse complement strand
TAAGTTAGAACTGAAGGTAAATGTTTTTCTAATTTTGGCATATCAATATTATAAAATATATTCTCCCCTACTATCTTTTCAATTATTAAATAATTATAATAATTTCTTAATACTGTTAGCGTATATGCTACTGTCCTTGGAGAATTATTTTTTGATAAAAATGTTAGAAAATCATTTATTTCTTTTTCTTTTATTTTTTTAAAGTTTATGTTTTTTTTATCAATATAATTATAATATTTTGTCAAAGCATTTTTATATGAATTTATTGTATTGATACTATAATTTTTGTCTATTTTTAGATAATTTAAATAATTTATTACATCTTCCATTTTGATCACTATATTAATTATAGCATTTTATTTTAAAAATTGGTATAATTATTTATGAAAGGAATGATAATATGGAACCGCTTGCTATTAAAATGAGACCAAAATGTTTAGATGAAGTTATTGGGCAAAAACATTTAATTGGTAAAGGTAAAATTTTATCAAATATTTGTAAAAATAAGAGACTTTTTTCAATGATTTTATATGGTAAACCTGGTATTGGTAAGACTACTATTGCTGTTGCTTTAGTTAATGAAATGGGCTTAAAATATAGATTATTAAATGCAACTATAAATAATAAAAAAGATTTTGATACGGTTGTTTCAGAAGCTAAAATGTACAATGGTATAGTGGTACTTATGGATGAAATCCACAGGCTTAATAAGGATAAACAAGATTTATTGCTACCATATTTAGAAAATGGTTTAATAACTTTGATTGGAATGACTACTGCTAATCCATATCATTCAATTAATCCAGCTATAAGAAGTAGATGTCAAATATTTGAGTTAAAGGAATTGTCTAATGAAGATATAGTTACTGGTCTTAGAAGAGCTTGTAAGAGTGAGTTACTTGAAAATATTAATGTTTCAGATGAAGTTTTATCTTATATCGCATCTTTAGCTGGTGGTGATTTAAGATTTGCTTATAATTTACTTGAAATGGCTTATGTTGCTACTGATGATTATAATGTTACAATTGATGTTATTAAGAGTATTAATTCAAAAAAAGTAATATTTAGTGATGCTTCAGGAGATGGACATTATGACTTATTAAGTGCTTTTCAAAAATCAATTAGAGGTTCAGATGTTGATGCATCTATATATTATTTAGCTAGATTAATAGAAGTTGGTGATTATGATAGTATTTATCGCAGAATGAGTGTTATTGCTTATGAAGATATTGGTCTTGCTAATCCTATAATAGGGGTTAAAGTTGATGCTTGTATTAATGCTTGTGAAAGATTAGGTTTTCCTGAGGCTAGAATTCCACTTGGCGTAATGGTGATTGATATGGCTCTTAGTCCTAAATCTAATAGTGCGTATTTAGCTTTAAATAAGGCTTTAGGTATGATTGAAAGCGAAGATACTGGTAATGTTCCAAATAATATTAAAACGTCTTCTATGGATTATAAATATCCACATGATTATCCTTACCATTTTGTTAAACAACAATATTTACCTGATAAAATTAAAAATGTTCGTTTTTTTGAACCAAAACAAAACAGTAAATATGAAGCAGCTCTTGTTGAATATTATAAAAAAATTGAAGAGTTAAAAAAATAACTCTTTTTATGAGTTATAGATTTATTATAAACAATTCTAATGCATTTGCCGGTACTACTTTACCGGTTTTTATGCTTTCATCTAATTCACCAATATTAATTAAAGTATTTAGCAGTTTTTCTTTTGAATATTTTTTTGCTGATATTCCTGCTAATTGTACGGGATAACTTTTTACTTCTAATTGATTTGCTATATCATTAACAGTAAATCCTTTTTCACTTAGTACTTTTACTTGATACATTAATCTTATTTTAGATGCTATTACAATTAATATTTTTATTGGTTCTTCTTTTTGATTCAATAAATTAAAATATTCGTTTAATGCTAATGATTTTTCTTTATTTATTATATGATCTATAAATTTAAAAAAATCTACTTCTTCGTATTTATTTGTTTCTAAAACATCTTCTTTTGTTATTTCTTTTGTTTCATATTTATATAATTTTAGTTTTTCAATTTCATTGATTAATATTGATGTATTATCCCCTACTCTATCTAATAAAATATTTAAATCTTCATTTTTAATTTTATAATCTTTTAATGCTTCTTTAGCAATTAATAGATTATTTGCTTTGTTAAATTCAAAAAAAATACCTTTATTTTTTAGTAATTTTGTTATTTTTTTTGTTTCCATTATTTTTTCTTTATAATATTTAAATATTAGTATTGTACTTGGATTTATATTGTTTAAGTATTCTTCTAATATTGTTGTGTCTATTGTTGGTTCTCCTTCTTTTGCTAGGGTTAAAAAATAGGGGTTGTTTACAACAATATATTTTTTTTCATCTAATAATGATATCATTGATGCATCAAATAGTATATCTTTTAATGAATCAAATTCCAAGTCATAGTTTATTATATTTCCATTTGTTAGTTCTTTAATTTTTTGTTCAATTAAATATTCTTGGGTACCATATATTACATATACCATAATTACTCCTTGTTTTGCATTATTTTTAATATTTCTTCAAAATTATCATCACATGCTACTTTATTTTTTTTAATTGTGCCACATTTCTCACATTTATATATTATTTTATAGGTATCTTTTTTACTTTTTTCAATATCAATTGGTTTTAATATTCCTTTACATGTTGATGTTCTGTCTCCTGGATTGTTGTCTAAATGTTTTGATGATAGACAGTATGGACAATGATCACGTGCTGTGTAATTTAATTTAGGAACTTCTTTATGACATATTTCACATGTGAAGGTTTCATCTATCATATTAAATTGTTTCATAATAGGCTTAATAAAATTATGATACCTAATATTATTCTATATATACCAAAGACTGTAAAATCATGTTTTTTGATATAATTAATTAAGAATTTTATTGCTAATATTGATGTTATAAATGATACTATAGATCCTATTATCAATATTATTATTTCGTTTGATGTGAATGTTAAACCAAATTTGAAAAGTTTTAGTAAACTTGCTCCTAACATTACTGGTATTGACATGAAAAATGTGAATTCTGTTGCTGTACTTCTAGATATTCCTAGTAATAATGCACATATAATTGTTATTCCTGATCTAGATGTTCCGGGGAATATAGCTGCTATTACTTGAGCACATCCTATTATAAAAGCGGATAGATATGTTATTTCTTTTATAGAATTTATTTTAAATTCTTTTTTATAACATTTTTCAATTAGTATAAATATTATTCCTATTACTATTAAAGCTATTGATATGCTTATTTTATTGTAAAAATATTTTTCAAATATTTCATCAAATAATATTCCAATTATTGCAGCTGGTAAGCATGATACGATTACTTTGAACCACATATTAAATGTATCTTTTTTAACTTTCTTTTCTTTTATTGAAAATGGCCACAATTTATTAAAATATATTAATATTACTGCCATAATTGCGCCTAATTGTATAACTACTTCAAAAAGGCTCCAAAATTCTGGTGATATATTTAATGGTATTATTTCTTTTAATAAGATTAGATGGCCTGTTGAACTTATTGGAAGCCATTCTGTTATTCCTTCTAAAATACCATATATTATTGTTTTTAAAATTTCCATTTAATCCTCCTTTTTTGAATATTTACATCCACAATAGTTTTGTCTATATAAATTATATTCTTTGGATAATACTATAGATCTTTTGTATCCTTCATTTTTTTTAAAATCAGATATTAAAAATTTTGTTTGATATTTTTGTTCTAATT
>CAYLJU010000047.1:0-3995 GCA_964384115.1 uncultured Muribaculaceae bacterium | reverse complement strand
TGTTATTTATTACTCTTTTATATCTTTCTAAATCATTTAAAACGATATCAATTGTTCCATCATCTTCTTCACTTGATTCTATTAATTCAATGATTAATTGTGTATATAATGATAATTTTCTTTTGATTTTTTTCTTTAATATTTTTTCAATTAACTCTGGTTTTGTTAATTTTACTTCATCAATTAATATACCGTCATATTTTATATTATTTTGAGGATTAAAGACAAATCCTGGTATTTTTTTTAAATCAGTTTCTATGTTTTCTTCCTTTTTATCTTTAATAAGTAAGTATTTAATCTTTTCCATTTTCTTTCTCCTCTAATATGTCTGGTCTTCTTTCTTTTGTTCTTTTAATGCTTTCAGAAAGACGCCATTTATTAATATTTTCGTGATGTCCTGATAATAATACTTCTGGTACTTTCATTCCACGAAAATTGGTTGGTTTGGTATATACTGGATAATCTAACAAACCATTATTAAATGATTCTGTTTCTGCTGATTCTTCCTTAATTACGCCATCAAGTAATCTTACTACGCTATCGGTAACAACCATACTTGCAAGTTCTCCACCTGTTAATATGTAATCGCCAATACTTATTTCTAGATCAGCTAATGCTCTTATTCTTTCATCAAATCCTTCATAGTGGCCACAGATAATAATGATGTGTTTATGTTTTTTTAATTCATATGCTTTTTCTTGATTGTATTTTACTCCTTGTGGTGTCATTAGTATTATATATGAATCTTCTGTTTTTATTGACTCAACGCAATCATATATAGGTTGTGGCATTAAAATCATACCTGCTCCACCGCCAAACTGGTAGTCATCTACTTTTTTATGGGGATCTTTTGAAAAAGTTCTAAAATCGTGAATGTTTATTTCTACAATACCTTTTTCACGGGCTCTTTTGATTATTGATTCGTTTAAAAACCCATCAAACATGCCGGGAAATATACTTAATATATCAATTTTCATCAAATATACCTCCTACTGTTATTTCTTTTTTTTCATTGTCAATATTTTTTATTGTTTCTTTTATAAATATAACTTTTTTTTTGGTGTCTGTTACTAGTATGTCTTGGACTTTATTTTTGGTTGTATTTATTACTTTTCCTTCTTTTGTCCCTTCATTTATTATTTCATATCCTATTAAGTCTTCTGGTAATATTTCTTTTATATATGTTCTTAATGTGTATACTTTTTTGCCTTTTAAGTATAATACTTTGTTTATATTGTCTAGGTCATTTAATGTTACCATATCATAATTTTTATGTTGGCGATACGTTTTTATTTGATATTCTTTATCGTCTATATATAGGTAATTATTTATTTTAAATATTTCATTTTTATATTTTGCTTCTGACAATATTCTTAACTCGCCTTTTATTCCGTGAGTATTTACTATTTTTCCTACATATATATACTTCATAATATCACCTACTTAATTCATATAAAATTATGCTTGTTGCAACTGCTGCATTTAAGCTTTCACATTTTTCATTCATTTTGATGTAAATATATTCATCGCTTAATTTTTGTAATTGTTCTGATACACCGTTTCCTTCGTTACCAATTATTATAACAAACTTTTCTTTTTTTTCAATGTTTTTGATTAATTTTCCGCCATCTACTTTAGTTGTTAATATTTTATAATTTTTATTTTTTAATTCTTTGATTTCTTTTTCTAAATCAGATACTACAATGTTTATATTAAAGATCATTCCTTGGGTTGATCTTAATACTTTTGAGTTGTATAAGTCTACTGTATTTTGGCTTAATATAATTGTGTCTATGTTAAATGCAACGGCACTTCTGATTATTGTTCCGAGATTTCCTGGATCTTGAATATTGTCTAATGCTAGTAAATGATTACCTTTAATTACATTATTTGTTTTTTTGCACACGGCTATTACTTTGGATGGGTTATCTAATTCGGTTATATATTTTAATACTTTTATGGTAACAAAGTTTACTTTTCCTTTATAGTCTATTTTATTTCCTTCTAATAATAATATTTCTTCGACAATATTAGCTTTTATGGCTTCATTTACGATGTGTTCTCCTTCAATAATAAATTTATTGTTTAAATCACGATATTTTTTTTGGTTTAATTTTTTTATTTCTTTGATATGTTCATTTTCAATTGATGTATATATCATTTACATTCAACTCCTGTGTTATTTATGACTAAATTATATTCATATGTTTTATTGTTTTCTTTTATTTCAATGTATGAGTTTTTATAATCGATTGTTAGTCTTTCTTCTTGATTGCATATATTTTTTTCAATGTATTCTTCTTTTAATAGTTCTTCAAGTGTTAATTGATATGGAAATGTATTTGGGTAATTTTCAGTTCCTCTTTTATCACTTATCCATTTTTGAGCACTTAAAATAATGCTTTCTTTTTGAGTTTCAAATGCTTTTATACGCATATTATGAATAACATTATCAAATACTACTACTCCTATGGTGCCAATTATTCCTAATATTATTATTGTTGCTAGTAATTCTATTACTGTAAAGCCTTTTTTCATATTTACCTCTTTTCATATAAAATTATACCATATTATTGGTTTATTAACTATACTTAATTTATATTTATTTTTACATATTAGATTACTTTGTTATTATTGTTTCATATACTATTTAAGGAAGGTGTTTATGAATTTAGATAGATTTTATAATTATAAAAATTTAGATTTGAAAGATTATGGCTCTAATCCGTTTGTTTTTAATATAGAGGATGTTACTCTTAAGAATAATAATTTTAGGGTTGCTTTATGGACTGGTGAACATATGCAGCTTACGCTTATGAGTATTCCTGTCAATGATAGTATTGGTTTAGAGATTCATGATGTTGATCAGTTTATTCGACTAGAATCTGGTAAGGCTTTAGTTGAAATGGGAAAGGATAAGAATAATTTTAATTATAAGGAGTTTGCGTATGATGATTATGGTATCATTATTCCTCACGGGACTTGGCATAATGTTACTAATGTAGGTAATAAACCTTTAAAATTATATTCTATATATGCTCCTATAAATCATAAAAAGGGTACTATTCAGAAAACAAAATATGATAAAGAGTAAAGATGTGTAAAGCAATTGTTTTATCTTTTTTTTTTTGCTATAATTGTCGTGGAGGATAATATGAAAAAAATAAGTATTGTTGTGCCTTGTTATAATGAAGAAGAAGCTATTCCTTTCTTTTATGAAGAAATTAGCAAGGTTAGTAAATCGATGAGGAATGATTTTGAATTTATTTTTGTTAACGATGGTTCAAGGGATAAAACTATTGATATTGTTAAAGATTTAAGTAAAAATGATAAGAGAGTTAAATATATTCATTTTTCGAGAAATTTTGGTAAAGAGGCTGCTATGCTTGCTGGTCTTGAATTATCTAGTGGTGATTATATTACAATTATGGATGCTGATTTACAGGATCCACCTAGTCTTCTTCCTGAAATGGTTAGATTAATTGAGGAAGAAAATTATGATTGTGTTGGTACTAGAAGGGTTACTAGAAAAGGTGAACCACCTATTAGAAGTTTTTTTGCTAGATGTTTTTATAAAATTATCAATAAAATGTCTAAAGTAGAAATGGTTGATGGAGCAAGGGATTTTAGGCTAATGACTAGACAGATGGTTAATTCGATTCTTGAACTTAAGGAATATAATAGATATTCTAAGGGCTTATTTAGTTTTGTTGGTTATGATACTAAATGGCTTGAATATGAAAATATTGAGAGAGTTGCTGGGGAAACTAAGTGGTCATTTTGGAAATTGTTTAAGTATGCAATAGAGGGCATTGTAGCATTTACTACTACTCCACTTACTATTGCTGCTGTTATTGGTTTACTTTTTTGTTTTGTTTCATTTATAATGATTATTGTTATTATTGTTAAGACTTTATGTTTTGGAGATCCTGTTAATGGATGGCCTAGTTTAGCTTGTATTATATTCTTTGTAAGTGGTGTTCAGTTATTTTGTA
>CAYLJU010000046.1:0-4559 GCA_964384115.1 uncultured Muribaculaceae bacterium | reverse complement strand
TCAGCACTCATTCTAAATAGAAAGTTAGATTTTTCAATATAACTTTTACTTGTTAGACTTCTATTTTTCTTTAATTCTTCTATTGTTTTTAAATCAGGATTTTCAATTGTAAAATACATTACTACTATTACTGTTGTAAGGGAAAAATTTATTAGAAATAAGTCTGGTAATATATTTTGAATTACCATTGATATTATTACCATAATTGTTATTAAAAATATTGGTGTATATTTTTTTATGTTTTTACTTCCTATATTTTGGAATGCTAGTAAAAGCGATAATAATAATAGTATTGTTATTATTATATATGTGAAATTTACACTGATTCCATAAGGATATATTACATCTCCTCTTGTATTAAATTTTATTGGTAAAATTAATACAATAATTAATATAATTATGTATGATATTATAAGTGCAATATTATTTATTTTTAATAATTTTTTGTTTGATATTGAATAAGTATATTTAAAAAATAATGTTGCCCAACTTATGAAGTATACTAGCATTGATTTTGCTACTGATTTATATAGTAGTGTATTAATGTCTATTTTTTGTTTATATAATATATATCCAATTATATCTATTATTGTTCCTATAAATGTTATTATTAGCAAACTACCATATATTTTTGTTTCGATGTTTTTGGTATTTTTTTTAGAAAAGAATATAGTTATAAATATAATCAAAAATACTATACTAGATATTGAAAAATATATTCCCACATTTTCACCCTTTACTTTCATGTTAATTTTAGCATAAATATTAAAAATAATCCATTATAATTGGACTATCTTGTTAATTTTTTAATTTTTGTGTCTTTTTCTTGTAATGGTTTTGGATCTAGTTTTCCGCTTGCTGTTCTTGGAAGTGGTTCATTGTAAAATTCATAATATCTAGCTACATTACTTTCACCTAAAGTTGATTCTATTAATTTATTAATTTTTTTCATTAGCATATTTGTATCACAATTCTTATCTCTTAGTACAATATGATATTTTGGTACATATTGCATGTCATTATCTTCTACTTTTGTTACTATTGATTCTAATATTTCTGGTATTTCACTTAGTTTATTTTCTATTTGTTGTGGATAAACATTTTCTATTCCACAGACAAAACATCTTTTTAATCTGTCAATATATTCTAGTTCACCTTTTTCATTTACTCTTACAATGTCACCTGTTACTAGCCATTTTTGACCATTTTTTTCTATGAATGCTTTTTTATTTTCTTCTTCATTTTTGTAATATCCTAACATCATTCCTGGTCCGTTTACGCATAGTAATCCAGCTTTTCCTTGTTCTAATTCTTCATGAGTGTTTGGATCAATTATTATTTGACTATTAAATGGTATCATTTTTCCTACTACGTGATCAGAACTTTTTTTGCCCATTTTTACGGCAACTGGTGCCCACATTTCAGTCATTCCTAATCCATTCCACAAATTATCAGGTGCACCAAATTCTTCTAATATCATGTTACATACAAGTTCTGTGAATAGTTTTAATTGTTCACCACCTGATACGGCCATTTTTAACCATTCTAATGATAATTTATTTTTGTCTGCTTTTTGTAAGATTGATTTTAATTTTTTTAGATATTCTATGTAATCATTATTTTGTTCTAATGTAAAATCTACTTTATTAAAACTAGGATCTATTTCTTTAAATATTCCGTTTATTAAGTATTCCCATTGGATTGGTCCGGCAAATACACCTGTTGGTTTAATGCGATATAGTTCATCTTTGAAGAATTCTGGTAATCCTTTCATGGTTAAACCTACGGTTGTATTTTTACATAGTGCATAATGAAGTGATAGTTTTCCGAATGCGATGAATTGTGGTAGATTTCCCATAAATATGTCACCTGGTTTTAAGTCGGTTACAAAATCTAGTGATCTAACTACTGTATTAATTCCGTTCCCATCGAGTGCGACTCCTTTATGGATTCCACTACTTCCACCTGTAAACATTATGTCGCTTATGCTTCCTTTTTTATATTTTGGGTATACTGCTTCATGAAAATCTTTTCCATCTTTTAATACGTGTTTTAATTTTTTATCTAATTTAAATACATTGTTTCCATCTATAAATGATTTTATGTTATATAAAACTTTTAGTTTTTTGTCTGGTATAGACATTGTTAATGGAAATGTTATAACATCAATATTATCTAATGCTTTTTTCTTTTTTAGTTTTCCATAGGCATCATTAATTCCTATAAACATTTTTGGTTTTACCATTTCTAAGTCTTGAATCATCATGTATTCTTTAGAAAGGGGATTGATTGGACAGTTAATAGCACCTAATTTATTTAGGGCATATGATAAATATATTGCTTCTGGTGTGTTTAGTGTTGCTGTTGCAATTATATCATTTTCACGGACACCTCTTTTATATAATGCTCTTGCGTAGTCATCAATTATAGTATGTAGTTCTTCATATGTTATTTTTTGATTTTCAAACATCATAGCAGTATTTTGCATATAATTTTTATTTCGTTCATATAGAAAATTATATGTTGTGTCATTTGGTAATTCAATATTTGGGTTTGAATTTTTTGCTTGATTCATATTTCCTCCTAAAACATGCTTATTATATATTTTTTTAAACTTTATGTCAAATATCTGGTATAGATAGTATTTTAAAATGGTTTCAGATGATGAAATAGCATTGTATCATATTGATAATATTAATAAAGATATTAAAAAGATTTAAGAAATTTCCTTAAACCTTTTATATTTGGTTTCCTTTTACAACATTAGATGTTTCTGATTTTGTTGCAATCATATTATCTACTAATGTGCTTGCATCAGCTATATAATTTACTATTATTTGAACACCTTCTGCAGTTGCAGCGTTACTAAACATATTAGTATAACTGGTAACTCCCGTACCCATAATATTTATTGTTGTCGTTAATTTTGAACAACCATAAAACATACCATACATATTAGTTACATTTGATGTGTTAAAATTACTTAAATCTAAACTTGTTAAGGATGAGCAATCATAAAATATACCTGTCATATTAGTCACACTTGATGTATTAAAACTACTTATGTCTAGACTAACTAAGGAAATACAATAGTTAAACATAGACAACATATTTATTACTTTTGAGGTATTAAACCCACTTAAATCTAAACTTGTTAATCTACTACAAAACTGAAACATATTACTCATATCGGTTACATTTGACGTATTAAAACTACTCAAATCTAAACTTGTTAGACGAAGGCCAGTAAACATTAGTTTCATATTAGTTACGTTAGATGTATTAAAACTGCTTAAATCTAATTTCATGAAAGCTGAACAATTAGCAAACATACTATTCATATCAGTTACATTTGAAGTATTAAAACTGCTTAAATCTAATCTTGTTAAAGATGTGCATCTAAAAAACATATTACTCATATCTGTTACATTTGAGGTATTGAAACTGCTTAAATCTAAATCTGTTAATTTTCTACAATATAAAAACATGCTATACATATCGGTTACGTTCGATGTATTAAAATCATTATTGAAATTTATACTTTCAAGTTTTTCAAATTTAGCAAATATAAGTGAACAATCAGTTGGCGCGAATATTGGTGCCTCACTTGCTATATATAAATTATATAAATCATGTACTACACTATCACTATCAGTATAATCAAGTCCACTATCTATTAAATATGCATATACTTTTTTATTTTGAGTGTCTTCATATGAAATATCCCAACATAGATTTGCTTCATCACATACCTCTGGTAAATTACTTAAATCATTTATAAAACTAATTGTTCTTATATAATTTCTATATGTTTCATTCCAAAACTCTGTTCCATTACTAACAAAATTATCATAGTAACTATCATAAGTAGCATTTGATCCATTTTTCATCATCGCATATTCACTTATCTGAACTGCATCTAATTTTATAGTAGCTGTTACATCAGTATTATTTATAAAACTACTATCTTCTTCATCATCTATATATGGATTCCAATACCAATATATTGTTAAATCTTTACTTTGATTAGATGTATCCATAAATTCATAATATTTATGTAGTTCTGATTTTCTATCACTTGTTGTATAGAATTTTAAATTTGTTGGTAAATTACTTCTATCTATTGATAATGTTACATACATATCAACACTTGAATTAGTTGCATCTAAATGAAGTGTAAATTCTCCTTTATCTCCTGGTATTAATTTACCTTCTTTTAAAACTATTTCTTTTGTACTTTCATTTGTAAATCCAGTTACATTAAATACGGCATTACCAGTAGATCCTTTTATATTACCACTTACAGTTATCCTATAATAAGCAATAGATCCTACTAATATACATAATACTCCTACTATAGTTATAACTGATATCATTAAACTCTTTTTATTCATAACAATCCTCCTCATAATATTTTTTATAAGTACTACAAAAAGGACCAGTATCTATTATTCTCTTATAGGATCTTGCTCCATCATAATTATCAACAAAAAAATTATTTTTTTTATTTTTTAGTAATACATGTATGTATGTATGTATGTATGTATGTATGTATGTAT
>CAYLJU010000045.1:0-4980 GCA_964384115.1 uncultured Muribaculaceae bacterium | reverse complement strand
ATTTTATTTACTTCTTCTTTTAAATTATTTTTTAATATATAATCTACAAATCCATCTTTTATATAATGATTTTTTATTTTTTCTTTTCCTTCATCCAACATAACAATACATGGTATATTTATATCAAGTTCCTTTAATTTTTTTAATGATTCTAAACCACTTATTGGTTTCATTTCATCATCTATTATTATTAAATTATAACTTTCTCCACTCCTTATTAAATCTACCATATCCATACCATTTAATACTGTATTTATTGTATATTGATTAAATAAGTTTTCTAATTTTTTTAATAATTCTTCATTATTTGATACTAATAATATATCGGTTTCATTTATTATTTCTTCTTTTTTAGCATCCCCGATTATAGAATCAATAACGATAGTAAATTCATTTCCATTATCTGATTTTATCATTAATGTTCCATTCATCATATTTATTATTTTATTTACTAATTTCAAATCAATTTTTATTTCATTAATGTCTTCTTCATCAATCTCATTATCCATACTTAATATATTATTTATTTCATCCAATGATAAAGGTTCACTACTATTTTCAATTGTTATTATTAATCTACATACATCATATTTATTGATTGAATTTACATTTATTTCTATAAATCCTTCTTTTGTATCATTTATTGATTTATCTATAATTGTTGTTAACACTTGTTTTAATCTGACTGAATCTCCATATAAATATTCTGGCAGATTTTCACTTATATTAAATTCAAATCTTATATTATTATTTATTTTTTTGATTCTCTTAATTTTATTTCATTTAATAATTTAACAATACTATATTTTTCATTTTTAACAATATTTATTTTTTTACTATCTAAACTTGTTACATCTAAAATATTATTTAATGTAAATGAAGCATCTCTTACATTTAAATCTATTAAATTAGAATTTTCTTTTATTTCTTTTATATCATCAGACTCTAAATTATAATTATTTAACTTTCCTATATTATCAATTGGTTTTCTCACTTCAGCACTCATCCTAAATAGAAAATTAGATTTTTCAATATAACTTTTACTTGTTAAACTCCTATTTTTCTTTAATTCCTCTATTGTTTTTAAATCAGGATTTTCAATTGTAAAATACATTAATACTAATGCTAATGCATGAGATGGAACTATAAATAAGTATTCATGATGATAATATTGAATTATTGTTGAAAATATTCCTAGTATAAAGCATGCTACTAATGGTATTACTTGTTTACTTTTGTATGTTTTTATATTTGTAAAACTTGTTATTATTATGAACAACATTCCTGATGCAAATATAATATATTGAGCAGTTGTTCCTATTCCTTTAGGATATATGTATAAATTATTTAATTCGATTTCAATTGGTAATATAATTGAAATTATTATAAATATTAAATATGATATGCTTATTATTATTTTTTTTATTTTAGAATTCTTTTTGAATATGACAAAATTATAAAGTACAAAATGGTACATCCACAAACAATAATATGTGTATAATATTTTTATTAGTATATTATATATTTTGATATCTAAAATTCCTTTATAGACTATATTGTAGTAGATAATTGTTTCAATTATTAGACCTAGTATTGTTATTATTATCATTTTGCCAAATATTTTATTTTCTTCTTTTTTTTCTTTTTTCTTAATGAAAAAAGAAAATGCTATTGTTACTATCATGAATATAAAAGCGATGCATATTCCTAAATTTAATTGCATTTTTGTCACCTATTATAATATTAACAAAATTATATTGTTTTTACAATTATAATTGCATGTTAAAAAGATGAAATTCGCATTTATTTCATCTTTTTTAACATTTTATTAACATTTTTGTTAACAATATATTTTGGAACTATTTCTATTATTGGTTCTTCATTTATTGGATATGTTATTTTTAATAAATTTTCTTCATCATATGGTGCATAGTAATCATATATGTCTTTTTTTAGTTTTTCAAAATCTCTTTTACCCGTTACTTCACTTGATTCAAATTTATCATATATTTTTAATGCATCCAAATGATACTTTTTGGTTATTTGTTCAATTATTTCGGCTTCATTTCCTATCATTTCTGGCTTTAAAACTACTTGACCTACTATACTATATCCTTTATTAGTTTTATGGGCTGTTATTTCCCATTCTATTATAGGATCTGTTGATTCAAGGGAATATTCAATATCAAATAGATATATTTTATTTCCATTTTTATCATATGCTGAATCTGATGCTCGTCCTAGTATGTTATATGAATTATCTTCATTTTGAACTGCTATATCACCCGTTACTCCCCATCTTATTCCTTTTTGATCATAATACCATCTTTTATTTGTTGCTTCTATATTGTCTAAATATCTATCAGCTGCTGCTGGGGAAGATACATGTAAATATCCTCTTGTTCCTTTTGGTACTAAATTACCATTTTCATCCACTATTTTAGCTCTTATTCCTGGTTCGACTGGATGACCTGTTTCATTGGTTTTAGTTTTTTCGTCCATAAAATAACTACAAATTGTGCTTGAACCATCTTCTGCTGCACCACCGCCTATAGAAAATCTAACTTCGCATCCGTTCATTTTTAACCATTCATCAATTAGTTTAACATTACTTTTTGTTACTGGTTCTCCTCCTGAACTTGGTCTTGTAATATTTTCAAAAGCATTTTTTCCTATCAATCCTTGCGCTACTCCTGCTAAGTAAAAACTTGGTGCTGCTGTTATCCAATTGCATTTCGAATTTTTTAAATCTATTCCAAAAGTGTCTTTGTTATATATTGGTTGTGGTACTAAAGTTTTTCCACGTGCTAATTGAAGGTATCCACAAAATCTTTCTCCAGTTGCATGAGTTAATGGTATAACTGCAAATACTCTTTCTCCAACATAGTCTTTTGTATTTACTCCTTTATGAAGTTCAATTAAAGCATTTGCTGATGCTTCTTTATATACTATACATTTAGGTTCTCCTGTTGTTCCACTTGTGTATGAATAGCTTACATCTCTTTCTATGTCTACTGGTTTTGATATTAATATATTTTTATCTTTTTTTCCTACATTTATTATTTCTTCCATTTTTATAAAATTAATATTATGTAATTTACACATTTTTTCTAAGCATTCTTTTTGTTTTCTTTTATCACAAAATATTTCTTGTAATTTTTTTGGTAGTTTACTTAAATCATCAAATATGTGTTTACTTTCTTGTGGTAAGTAGTCTTTTAAGTTTGTTATTATGACATTTTTTATGTTACTAGATTGTAATTTATCAATTACGAATGGTAGGTAAGCATCTAATATTATTAATGTCTTGGAGCCTTTTTCTTTAGTATATTTTTCAAAATTATTTCTTAAGAAAAGAAAATTTGGGCTGTTAATAATGCTTCCTATATTATTTAGCGCGAATAATGATAAAATATTTTCTATGCTAACAGGTAAGCATAGTGTTGTTACTTCATTTTCATCTATACCTAAACTTTTTAATCCATTTACATATATTCTTACATTTTCTGGTAGTTCTTTAAATGTTATTGTATTGCCATAATAATCTAATGCTGGTATTTCTAAGTTATGCTGATTCCAAGACATTATATTATCAAATATATTCATGTTGTATATTGGAATATCATTTTGTATTTTGACTACTTTTGCCCAATTTGGCAATTCTCTTACTAATTTATGTGTTGGTATTTTTTCCATAGTATTCCTCCTTTTTTCATTATACTATTTATTTTATTAATTGCAAACTCTTATGTTTTTCAATGTAAATACTTCTTCTGGTTCTGATATTAATTTATCTTTAAATAATGTTGTTTTTTCTGGTTCAGGGTAAAAATATGGTGTTGCTTTAATAGTTTCTTTTATATAATCATTCCATGCTTCATATTTATCTTTTCCGTTTTTCATATACGAATAGTCTGGATATTTTTCAATTAATTCATATTTAGATGTTGCCATTATATCTCTAATACAAATTACTTTATATTCTTTTTTAGAAGTTGCTATACGTGAAATTAATAGTTTTATGATGTCTATTTTATTTTTTTCGATTTCATCTTCAGTTGAGTATTTATTTTGTTTTAAAATTTTTTCAATTTCAATTGCTTCTTTTTCGATTTTATCGATATCTAATTTATTATTTATAATTATTTTATATAAGTAATCGATATATTTTTTTATATTTTTATTACTACATATTTCTATTGCCTTTCTTATATATTTTAACATCATTTGATAAATGTTTTCTTTATCTTCATTTGTTATTTTTGTTATTTCTATTTCTTTTAGCATTTGGGCATAGCATTTATTTCCTACTTTATGGGTAACAACTGGTACTATTAAGGCATTGTTTTTTAGGGCTACGTCATATAGACCCCAGTGCAATTTTTCCATTAATTTATTTGGTGATAAATTCCATGTTGCTTCTGAAAATATTAGTAGATTATTTCCTAATTGTAATACTCTATCCATTTTATTTTTCATAGCATTTCTTGATTCTTTGTTATATCTATCAACTAATTGTACTCCGTAAAGCCATAGGAAAAGTCCATCTAATGTATTAAAGAATAGATCAATATTACCAAATACTATATATATGTCATCTTTTATTGTTAAAACTGTGTTTAATACATCATCTTTAAATCCATGTGAGCCAACATATATTACTTTTCTTTCACTTCCTGTAAATTCTTTTTTATCTACTATTAAATTTAGTTTATTACTTAATTTTAATATTTTATGTATTGTTGGTCTTATATAATTTCTTATTTTAAAGCCTTTTAAGGATAGTGTTTCTTCAGGATCATTTTTTAGCATATAACTTAATTTTTTGTTATTCATATTTTTTCTCACCTTTAGTTATTATACATTATTAATTATAGAAAGCAAGAAAAAAATGCTTATTTTAAAGCATTTTTCTTATGATTTTATTTACTTCTTCTTTTAAATTATTTTTTAATATATAATCTACAAATCCATCTTTTA
>CAYLJU010000044.1:0-5266 GCA_964384115.1 uncultured Muribaculaceae bacterium | reverse complement strand
CTAATTTGACCATTACTATTTTTACTGGTGTATTTAACTTTTCATTTAAATTTTTTTTCATAATCATCTAAAAAACTATGCTTTTCACCATTTTTAATATAAGATAATACACAATTTAAATTTACATTATCCAAACTCTTAAATATATTATGTTCAATATTTGGATTTATCTTTTCCATTTCTCTAATTAATTCCTTAATTTCTTTCCTTTTACTAATATTTTCATCCATCATCTTTTCCGTAAACTTACAAGCACAATTCAAAAAACTTAAACCATTACACTTACACCAACTAATAATATCTTTTTCTCTAACTAAATATAAAGGTCTAATAAGTTCTAATCCTTCAAAATTTTCACTATGCAATTTAGGAAGCATCGTCTTTATCTCAGAACCATAAAACATTGATAAAAGTGTTGTTTCAATAACATCATTAAAATGATGACCTAAAGCAATCTTATTACAACCAAGTTCTTTAGCTTTACTATATAAAAATCCTCTCCTCATTCTAGCACATAAATAACAAGGATTTGAAGGTGCTTCCTTATTAGCAACCTCAAAAATATTACTTTCAAATATTTCTATATTTATATTTAATCTATTAGCGTTATCAATAATTTTTTTTAAATTTTCAGGACTATATCCAGGATTCATAACCACATAACAAGCAGTAAATGGTTTATCACTATGTTTAGATAATTCTTCAATACATTTAGCAAGTAAAAATGAATCTTTTCCCCCACTAATACAAACCATTACTCTATCATTTTCATTAATTAGTTCATATTCCTTAACAGCCTTAACAAACTTACTCCATATTTCTTTTCTATATTTTTTTATAATTGTTCTTTCTATTTCTTTATACTTTTCCATTATATCACCTATATATTTTTAATATTTTTTTTATTAAATATTATAAACGTTGGAACAATCATAATTATAAAATATAATAAACAAATACCTATAGAAAACATAATATTCATACCCTCTATTTGTGGTAGTTTACCATACAAATATTGTGAAAAATCCCAATTAACTGTTACAAAATATTTAAGCCATTTAATATTATAATAATATACTATAGAGTTAATTATTTCAGAGGCAATATAAAAAACTAAAGAAATAGCCATTGAAACTCCTGAATTATTAATAATTGTACTAATACCAAATGTTAAAGTTAAAAGCAAAATATAAATAGGAAGTCTACATAATATATCAGTAATAATAGATGTAAATATACTTACAGTTCTAACAGTATTTAAACTATAATTATATACAATAACACCAGTAGATAATGAACTAAATCCATAGAATAATCCACCTACAATAAATTGAACCAAATATACAGATATAATTATAACTAACATACTTATAATAACTGATATAAATTTAGAACATAATATCTTATTTCTACTATAAGGTCTAACAAGTAATAATTTAATAGTACCTTTATTAAATTCATCGCTAACAATAAAACTAGCAATTAAAGTAATACCAACTATAATAAATATTCCATAATTTGAAAAAACATCAATAATCATTCCTCTTGAACTATTATCTGAAGGAAGTTCAATTTTATTTTCTATTATATATTTACTTACCTCAAAATTTTTTTTAATTTCCATAAGATTAATTTTATCACTATACTTATTTGTTTCTTTAAAACTATTTAAATTTTCACGACTAGAAACATAATCATCCAAAGCCATATTTAAGTTATTATTTCCATATGGTATATCATATTTTAATCTCATTTCCAAAGCTTCCATATGCGCAATTGAGTAGATGTCATCATCTGTATATATATTCTTTAAATTATCTAAATCGGAAAGAGCAAATACTTTCCAATCGCCATTTAATTTTTCTTTAAAACTATCATAATCAGAAATTAATTCTTTTAATTTATTATCATCTTTTTCTTTATAAATACAGTTATTAATAGCATAAATATAATCATATGCTTTATTACGAATTACACTATATTGCCAAGAATTATAATCATACTTACTAAGAAGTTCATATTCATCAATTTGATTTTTATAATCTATATACAAATCAATTTCATCTATATTATTAAAATCTAAATTCTTAATTTCATCTTTTAAATAATTAATATAATCATCATTATAATTAACATTATATAATTTCTTATTAACTAAATTTATAAAAATAGAAAATAAAATAAGAAATATAAATAATACAAAAATACTCTTTTTCTTAAATATTTTAAATAACTCATTTTTAATTAAATTAATCAATTATATTACCTCCAGTTTTTTTAAGGAAAGCATCTTCTAAACTAATAGTTTCCTCTTTTACCATATAAATACTAATATCATTATCAACCAATTTTTTTATGATTAAAGGTATATTTTCTTTATCTATATTAATTTTAAATGTATTTGAATTAATACTATATATTTCTAAACCAATTATATCTTTAATATTATTTATATTATCTACTTCAATAATATAAGAATGCTCTACTTTTTTAACATCAGATAAATTATTTTTATCAATTATTTTACCATTTTTAATCATTACAACTTTATTACAGAAACTTTCAAGTTCTGATAAATTATGACTAGAAATTAATACTCCAACATTTTCTTTCAAAGCAAGATTTTTAATAATTTCTCGAAGTTCTTTTATTCCTTCTGGATCAAGTCCATTAGTTGGTTCATCAAGAATTAATAAATTGGGTTTATGAAGTATTGCTTGAGCAATACCAAGTCTTTGTCTCATACCTAAAGAATATTTAGAAACTTTATCATTTATTCTTTGTTCTAATTTTACAATTTTAACAACTTCATCAATTCTATTTTTATCAATATTTTTATACATATTAGCGACTAATTTAAGATTTTCATAACCAGTCAAATACATATATAAATCAGGATTTTCAACAATTGTTCCAACTGATTCAATAGCTTTTTCAAAATCTTTTTTTATATCATAACCATTTATTAATACACTACCACTATCAATACTTTGAAGTCCTAAAATCATTTTTATAGTAGTAGTTTTACCTGCTCCATTTGGACCAATAAATCCTAAAATATCACCTTCATATAATTCAAAAGAAACATCATTTAGAATTTTTTTATTTCCAAAACTTTTATTTAATTTATCACACTTTAAAATTAAATCACCCATATTTACCTCCAAAATGATTGTAACACATTATATTTTATTTAACAATATAAAATATATATATATATATATAAAAGTTAAAAATCTAGTATTAAATTATACTAGATTAAAATCTATATTTGTACTCCTTTTACTACATTAGAATTACTTGATTTTGTTGCAATCATATTATCAACCAATGTAGATGCATCAGCTATATAATTTACTGTTATTTTAGCACCACTACTAGTTGCTGCATAACTAAACATATAACTATAACTAGTAACTCCTGTACTCATTATATTTATTGTTGTTGTTAAGGATGAACAACTAGAAAACATCTGAGTTATATTTGTTACATTTGATGTATTAAAACTACTTAAATCTAAACTTGTTAAGGATGAACAATAATTAAACATATTACCCATATCAGTTACATTTGATGTATTAAAACTACTTAAATCTAAACTTGTTAAGAATTCACACCAAGAAAACATATAACTCATATCTGTTACATTTGATGTATTAAAACTACTTATATCTAAACTTGTTAAGGATGAACATTGATAAAAAATATACCGCATATTAGTTACTTTTGATGTATTAAAACTACTTATATCTAAACTTGTTAAGGATCTACAACCATGAAACATATAACTCATATTAGTTACATTTGATGTATTAAAACTACTTATATCTAAACTTGTTAAAGATGAACAACCAGAAAACATACCTCGCATATTATTTACATTTGTTGTATTAAAACTACTTATATCTAAACTTGTTAAAGATGGACAAACATCAAACATATAACTCATATTAATTACATTTGATGTATTAAAACTACTTAAATCTAAACTTGTTAAGGATGTACAAAATAAAAACATTTCCAACATATCAGTTACTTTTGATGTATTAAAACTACTTATATCTAAATTTGTTAATTTTGAACAACGCTCAAACATATAACTCATATTTGTTGCTTTTGATGTATTAAAATTATTATTAAAATCTATCGATATTAAATTAGTAAATTCAGAGAACATACTATAGCAACTTGATGGAGCAAATATTGGTGCTTCACTTACTATGTATAAATTATATAAATCATGACTTACACTATTACTATCTGTATAATCAAGTCCACTATCTATTAAATATGCATATACTTTTTTACTTTGTGTAGAACTATATGATACATCCCAACATAAATCAGTATCACCCGTACAACTAGTAGGTAAATTACTTAAATCATTATCAAATTTAATTGTCCTTATATAAGGCTTATATGTATTATTCCAAAACTCTGTTCCCCATTCGCGCTACTATTAGGACTATATCCCCTTTTCATCATAGCATATTCACTTATCTGAACTGCATTTACACTTACTGTAGCTGTTAAATCAGTTTTATTTATAAATTTATTATCTTCTTCATCACTAATAAAAGGATTCCAATACCAATATATTGTTATATCTTTACTTTGATTAGAAGTATTCATAAATTCATAATACTTATGTAATTCTGATTTATGATCACTAGTTGTATAAAACTTTAAATTTGTAGGTAATGTTCCTTTATCTATTGATAATGTTACATACATATCTACATTTGAATTAGTTGCATCTAAACTTAAAGTAAAAGATCCTTTATCTCCTGGTACTAATTTACCTTCTTTTAAAACTATTTCTTTTGTACTTTCATTTGTAAAACCTGTTACATTAAATACTGCATTACCAGTTGTTCCTTTGATACTACCACTTACAGTTACCCTATAATAAGCAATAGATCCTACTAATATACATAATACACCTACTATCGTTATTAATGATATCATTAATCTTTTTTTATTATTCATTATATTCCTCCTAGTAATAATTTTTTATAAGTACTACAAAAAGTACCAGTATCTATCATTTTCCTACAGAATCTTGCTCCGTCATATTTATCAATAAAAAAATTATTTTTTTCATTTTTTAGTAATACATGTATGTATTTCTATTTTCATCTTATCAACATTCCTTTACTTTCTATATTTATTTTATAATATTTTTTTTAAAATTTCAATAGAAAAAATATCAAAATAGTGTAAAATGGTTTCGGATGCAAAAAAAAGAGAACCCTGTTATAATAAT
>CAYLJU010000043.1:3286-5724 GCA_964384115.1 uncultured Muribaculaceae bacterium | reverse complement strand
ATACCTCCTAAATTTATATATTTATAGTTTTTATAATAGTTCATTATTTCCCATATTAATAGGTGCTTGGCATTATAACTTTTGTATCTTTTGTCAAATCCATCCATTATCATATAAACTTCATCACTTTCTTTAATAAAAAGTGCAGATGCCATTATAATGCCGTTTGGATTATTTTGAATCATTTTATTCGCATTTTTTAATTGATTATGATATTTTCCAAGTAAACTATCTGCTTCTACTTTTAAAGCAGTAATTCTATTTGATTGTTCTTTTTTTATTATTTCATCAATTTTATTACATATTTCTTCTTGTTTTAGATAAAGATTTTTATATTTATTTAATAGTTTTTGACAATCTAATCTAGCATAGAAAAAATCAATTTTCTTATTTTGATTAAAGAAATAATATAAGTACTGAAAATATAGTAAATCTCTTGGATATTTTTTTTCTGTGTGAAGGTATAGATATTTTAAATCTTCATATGTTCCTTTATGAATTTCAACACCATTGTCGATCGCACTTCTTATTTTTGTTCGGTATTCTTTTTTTATATTATTAAACATTGTTATATTATCTTTTACTTCTATTTTTGCTTCAAATCTTGGTTTAAAACTTTCAAAAAAATCATTATATCCAAAATGTGAATAGCCTAATTCATGTAGTGTTTTAAATATTTCATCATAATTGTTGTTTTTTTGTGGTTTTAATCCATATATTTCTTTTATAATTAATGGATTTAATTTTATTGCAACAATATTGTTTTTTTTACAATAATTTTTAATTTCAGTTGTAAAGCTTTTTAATAGCTCTTTATTATTATAATCTATTACAAATCCTCTTGGTGCAAAGGCATAATTAAATCCAACTTTTTTTCCTAGTAAAAGAATGGTTGATCCTATTATATTACCATTTTCTTCTAAACCTAATATTTTTATATTAAATCCTTGTTTTTCCATTGTTTTAGCATATTCTTCTGTCTGATATAGAGAGTGGGGGATTGTTTTTAGATAATTATTTAGTTCATTACTATTTATTTCTCTAATTTTCATTTTATTCACCATATAAATTATAGATTATTTTTTTTAAATTGTCTATATATACTTTTGACATAATTGAAGTTTAAAAACTTATTGACATATTTTATATTTTAGTGTATAAATTAGAAGAAAGAGGTGGAACATGGCTAAGAATTTAGTAATAGTTGAATCTCCAAGTAAATCTAAGACAATAGAAAAATATTTGGGGAAAGATTATCATGTAGTATCTAGTAAAGGCCATATTAGGGATTTATCAACTAAAGGTAAATATGGTCTTGGTGTTGATGTTGAGAATGATTTTAAGCCTGATTATACATATATAAGTGGTAAAAAGAAAATTGTTAAAGAAATAAATGATGAAGTAAAAAAAGTAGATAATGTTTATCTTGCAACCGACCCTGATCGTGAAGGGGAAGCTATAAGTTGGCATTTAAAAGAATGTTTAGATTTAGAAAATAAAAATTATAAACGTATTGTATTTAATGAGATAACAAAAAATGCTATATTAGATTCATTTGATCATGCTCGTGATATTGATATAAATTTGGTTAATTCACAGGAAACGAGGAGAATACTTGATCGTATAATTGGATTTAGGTTAAGTAAATTAATGCAAGCTAAAACAAATGGTTCTTCGGCGGGAAGAGTTCAATCGGTTGCTTTAAAATTAATTGTTGATAGAGAAAGAGAAATTGGTGAATTTAAAGAAGAAGAGTACTGGACTATAAAGGCTGTTTTTTCTGATTTTGATGCTGATTTAGACAATTATTTAGAAAAAGAAATAAAAATAAATACTGAAGAAGAAGCCAATAATATTTTAAAATCTTTGGGTAATACTTTTAAAATTGAAAGTGTTAATGAAAAAGAAAAAGTACGCAATTCAAAGGTACCTTTTATTACATCTACTTTACAGCAAGATGCTTCTAATAAGCTTGGAATGACTGCTAAAAAAACAATGAGTATAGCTCAAAAATTATATGAGGGAATTGAATTACCTGGGGAAACAGTTGGTTTAATTACCTATATGCGTACTGATTCTATTCGATTATCAAATGATTTTATTAAAGATACTTATCAGTTTATCAAAAATAAATTTGGTGATGAATATATAGGAAGCGCTAAAGTAAGTAAAAAAACAGAAAATGTTCAAGATGCTCATGAAGCTATAAGACCTACTAGTATTAATAGGACTCCTGAAGATGTTAAACCATATTTAACAAGTGATGAATATAAACTTTATAAAATGATATATTATAGAGCCTTAGCTTCACTTATGAAAAACGCAAAATATATGCAAACAAGCGTTAATTTATCAAATAATGGTTATAATTTTAAGGCTACTGGTCAAGTTATAACTTTTGATGGATATTTAAAAGTATATAAAGATTATGAAGATGT
>CAYLJU010000043.1:1817-3186 GCA_964384115.1 uncultured Muribaculaceae bacterium | reverse complement strand
TTTGAAATAACTGATAAGTTACAAGAATTTTTTAGTCATTTAATTAATGTAAAATATACAGCTTCTATGGAAACTAATTTGGATGAAATTGCTGATGGTAAGAGAAACTGGGTAGAAACACTTAAAGATTTTTATGATGATTTTGAACCTTATGTTTTAAATGCATTTAAAGAAATGCCTAAAAAAGAAGCAGAACAAACTGGAGAATTATGTCCAGAATGTAATAGTCCTTTAGTTTATCGAAAAGGTAAATATGGTACTTTTGTTGCTTGTAGTAATTATCCTAAGTGCAAATATATTAAGCAAGATGAAAAAAATATTGAAGAATTTTGTGAATGTCCTAATTGCGATGGAAAAATAATTAAAAAGAAGTCTAAAAGAGGTAAAGTTTTTTATGGATGTTCGAATTATCCAAAATGTAAAACTGCTTATTGGGATATGCCAACTGGTGATAAATGTCCTAAGTGTGGTAGTATGTTACTTGAAAAAAATAAAAAAATTCATTGTTCTTCATGTGATTATATTAAAGACTAGCAATAGTCTTTTAATTTGACAATATAATATAAAAATGATATATTATTTGAAATTGTTTGGGGGTATAATATGGAAACAATTTCAATAATGACTAAAAATGGGGAAAAAATAACTTTTGATTATTTTGATAGTTCGGATTATGTTTATAAAAAATTATGTAGTGTATATGATAGTTCAATTTCAGTTTCAATTTTAAAAGAATTTGAAAATATGAAAAGAAGAATTTATACTAATGCATATTTTAATTATTTGAAGAAAATTAAAGATGATGGTAAATTAGGTATTGTGGAAACTTTATTATGTAATGATGGGACTAAAATTAATATTAATATTACTGATAATGTTAATACTGTTTTCTGCAAATATGAAAGAATGTTAGAACGAAAATTGAATGAAAAAGAAAAATTTCAAATATTGAATCGTTTTGATTCTAATGTTAAAAGTATTATAGAAGAAAGTATTTTTGAAAGTAAGGGTAAAATAAAATAATGGTTGGAAGATATGAATTAGTTGCTGTTGATAAAAATGGAAGAGGTAAGGTAGTTGTATCTAAAAATAAGAAGAAGTTAACTTTACAAAGTGCTGATATTTTTACTGGCTTATTTAATAATAAAGATGATTTAGGATTTTATTTATATCAAAGGGGTTATATTGATTTTAATCCTGATAAATTTGTTTTATTGTATAAAGTTAATAAAAAATGTAGATTTTTAGATTGTTTATATAGTGAAGATAAAGAAATAATTAAGCTAGCTAAAAGTTCTAGAGAAAATAATAAAATTAATACATATAGTACTGTTTTTGGATATTTACTTTCTTATTTGATTAAAAATGC
>CAYLJU010000043.1:0-1717 GCA_964384115.1 uncultured Muribaculaceae bacterium | reverse complement strand
TAATAAAAAATGTGTTATTATTATAATGTTTAATAAAATATGAAAGGAGGTAAAAGATGGCTAAAATTAAGATATTCGCGCTAGGTGGATTAAATGAGATTGGTAAAAATATGTATGTTGTTGATATTGATAATAATATATTTGTTTTTGATGCTGGTCTTAAATATGCTGATGATAGTATGTTAGGTGTTGATTATATTATTCCTAAATATGATTATTTAATTCAAAATAAGAAAAAAATTAAGGGAATTTTTATAACTCATGGTCATGATGAACAGATGGGTGCTTTACCTGATATACTTCCTGATTTAGAGAATGTTCCTGTTTATGCTACTAAGTTTACTATGGAAATTATAAAAAGAGAACTTGCTGAATCAAGGATTACTTATTCAAAATTAATTGAGGTAAAACCACATGTTAAATTAAATTTTGGTAAAATTAGTATTTTTCCTGTTAGTTTAACTCATTCTGTACCTGATAGTGTTGGTTATGTTATTAATACTGTTGATGGTGCGATTGTTTATACTGGTAATTTTATGTTTGATTCTTCAATGTTAGAACCTTATAAAACTGATATTGGTAAACTTGCTTATATTGGAAAACAAGGTGTTTTATGTTTGATGAGTGAATCTGTTTATGCTGATAGAAAAGGTTTTACAGCGCCTAATAATCGTATAGCGCCTATTGTGAATGAAGTTTTGGATAGGAGCAGTAGAATTCTTGTTAGTGTTTTTCCTAATCAATTTTATAAGATTCAAGAATTGTTTAATGGTATTATGCATACTGATCGTAATGTTGTTATTATTGGTAAGAGGTTACAAGATATTATATTAAAGGCTATTGAACTTGATTATATGAAATTTGATGTTAATAGAATTAAAACTATTAGTCATGTAAATGATAATAATGTTATTATTTTAATTGCTGATGATAGAGAAAAACCTTTTTCTAATTTTTTAAGAATTATAAAAGGTTATGATAAATTTACTAAGCTTAATAAAAATGATACTGTTTTATTCTTATCACCTGTTTTTCCTGGTATGGAAAAAAGTGCTTCTAAATTATTAGATGGAGTTGCTAGGGTTGGTTCTAATTTAATTGATATTAGTAGTAAATATGCTTCGCATCATGCTTCTAGTGAAGATTTAATGATGATGATTAATTTGATGAATCCTAAATATTATATGCCTGTAAATGGTGAATATAGACATGCTGTTGCTAATAAAAAGGTTGCTATTGTTGCTGGAATGCATGAAGAAAATGTGTTGTGCAAATTAAATGGTGAGGTTGTTTATTTTAAAAATGGTAAATTAGTAGATGATAATATTAAGATTCCAACTGATGAATTACTTATTGATGGTGAAGTAGGGGATGTTGGAGAGATTGTTTTAAAGGATCGAGAAATGCTTAGTGATAATGGTGTTGTTGTTGCTGTTATTACTATTGATAAGGTTTCTAAATGTTTAAAACATCAAGTTGAGCTTTATTCTAAAGGATTTATTTATGTTAAGGATAATATTGATGTTATGAAAGAAGCTGTAAGTATAGCTACTAAAGTTGTAAATGATAATACTAAGCCTAATTATATTGATTATAATAAGGTTAAACTTGGTATAAGAGATGAACTTGGTAAATATTTTTATAATGAAATTGGTACTAAACCTATGATCCTTTTAATTGTACAAGAAATTTGAAAGTTTTAATACTTTCTTTTTTT
>CAYLJU010000042.1:0-6503 GCA_964384115.1 uncultured Muribaculaceae bacterium | reverse complement strand
ACTTCATCATTTTCATTTAAAACATTTTTAAAATAACCAAAAACAATTCTATTTAACGAATCAGTTGTATTATATGTAAAAACAACTTCATTAGTATTAGCATTAATAAAATTAGCAACCAAAGCTCGTGTGTGATCATATTTTCTATCAGCAATAATAGCAATATCATAATCACCCCTATGGATATTAGAAGTTTCTTCCAAATAATATTTTTTAATAGGATCTAAAATAATATTTGGTTTTAATGCAGTTGCTCCTGAATCTAAATAAACATAATTTTTTAACACTTCAAAGTCATCTCTATTCATATTTCACCTCCATATTATCTATAAAATCATCTATAATATCACTATTTTCAAGATTTCTTTTCAAGAAACCATCAATTAATAATTTTTTAGCATTTTTTTCATCTATACCTCTAGATTTAATATAAAAAATATCATTTTCATTAAAATTTCCTACCTTTGCACTATGAGAGGCTTCTACATCATATTCTTCAATTAATAATAATGGTTTAATAGTACTATTTAATTCATTTAAATTAATGATTTCATTTTCTTGATTAGCTTTAACAGAAGAACATCCATTTGGTACAATTGTTGTTACAGTTAAATTAAGTGTTCCATTATTTATACATAATCCATCACACTTTATATTACTTTCAGTATTTCTAATATTATGATTTACAATAACATCAATATTATCATTACCATTTGCAATATTTTTTAAAACAAAATGAGCATGAGCATTTGTTCCATTTAGATTGATAAGATCTAATTCTTTTGTTTCTATATTCTGATTTATTTTATTAATAAGTAAATAACTATTAGCAAGTAAAGTATATCTATACCTAATTTTTGTTTTTAAATTTTCTTTTATTTCAAATAATTTTAAAGAAACATCACTATCTAAATTAATATTAAATGAAACCTTTATATCATCTTTAATAATAATACAAAGTTCAGTATTATTATGAATATATATTGAAAATTCATCAATTCCAAATCGTTCCATTTTTCCATTAAAAGTAACAACAACACTATCATCTAATTCTTTTACTAATCCTTTATTACTTAATACTATTTTATTCATTTTGACCATTTCCATGTATTTCATTAGTACCATCTTTATATAAATTATAACCATTTTTTTCAATTTCTTTAACTAAAGAAATATCACCATCTTTAACAATTTTACCATCTAGCATAATATGAATAAAATCTGGTTTAATATAATCAAGTAAATTTTCATAATGTGTAATCATTAATATTGCTGGTTTATATTCATTAAAATATTCCATTATATTAGATGAAACAACTTTTAAACTATCCATATCAAGTCCAGAATCAATTTCATCAAGTAGAATTAAATCAGGTTTTAACATATACATTTGTAAAATTTCATTTTTCTTCTTTTCACCACCAGAAAAACCTAAATTAATACTTCTATGTAACATATTTTTATCCATACCTAATTTTTCAGATAATCCATTAATTTCTTTAACAAAACTATATAATTTAAAATCATTATTATCTCTTAAAGCACTTCTCATTAGATCAGCAGTAGTAACACCCTCTATTTCTGGAGGCATTTGCATACCTAAAAATATCCCTAATTTTGCTCTTTCATTAACATCTAAACCTAGTATACTTTTTGAATCAACAAGTATATCACCTTTTTTAACTATATATTTTGAATCACCCATTATAGTTTTTAATAAACTTGATTTACCAACACCATTTGGTCCCATAATAGCATGAATTTCACCTCTATTAATAGTAAAATCAAAATTATTAATAATTAATTTATTTTCAACTTCAACAGATAAATTTTTAATTTCTATTTTTTGCACATAAATCACCATTTAATATTTTAACATTTTTTTAAAATAATTTGAATATAATTAAATAAAAAAAACATAATTATTATTGAATATACGCAGATATTCACGCAAAAGAGATAAAATCTCTTTTTATTTATTGAAATAAATTTATAATTTAAATATAATATTATTAGAGGTGAATTTATGGAATGTATATTTTGTAAGATATGTAAAGGAGAAATACCTTCATATACTTTATATGAAGATGAAAATGTAAAAGTTTTTTTAGATATTAATCCAACTTCAATTGGACATACTTTAATTATTCCTAAAAAACATTATATTGATTTAGATGATATTGATTTAGAAACACTAAATAAAATATTTAATATTTCTAAAAAAATAAAATTACAATTAGAGAACAAATTAAAATGTGATGGTATTAGATTAGTTCAAAACAATGGTATCCTTGAAGAAGTAAAACATTTTCATTTACATTTAATACCATTTTATAAAGATGAAAAAGAAACATTAAGTGTTGAAGAAGTTTATAAAATATTAAAATAATTTTAAAGATAGATTTAAAAATCTATTTTTTTTTACAAAAAAAGAAGCATATGCTTCTTATAAATTTGGATAAACACTAACTTGTTTTTTATCTTTACCAAGTCTTTCAAATTTTACATAACCACTAACTTTTGCAAATACTGTATCATCGGAACCAATTCCAACATTTACACCAGGATAAATTTTAGTTCCTCTTTGACGATAAAGAATAGATCCACCTGTAACATATTCACCATCAGCAGCCTTCGCGCCAAGTCTTTTAGACTCAGAGTCACGTCCATTTTTAGTAGAACCTTGACCTTTTTTATGCGCAAATAATTGTATATTTAATTGCATTAATTCAAACACAACTCTCGCCTCCTATTTTAATATTGTTTTCATATTGTTTTGATAATTCTGTTAGTAATTCAATCATATTGTTAATTAAAGTATCAATAACTTCACTATGTTTATTAATAGTTATAACAACCTCTTTACCCTCACTATGCTTAATAGAATCTTTATCAATTTTTAAACAAGCATTAACTGTTGTAATAACAATACTACTAATAGATGCACATACAATATCTTTACCATAGTCATCAAAATTACTATGACCTTTTAATATAATACGTTCCACCTTACTATCTTTAACAAAATAATTTACTTTTACCATATTTATGCCTTAATAGATTTAATTTCAACTTTTGTATAAGGTTGTCTATGTCCTTGTCTTTTATGATAGTTATTTTTTTGAACATATTTATAAACAACTATTTTAGATTGTTTACCATTTTTAATAACTTCACCAGTAACTTTAGCACCTTCTACAAGTGGATTTCCAATTTTATCATCTACCATTAATACTTCATCAAAAACTACTTCTTTACCAGGTTCTAAATCTAATTTTTCAACATAGATTATACTTCCTTCTTCAACGATATATTGTTTTCCACCAGTTTTTATAATAGCTTTCATATTTTACCTCCTTATTTACTAAGACTCGCCATTATGGTACGAATGTTTAAACCATTTCTGTGCGGTTGTAGAGTGAGGCCCTACACAATCAAAGATTTTATCACAAAATAAGTAGGTTGTCAAATACCTACTTAAAAAACGATATATAAACTAAGAAACATACATACATCAAGGATATTATTATTCCATTAATCATATCTGACTTAGTACTTTTATATTTAACACCAAGTCCCATTGCAATAAATACACCACCAACTAAACCACCAATATGAGCAGCACTATCAACACCAGGTAATGCAAACCCGACTAATAAATTAATCATGATTACAGGAACTAATTGTGTACGTAAAACATTGCCTAAATATACTCTATAATAATATCCAAAATATAATAGTGAACCAAATAGTCCAAAAATCGCACCACTTGCACCTACACTAACAACGTATGGTTGAGCAAACACTAAAGAAAGTAAATTACCAGTAATCGCACTAAACAAATAAATTATTGCATATCTTGTTTTCCCAAAAAAATTTTCAAGCTGTGGACCAACAATAAATAAAGCATACATGTTAAATAATAAATGTAAAATACCATCATGTAAAAAAGCCGATGCTATTAAACGCCAGTATTCTCCATCTACAACCAAACTTTTAACATTTCCACCAAATTTAACAAGTGTATCTGTATCAAAACTAGAAACTCCTGAATGGCTTACTATAAGCATAATAATATAAATTATTACATTTAAAGCAATTATACCATATGTAACATAAGGTTTTCTAACAGCAAAAATTTGTTCTGCCCTTTTCCCATTTTCTTCATTTTTTTTACTTATATCATCAGATATTTTCATAAATAATTTAACTCCTTCTTCATCAAACTTAGTATCTTTTATAATATCAGGAAATATTTTAAGTACATTATCATATTTATTTAATTCATCAACATCTTTTATAAAAGCAAAATCCATATTTTTAAAGCTTTTGAATTCATTTTCATGTACATTATCACCTAAATTAACAAATATACTAAGTGTATTCATATTAAAAGAAAAAGTTTGAAGCTTAATTTTTTTAATTATTTTTTCTGATCTAAATAAATCAAAATTCAATTGCTCATTATTATGAATATAATTTGATACAATTCTTATTATTTTATAATCAGAATTTAAATTTTCAAGCCATATTTCATTTTGTAAACCTTTTAATATAACAGGATTATAACCTTTTTCAGTTATAAAATAATGCATTAGCTTCATTGTAACTTCATCTATTTTATTTAACATATTATTCCTCCTCAAACATATTTAAAATTTTATTAAAACACTCTGGTATTTCAGCATTAAATTTCATTATTTCACCTGTTTTTGGATGAACTAATTCAAGTTCAAAAGCATGTAAAACTTGTCCAGTATTATCAATTAAATTACGTTTTCCATAAACAGGATCATTTACAATTGGATGACCAATGTATTCCATATGACACCTTATTTGATGTGTTCTACCAGTTTCCAAACTAACTTCTAATAAACTAGCTCTTTTAAACCTTTTTAAAACTTTAAAATGCGTTACTGCTTCTTTAGAATTAATATCTGTTACTTTCATTTTTAAACGATTATTAGGATCTCTACCAATTGGTGCATCAATTGTTCCAGAATTGTTATTTATAACTCCCCAAACAAGCGCTAGGTATTTTCTCTTTGCTTTCTTTTCCTTTATTTCTTCAGCAAGTATATTATGGGCTTCATTATTTTTAGCGATAACCAAAAGTCCAGTTGTATATGCATCTATTCGATGAACAATACCAGGCCTGTATTCACCATTTATGTCACTTAGGTTTTTAGACAAATACATTAAAGCATTTACAAGAGTACCACTACTATTACCAGTGCCTGGATGAACAACTAATCCATTTGGCTTATTAATTACCATAATATCATCATCTTCATAAACAATATCTATTTTAATATTTTCTGGTTTAATATCTTCATCTACTTTTATTTCATATGTTATTATATCATTTTTATTTAAAATATAGCCACATTTTTGATTAATACCATTTACATAAATATTATCTATATTTTTCTTTATTTGACTTCTAGTCATTTCTAAAATATGGGATAAATAATTATCTAATCTTTCATTTCCTTCTTCAACAATGATTTTCTCCATTTGAATACCTCCATTAAAACAAGTAATATACAAGAACATACAATACAAATATCTGCAAAATTAAATATTGCCATATCATATCCAAATATTCTAAAATCTATATAATCTATAACAAAACCTCTAAATATTCTATCAATTAAATTTCCTAATATACCAGCTATTAAAATACTATATATATATTTTTCTTTTTTTTTCAATGTTTTAATATTTTTAATTATATAAAATATTACCAATATAGCAATTATAACTAAAAATAAAATATTACCACTAAATAAATTAAAAGCCGCGCCATCATTTGTTACATATGTTATTTCAAAGAAATTACTAATTATAGTAATACTTTGTCCAACATGCATATTAGATGCAACCAAAAACTTAATTAATTGATCAATAAATAAAAATAAAATTATTATTAAAATCATATATGTCATCACTACATTATTATATCATTTAATTACCAATATAACAATTAGTTTAATTAATCTATTAAAAAAATATTATGGTTTTTTTGAATATTTATTACATTTTTAAAATTATCATAAAATGATTTATTTCTTTAAGTACAAGAACTACAAATAAAGGAATGATTAATTAATAGTTTCTTTCAAATTAATAATTCTTTATATAATGAAAAATTTCAAGTATATCAAAAACTAAAAAAATTCTCAAAATCAATCTTAAATTTTTTTATATTTTATTCTAACATTTATAATTTTAATAAAATACAAAAAAACGAACTTATTAAAAGTTCGAATAACTATCAATCTGGTGCGAATACCGTAGATATCTACAACTTTCATTAACATTATTTTGTTAGTTTTTGTTCTTAATTTTTGAAATCTAAAATATCTATATCAGCAATTTTCTTTTGCATATCGTATTAAAAGATTTGCTTCATATGTTGCTAAACTTCTTCTTATTAATAGTCTCATTAATGATTCTATGTATAAAAAAATAGTACTCAATCTACATTAGATTAAGTACTT
>CAYLJU010000041.1:0-6794 GCA_964384115.1 uncultured Muribaculaceae bacterium | reverse complement strand
CCATCCCGAACACAGAAGTTAAGCTCACTTACGGCGAAAATAGTGATAAGCGAAAATAGCAAGTTGCTAATTTTTTTTTGTTTTAAAAGATTTCTTAGCGAAATCTTTTTCTTTTAAAATAATAAGAAAACTATTGAATTAGATGTATATATTTTATATAATTATATTGGTGAGGAAAAATGGATTATAAAATAACAACTCATAATGAGATGGAAACAATACAATTAGCGCAAAATTTAGAATCTGAAAAATTTCCTAATATGGTTATTTGTTTGGATGGTGAATTAGGTAGTGGAAAAACTGTTTTTACTAAGGGTTTTGCTCAAGCACTTGGTATAGAAGATGTTATAACTTCTCCTACTTATACAATAATTAAGGAATATTTAAATGGTGAATTGCCATTGTATCATATGGATGTTTATAGGTTAGATGGCAATACCGAAGGTATTGGTATTGAGGAATACTTTACTAGAGGTGGTGTTGTAATCATTGAATGGTCTGATATGATAAAAGATATTTTGCCTAGTGAAAGACTTGATATTAAGTTTAGAATTATAGATGAAGAAAAAAGAAGTTTGACTGTAATTCCTCATGGCAAAAAGTATGAAGAATTACTAGAGGTTATTTTATGAATTGTTTATTTTTAGATACTTGTTCTAGTAGGGTAATAATTTCATTCATTGAGAATAATAAAATTATTTTTAATATAAATGAAAAAAATGATAATAATCTTTCCAGCAAGTTGATGGTTTTAATTGATGATGCATTTAGAAAAAACCAAATTAAACCAACTGACATAGATAAAATTTTTGTTGCCAATGGCCCTGGTTCTTTTACTGGCATTAGATGTGGTGTTACTGTTGCTAAAACTTTAGCTTTTTTACTTTCTGTACCTATTGTTGGTGTTTCTGAACTTGAAGTGATGGCAAGTGGATATAATTATCCAGTTTGTCCTATTATTGATGCACGTAGAGGATATGTTTATGGTGCTATATATGATGGCGTTAATACTATAAAAGAAGATTGTTATATTTCATATGATGAATTGATTAAAAATATTGATTGTAGAGTAGTTTCTTACGATAATTATGGAAATGTTTTAGAACCTAAGGTTGATGTATTTAAGTTAATTGAAAAACATGAAAATGAAACTATTGATCCTCATATGCTAGTGCCTAATTATTTAAAAAAAACTGAAGCAGAGGAAAATCTTAATGCTAAAAGAGATTAAGGATTATAGTATTATAGATATATGTGACTATAAATTTTCTTATAATGATTATGAAAAGGTATTTGGTTATTATTTAGAAGATAAGTTAGTTGCTGTTATAGATTTTTCTTTGATTTATGATCGTATTGAGTTAAATTATATATTTGTCGCTTTTGAATATAGAAAAAATGGCATTGGTAGTAAGATGATGGATTTTATAGTTTCTTATAATTTACCTATTTCTTTAGAGGTTGATGAAACAAATATTAATGCAATTAGTTTATATTTAAAATTTGGCTTTAAAAAAGTAGCTATAAGGAAAAATTATTATGGCAAAAATGATGGTATTTTGATGGTAAGGTGATAATATGTATATAATGGCTTTTGAGTCTAGTTGTGATGAAACTAGCGTTTCTATTGTAAAAAATGGAACTGAAGAAATTGCAACTTCACTTGTTACTCAAATGTATACGCATGCTAGTTATGGTGGTGTAGTTCCTGAAATTGCTAGTCGTATGCATGTTGAAAGTATTACTTTAGTAATTGAAGATGTTTTGAAAAAAGCAAATATGAAAATGGATGATATAGATGCTTTTGCTGTAACCTATGGACCTGGTTTAATTGGTTCTTTATTAGTTGGTTTGTTGGCTGCTAAAACTTGTTCTTTTGTTTATAATAAACCCTTAATTAAAGTAAATCATATGGCTGGTCATATATATGCTAATAATTTGGTTAAAAGATTAGAATTTCCTTTAGTTGCTTTGGTGGTAAGTGGTGGACATACTGATTTATATTATATGGATAAAGATTATAGTTTTGATAGAATTGGCGGAACACTTGATGATGCTGTTGGTGAAGTTTATGACAAAGTAGCGCGTGTTCTTGGTTTACCTTATCCTGGCGGACCTATGGTTGATAAATTAGCTCATGAAGGTAATGATACGTATAATTTACCAATACCTCTTGATGATGATAGTTTTGATTTTAGTTTTAGTGGTTTAAAAAGTGCTGTTATAAATTTGAAACATAATGAAGAACAACGTGGCAATGTAGTAAATGGTGAAGATTTGGCTTGTTCTTTTCAAAATAGGGTTGTAAAGATACTTGTTAAGAAAACGTTAAGACTTTTAAAAGAAAAGAAATGTCCTAGATTAATTATAGCTGGTGGTGTTTCTGCAAATAAAGGTTTAAGAGAAGAATTTAATAGAGTATGTACTCAAAATAATATTGAATTGATTGTTCCTGATATGAAATTTTGTACTGATAATGCTGCTATGATTGCTGCTGCAGCATATTATGCTTATCTAAATGGTGATATAGCTGATATGAGTTTAAATGCTGATGCTAGTTTAAGATTGTGATGATTATGGATATTAGTATAGATGAAAAAATAAAAGCATGTTATTTAGCTTATATAAATGAAGAAAATGTATATAAAAAGGTTTATTATTTGGAACTTTTGAGAAAATATTTGGATGAAAAAGAGGAAATACATGATGAATAATAAATATGATGTTTTAAAAAATGAATTACTTTCGATTGTGATGGGGATTGTTCATAATTCTTGGTGTCCAAATTGTGGTGTATATTCAGCTTCTTTTGAATGTTCAAATTGTTTATATGAAAATAGAAAATTAAAAAAGCTATTTTCAGAGTTAGATTTAATTATTACGAAATTAGAACCTTTTGTAAATGGTAATATTAATGAAATATCTTTAATTTTATATTCTTTAAAGGATTATAATGTTGAAATGGTTGATAAGATAAATAAAGTTGTCGATATTGAGAATATAATATTTAAAGATGTTGACATTATTGTTAATAAAATTAAAAATAATATAAATTTAGAGGATTCTGAAATTGAGTTTTTATCAATTTTGTTAAAAACTAAAGTGGTTAATGATCCTATTATTAATAATTTTATTATCTCTGGTTGTTTAAATAAAAAAAATATATTCGACAAAGATACTGTTGGTAGTACAATTTGTATGTTCGCTGAGACTATGTTTGATGCTAAAAAAATGAATTTGCATTGCTCTATTAATAAACTAAATAATAAAAAAGGATTAGCTCAATATAATTATATTTATATAGATGATAGAGAAATTGATGATTTTTTAGAAGGTAGTATGGATGCTTTTTTTACATTGTTTCATGAGTATGTACATGTTTTACAGTATTATAGACAGTTAATTTTACAGTCTGTTTCTGTTGAAGACATAAAGGAAATTAAAGAATCTATTATTTCTAGTCATAATAAAAAATTTTATGACAATAATATATTTATTTATACTTCTGAAAAAGAAGCTAATATATTAGGTAATGTTTATTTGTTAAGATATTTAGAAAGTATTAATTTCCCGACATTTTCATTGGATTCAATTAAGAAAATAGTTGATAATGATACAAGATTTATTGATAATGATTATAGAATTTTAGGAAATGATGTTGTTTTAATTGATGATGAATTTAACAAAGTTGTTGATGTATATGATTTTAATAGATTTCCACAATTATCATATGAATATAAAATTGAAAATTCTAAGGTTGTTTTGAAAAGTTTAGATGAAATATATAGTGATATAGAATATATAAATGCTAGTTTAGACTATACTCCTCAAGATAAAAAAATATTAATGGAAGTATATAGAGATATTATTTCTAGATATCCTATGAAAACTAAAAAGAAGAATTAATTCTTCTTTTTTGGTACAGGATCATATCCTGGTTCATGCCAAGGGTTGCATTTTAAAATTCTTTTTAATGCTAATAAAAGACCTTTAAAGGCTCCATAATTTTCTATTGCTTCTATTGCATAATTTGAACATGTTGGTGTAAAACGACAGGCATTATGTGTATTAAATGGAATATTTTGATATAATTTTATTAATCTAATTAATAATTTCTTCATATGACATCTATATTATTTTATCATATTTTTAACATATTAGTAATTGAATTTATATTTATTTGTTTATATAGTCATTTTGTGTTAAAATTTATTTATAGGTGAAACTTTTTGTTAATTTTTTACGATTAATGAATTGAGGAAATGGAAATGAATAACAATATTTTTTTTGAAAAATTATATAATGAAACATTTGATGATATTTCTAAATATGTTATTTGTAATTGCTCTAATATAAGTGATGTTAATGATATAATTCAAAATATATATTTGGATGTTTTTAAAATAATAAATAAAAATAATTATGATTTACTTAATAAAAAATATATTTTTGGAATTGCAAGAAACAAATTAAACGATTATTATAGAAATAGTTATAGCAAAAAATTTATTTCTTCATTTTCTCAAAAAGAATATACAGATGATTTTAAAGACGATAAAATAGACGTTGAAAAAAGTTTTTTTCTCAAATATGATTCTGATAAGGTTTGGAATTATTTAAGAAAAAATACTTTAATTGCTAAGATATTTTATTTATATTTTTATTATGGCTTAACGATTGTTGAAATATCTAAGTCTTTAAATATTAGTGAATCTAGTGTTAAAAATTATTTGTATAGGACTTTAAAAAAATTAAATAAATATATGGAGGAAGATGAAAAGTAATGAATATGGGTGATATTTTAAGTAAAAAAATTGATAGGAATGGAATATATAATAATATAGTCAATCATAAAATAAAAAAAGGTAATATATTAAATATTATGATTCCTTTGGGTTTTGTTGCTTTAGGTGGAATGTTAATTTATGTTTTAAAAAAGAAAGGTTTAGATGAATAATATGATAGAAACTTTAGTTTTGAAAATAAGGAATGTATTTCGTAGTATTAATATAAAAATAAGAAATAGATGGAGTAAAGGATATCATTTACCTAAAAAAGTAAAATATTTTGAAGGTAGCTTATATGATGCTATATTTGAATCTGCTTTAAAATATCCTATGAATACTGCTATAGAATATGGGAATAATCAAATTAGTTATAAGCAATTAATTAAGAGAATTAATAAATGTGCAAAAGCTTTAAAGGCTTTAGGTGTAGAAAAGGGTGATAAGGTAACTATTTGTATGCCTAATACTCCTGAAGAAGTTTCTATGTTTTATGCTATTAATGAAATAGGTGCGATTGCAAATATGATTCATCCATTATCTAGTGAGAAGGAAATAGAATATTATTTAAATAAAAGTAATACTAAAGTTATGTTGTGTATTGATATAGCTTATAAAAAGGTTAAAAATATTATTGATAATACTAATGTTCAAAAGGTTATTATTACTTCTGCTACTAAATCGATGGAGAAAATGACATCTTTATTATATTGGTTTGTTAAGGCAAGGAAACTTGGAGTAGCAGAAGATGAAAAAATTATTTTATGGGATCATTTTATTAAAATGGCTTCTTCTTATAATGATGAGCCATATGAAAGTATGGATAGTAATGATCCTGCTGTTATATTGTATAGTGGTGGTACTACTGGTAAGCCTAAAGGTGTTGTTATAAGCAACTATTCTTTTAATGCGCAAGCTTTGCAAAGTAAGTATGTAGCAAGTGATGTTTTGGTACCGGAAAATTCTTTTTTAACATTTTTACCAAATTTTCATGCTTTTGGTATTGGTATTTGTACTCATACACCTTTATTTAATGGAATGAAAGCTATTTTGATTCCTCAATTTGAATCAAAAAAATTCAAATCTTATTTGAGAAAATACCATTTTAATGTTTTATGTGGCGTTCCTTCTTTATATGATTATATTTCAAAGTTGGAATTTAAGAAAAATGAGTTGAAATGTTTAAAGCTTGTTGTTTGTGGTGGGGATTCTATGAGTCTAGCTTTAAAGCAAAAGGTTAATGCATTTTTACAAAAATACGGTTCTCCTACAGATTTGAAAATTGGTTATGGTTTGACTGAATCTAGTGGTGTCGTTTCTCTTTCTCCTGCTGGTATTTATGATGAGGCTGATGTAATTGGTTATCCTTTTCCGGATGCAAATTTTAAAATTTTAGATATTAATAATGGTGAGGAGAAGAAAAGGGGGGAATCAGGGGAAATTTGTATTAGTGGTCCAAATGTTATGATTGAATATTTGGATGAAGAAGAGGAAACTTCTAATGTATTAGAAAAAATAAATGGCGAGGTTTGGCTCCATACTGGTGATATTGGTTTTATTGATTCTAAAGGGTTAGTTCATTATAAGGCTAGATTAAAAAGAATGATTATAACTAGTGGATATAATGTTTATCCTGCAAATGTTGAAAATATTATAATGCATCATGAAGCTGTTTCTAGTTGCGCTGTTATTGGTATTCCTGATGAAAGTAAGGGAGAGATTGTTAAGGCTTTTGTTACTTTAAAGGAAGGAAAAAATCCTATGATTGTTAAGGTTAGCATTCAAAAATATTTAAAAAAGCATTTAGCTAAATATGAACAACCTAGAGAAATAGTTGTTTTGGATGAGCTTCCTAAAACTAAACTTGGTAAGATTGCTTATAAAGAATTAGAAGAATATAGGTAAAAGAATAATGAACCAGTCATTATTCTTTTATTTTTTGTTTCTTTTTTCTATGGTTCTATAATATTTAGTGTTGGTGAGGTCACTGACACTATTTTCTTTTTTTAA
>CAYLJU010000040.1:0-6808 GCA_964384115.1 uncultured Muribaculaceae bacterium | reverse complement strand
TTTTACAAGTATGTTTTTTTAAATTTTTTATATAATTTTTTATTTTGTTTATATATTTCACATGGTTTTAAGTTATTGATTGGTTCTTCTTTTGATACTTGAATATTTCCTTCTTGATTTTTAATTATTTCGGATAAATCTTTGATGGTTCTTTTACTTATATAATATTTTATTAATACCATAATATCATCTTCATCATATGTTTTATCTGTTATGTTTACTGGTTCATAGGCATCTATGTTTTTTATTTTGAGTATATTTTTTTTCAAATCTAATGTATGATTATTTTGTGTGTCTAAATAATAAATTTTACTATTATATTTTACTTTGGTAATTACATGGCGTATTACATTATCTTTATTGTGTAGTGTGCAAAATATATCTGTTGATTCATAATTTAATTTTTTGAATATGTCTGTTGCTAGGATATTTACATTTCTACATACACCTTTTCCTAGTATTACTTGAAATGGTGATTCTATTAAATTTTTTTCTTTTGGACTTATACTTTTGAATTTTTTATTATATGACAGGTAACCATTATATATAATTTTATGGATTAAATTCATTATGTTTATTGGATCTTCTATATTTTTTTCTTTTATATAAAAAACAATATTATCCAATATTTCGTTGTATAATAATTTTATTTTATCAGATCTTTTTCTTATTTCTAATTCATTAAATATTTTTTTATTTCTAATTGTTTCTATCATATATATTTCTAATATATTTATATAACACAATATTTGGGTTATGGGATATCCAATTTTTATATTGTTACTACTTATTATTAATATACTTGAGCATATAAAATCTTTAAAATTTTCTTTTATAAATGTTTGATTATGATAGTCTCTTAAATCATTGTAATATTTCATAAAATCACCTTTGAAATATTATATCATTGTAAAGTTACTAAGTAAACTTTAAAAAAATATTTATTTAAAATTTTGATTGTGTTATAATAGTTTATATTAGGAGGATGCGATGAATAAAATATTTGTTTTTGGTCATAAAAAACCGGATACTGATTCTGTTACTTCGGCTATTGCATATGCAAAATTGAAAAATATGCTTGGCTTTAAGTGTGAGCCACGCGTTTTAGGAGATATTAATAATGAAACTAAATATGTTTTAAAGCATTTTAAGGTTGAATTGCCAAAATATTTAAATGATGTAAAGGTTCAAATTAAAGATTTGGATTATCGTAAGGGATGTTTTATTGATTCAAATGAATCCATTTTTAATGCTTATAGATATATGACAAGTCGTTTTATAAGTTCTGTTCCTGTTTCTGTTAATGGTTATTTTGATGGTGTTTTATCGATGAAAGATATTACATTTGATTTTATAAATGGGACATCTAATATTTTAGATTCTACTTTTGATCATGTTTTAGATGTTTTAAATGGTACTATAGTTTTACGGTTTAATAATAGTTTTTCTTATAATTTAGTAGCGCCTTTTAAAGTAAGCGAAACTTTTTTAAAGGATACTGTTTTGGATTCTAATACTTGTTTAATTGTTGGTGATCGTCAAAATATTATAGAAAATGCAATTAATAATCATATTGGTTTAATAATTTTAATTGATAATTATGAATTAAAAAATTCTTTGGTAGATTTGGCTAGAAAAAATAAAGTCAATATTATAAAAACGGAAAAAAATTATTTTGAGGTTATTAGACTTATTAGACTTTGTAATTCAATTGGTACTATTAAGTATGAAAAAAATATTGTTTGTTTTAAAGAAGAAGTTAATGTAGATGATGTTTACGATGCTTTAAAAATTGCGCATCATAATTATTACCCTATTGTTGATGAAGAAAACAAATGTTTAGGTTTGTTGAAGATTGCAGATTTAGATGAAAAACATCCTAAAAAAGTAATTTTGGTTGATCATAATGAAGAATCTCAGAGTGTTGATGGTTTAAATGAAGCAGAAATAATTGAAATTATTGATCATCATAAAATTGGTACTATTGGTACTGATAGACCTATTAATTTTCGCAACATGACGGTTGGTAGTACTAATACAATAATTTATACTTTATATAAAGAATTTAATGCTCAAATTGATAAAGATATTGCTGGTATAATGGCTTCTGGTATTATTTCTGATACACTTCTTTTAAAATCTCCTACTACTACTCCACTTGATGTAAAGGCTTTAAATGAACTTGCAGTTATTGCTGGAATTGATTATGAATCTTTTGGTTTAAAAATGTTTAAAAATGGTTCTATATTTTCTGGTAAAACTAAGGAAGAAATATTTTTCCAAGATTTTAAATCATTTGATATTGAAGATAAAAAGGTTGGTGTTAGCCAAATTCTTACAACTGACGTAGATAGTTTCTTACACCAAAAGAATGATTATATTAAGTTGATTGAAGAGATAAGTTTTGATAAAAATTATGATGTTCTTGCTATGTTTGTTACTGATATTATTGGGGAATGTTCATATGTTTTCTATAATAAAAATTCACAGAGTATATTTGATTTTTGCTTTGGTGATTGTGTTCAGGGTAAATCTTTGGAAGGTATTGTTTCAAGAAAGAAACAGATTATTCCTTTGATTATGAATGCACTTGGTCATAGATAAAAGAATGATTAGTTTCATTCTTTTTTGTTTTAAATTTTTAAAATTATATTAATTATTTTGGTTATAAATAAAATTATTTGATTACTTTTTGGTATATTTTTATATTGACTTTAATAAATAAAATTTATAGTATAATATATGTATAAGGGAGATTTTAATATGAAAGAAATATTTTATAATCAAAATGGAAAAAAATGTATATTTTCGACTTATTTTATAATAAATAATAATTTTTTATTTAGTACTGAAAATTTTAATATTGAAAAAAATTTTGAAAATTGTTTTTATGTAAAAAAAATGGGTTCAAATGTTCACCCTAAAATATATTTTGATGAAAAGAAAAATAATAAATGGATTAGGAATAATAAATTTATTGGTGATTATTATTCACTTATGGATTTTATTGATAATAATAAATCTAGTATTATATGTATAAGAGGTTTTAGTAGAGCTGTTATGGGTAGATTTATTTCAGTTCTTAACAAATTAAAAGGTACAAATATTAGACCAATTAAATTTTTAAATGATGCGGAATTAATAAATCAAGAAAGACATTTATTATTAAAAAAGATGAGATAATGTAAAATGTTAGAATGAAATGAAGAAAATAATATGAAACACAAAATGAAATTACAACTGGAATATTCTATAATAATATTTACTTTAATACCTGTTTTTTTGTATAGTTTCTTTAAAACAAAAAACTAATTCATTTTTGAATTAGTTATTTATTAAAGCTCGAAAAGTTCGAGCACAATTCCTTATGGTAGCGAGAGAGGGGGTCGAACCCACGACCTTCCGGGTATGAACCGGACGCTCTAGCCAACTGAGCTATCTCGCCATGAAAGTAAGCAATATAAATATATCATATTTTTATAATAAATACAATATATTTTTTTGCTTTTTTTTGTATTTTGATTAAAAATTGAATTGCATTGTGAAAAATATTATATTTTGTTTAATATATATTACTTATGATATTAATTTTTTTGTTTGCTTTATATAATCTATTAATACTATTATTAATGATACTAATATTGATAAAACTATAATAAATACTGGCATGCTTGCTTTATTAGATGTGTTTATAAATGTTATTGTATGATGTACTAGGGATAAAATAGTAATTGCTAATGTTATGTATGATACTATAATATTCCCCTTCCCTTTGTTTCCTTTTAATTGTTTTTGACTTTTTCTTGCTAAATAAGCAAATATTGTTGTTCCAATAAGAGAAATAACACTAATAAATATAAATATTATGTTAATTATTACTATTAGACCATAAAATACATTTTTATTTGATATGGTATTTTCCATTATGTTTTTTATTGTCGCAATACCAAATATAAGGGATATTATTAATAGCAATAAAGCTAATGTATAAAATATTACAATATATATTTTTATTCTTTTTTTCATATATTTCTCTCCCCTATTTTGAATATATCAATTTTATTTATATGTGTCAATATAAAATGTTTATTATATTTTTAATTTATATATTATACTATTTTGTAATTTTTTATATTATATGCTGCATTTAGTATGTAAAAAATAAAAGTCCTTATTTTATAAGGACTAAATTACTATTGGTAGCCTGTACGGGGTTCGAACCCGTGAATGTAACCTTGAGAGGGTTATGTGTTAGCCAATTTCACCAACAGGCCATTTAACAAACAATAATATTTTATCATTAATAATATTTTTTTTCAATATTCTTTTTAAAAAAGTTATATATAATTATTGATGTTTAAATTTATCAAAAAATAACAACATAAGTTGTTATTTCTGCTTAATATATTTTTTAGATTTTTCTAATATATTATTTTTTTTGACTTCTTTCAAATATAAAATTAGACTTTCATAGATATATATTCCATGTTTTAAGTTTTCCATAAATGCAAGCCTTTCATTATATTCTTCTAATTTTAATTCATTATTATTTAATAAACTATTTAATTTCTGTTTTATTAAAAATGCAAACATTTCTAACATATTTTCATAAATTATTTCTTCACGCATTATGTCATTATGCGCTACTTTAATTAATGGTCCATCTAAATCAATTGGTTCTACTTTATAATCTAATTGTGAGTATAAAAAATTTGATTCTTTTACATCCATTTGATATATGTCATTTTCCATTAATTCTCTTACAGCATATAATACTTTTTCAAGAATGCTAATAATTATAGTACTATCTTCATTATATAGCTCTAATAAATTTTTATGATTATTGAAATATCTTAAAATAATAGCAACTGCTTTATCATTATAGTATGCTACACCTTCTGGTAATGACGATAATTTGATTTTTGATTGTTTTTCTGACAAATATTCTATTTGGCGTGGTGAAATTAAGTGATATGGACTTATATTTTCTTCTAATGCATCTTCATCAAAATATCCTTTTACAGCTAATGGCGCAAGTATTTTTAATCCTAAATCACCTTCATATGGTAATACTATACCAAAACTACCAGCATTACTTATATAACCACTATTTTTATCGACTCTATAGTTTTTTTTGATTAAACTATCTAATTCTTCTTTTGTTAAATTTATTTTTTTCATATTTTCCCCCTGCATATTAATTTTATCATAGATAAATACCTTGTCAAATTTATATACTTATTTTATTTATTGTGTTATAATTATAATGGAGGTGTATATGAAGAAAATATTAATTATTTTATGTGTATTACTTACTTTAGTTGGATGTTCAAACAATGTTAGTGATAGTGATACTAATACTGATATGGATATAAAAGAAGAACAAAATAATGATGTTAAAGAAGAAACAATTAATTGGTTTGTTGATCCTGAAAGTACTACTAGACCATTTGCTGTTATGATTAATTGTCATAACAATGCTTTACCTCAATCTGATATTAATAATGCTTATCTTGTATATGAATTGATGGTTGAAGGTGGTATTACTAGAATGTTAGCTTTATTCAAGGATGCTAATGCTGTTAAGATTGGATCTGTTAGAAGTGCTAGATCACAGTATCTTGGTTATGTGCTTGAAAATGATGCAATATATGTATCAGCTGGTGGTTCTAATGAAGCAATAAGGGAGATTGATAAATTAAAAATTAATAGAATTGATGTTGATAATAATTTGTATGGAATGCGTGATAAAACTTTAAATAGAGACTGGGAACATACTTTATTTACATCATTTGATTTGTTAAAGAAAGGTGCTAATAATTATAATTATAGAACTACTTCTGATAGTGGTTTAGTATTTAAATATTCAGAATCAGAAATTGATTTATCAAAATATAGTACTGCTACTATGGCAAATAATATTAGTATAAAATATTCTGATTATAGAACTAGTAAATATAAATATGATGAGTCTTCAAAATCTTATTTAAGATTTATGAATAATAAGGAAAATATTGATTTAACTTCTAAGGAACAATATAAAGTTAAAAATATTATAGTTTATGGTTTAAAATATACTTCTTTCTCTAGTGATAATTATTATGGATATCAAAAAATTGATAATATTGGTTCTGGTGATGGTTATTATATAACTAATGGCTATGCTATTCCTATTACTTGGAAAAAGGATAGTTTAAGTAGCAAAACTATTTATAAGATTAAAGAAACTGGTGAAGAATTAGTTTTAAATAATGGTAATACATATGTACAAATTTATCCAAAAGGAAATGATTTTAAAATAAATTAAAAAGGACTTATAAGTCCTTTTAATTATATATTACTTGTCCATTATAGTTTTCTTTAGTTTTATTTTCTTTAACTTCTGGTTTGTTTTTCCATTGATTTTTTAGAACATCTAATTCATTTTTTATTGCGAATTTGTCAGAATTATTTCCTTTTTTGCTAAATATTGATATAAATGTTTTAAAAATAATTTTAATATCTAAAAATATACTTATTTTTTCTACATACTCAATATCTAGATTTATTTTTTCGATTATTGATATATCGTTTCTTCCATTGACTTGAGCTAGTCCTGTAATTCCAGGTAGCACGTCTAATCTTTTCATTTGTTCAGATGTAAAATACTTTGCATAATCAGTTATCCATGGTCTTGGTCCGACAAATGACATTTCCCCTCTTAAGATGTTAAAAAGTTGTGGTAATTCATCTAGGGAAGTTTTTCTTAAGATGTGTCCGATTTTGGTTACACAATCTTTTTCATTTAAATTATGAACATCATTATTTT
>CAYLJU010000039.1:0-7173 GCA_964384115.1 uncultured Muribaculaceae bacterium | reverse complement strand
CTAATTTGACCATTACTATTTTTACTGGTGTATTTAACTTTTCATTTAAATTTTTCAACAAAAATTGTAAAATAGACTTGAAAAAATAAATTTATGTTGATATAATATGGAAGAATTAATTTCTATGACTTATTTTAGTCATGGCGGAAGGAGATAAAAAATGGGAAAATACGTAAAAACAACAGTTACATGTGCTTGCGGAAATACATTTGAAGTAATGTCAAATAAAGAAACATTACACGTAGAAGTATGTAATAAATGCCATCCAGCATTTACTGGAACACAAGGTAAAAAAGCAAAAACAGGACGTGTTGAAAAATTTAATAAAAAATATGGACTAGATAAATAAGTCCTTTTTTTTTATCATTAATTGTGCTAAAATATAAGAGGTGAAGGAAATGAAAAAAGTACTAATAGCAATAATAATTATACTATCTTTTTCCATAATATTTTATATATTCAATAAAAAAAATTATATAATATGTACAAACAAAACAATGAATAATGAATATATACTTCTATCAAAATATAAAATCTATTATAATAAAAATGAAGTGTATAAAATTGAAATATCAGAAGAAATCGAAGCAGAAACAACCAGTAAATTAAAAGAAATTATGGAAGATATTGAAAAAAATTATATAAAATATAAAAATGAAATAGGAAGTTATGAATATACACTAAATCAAAATAAAAATAAAGGTAATAGCAATGTAATAATAGATTATAATAAAATGAATATGGAAGCATACATAAAATATAATCCAGAAGCCAAACTAAATAGTAATAACAAATATAATTTAGAAGATTTAAAAGAACTATATGAAGAAAGAGGAGCAGTATGCAAATAGGAATAACATATGATCATAATGGATATCAAATCGCGCAAAAAGTAAAAGAGCATCTTGTAAAACAAGGATATAAAGTAAAAGATTATAATAATAAATATGATCCTAATGATGATTATCCAAAAGAAGCATTAAAATTATTAGAGCATAAAGAAAAAGAAGAAATAGGAATTCTAATATGTGGAAGTGGAGTAGGAATGAGCATTATTGCCAATAAAGTAAAAGGAATAAGATGCGCAAGAGTATTAAATAAAGAAGAAGCAATCGAAACAAGAACTCATCAAGATGCTAATGTTCTTGCCCTATCAGCAAAAACTCCAAACATAATAGGTATAATTGATGCTTTTTTAGAAACACCATTTTCAAACGAAGAAAGACACATAAGAAGAATTAAAGAAATAGAAAAATATGAAGAAAAGGTGATGAAATGAAAAAAATATTCGCATCCATAATAGTCTTATATATATTTTTCTTTTTTTTAGAATTTTGTTTTAACTATTTTAAAAAAAGTCATGAAGTAACATATGTAATAAATAATATAGAAATTAAAGAAGACTATAAAGGAAATACGAAAGGTGAAACAAATAACTATTATTTTGAAATAAAAACACCTCAAAACACATTCCATATTCAAACATATGAAGACTTTAAAAAAGAAAAGAAAATTATAAAAGAAATAAAATATTTTATAAATGAAGAATATGAATGCATATTGCCAATATTTAAAAAAGACCAAATATTAACAGATTTAATATGCATAAATAATGAAGGACTAGAACAAAATTATAATACAATTCAAAATGATGAAATCGATAATTTCTTAAGTGAAATAAAACTATATAAAAAAGAAAATTATGCAGACAACACTCAAAATAGTATAATTAAAGGAACATCAACATATTATATAAACAACCTAAACCCAAATTATTTTCTTTCCTTCACATACTATAAAGGAGTAAAAATTGCTGATCAAACATCACTTAGAGAAGTAGAACTATTCAAAAAAGATAGATATACCCAAAAAGTAAAAACATTTGCTTATAATAAATATATAACAATAGATTATAATAACAATTATGATTCCAATGAATTTATAGTATTAGATTTAAAAAACAGAAAAACATCAACAATCGGAAGTAATTTTGTAGTCAATTTTGATTCATATATACAAGGAATAGTCAATAATTCAGTATATGTATTTGATAAAGACACCAAAAGTCAGTATCAAATAGATTTAAAAGAAAAAACAATAATAAGAATAGGAACAGCAAGTACAGGAATAAAATATTATGACGGTACATGGCAAAACAAAAGTGCCTATGATGCTGCTAAAGAAGAAATAATATTTAAAGAATATGATTCAAGTGACAAATATATAATGATAAAAAAAATAATGGGAAATAACTACGGAACAACAATATATGTCGAAGAAGAAAACGGGATATATAAAGTATATAAATCACCACGTAATAATGGAATATTAACATATTTGTTCACAACAACCGATTATAAAACAATGTATTTTTTAAACGATTATATATACTACAAAGATGGAATATATATAAAACAATATTCAGATTTAACAGGAACAAAAACAATAATCAAAGATAGTGAAATAACAAATAAAACAGTAAGTTTCTATGTAGGAGAAAATGTATGAAAGGATTAGTATTATCAGGTGGAGGATTAAAAGGTGCCTATCAAATAGGAGCCTATAAAGCCTTAAAAAAATTAAAATATGATTTTCAAATAGTAACAGGAACATCAATAGGAGCCATAAACGGAACATTTATAACAGCAAAACAATATCAAAAAGCTGTAACACTATGGGAAAATGCCCAAATAGATTTCTTATTTACAGAAAAATTAAATGAGAATTTAATAGTTTTAGAATACATAAGAAATATGATTGAAAATAAAGGAATGAATGTAGAAGCCTTAAAAAGTAACATTAATAAATATTTAAGTAGAAAAAAGTTTTTTAAATCAGAAATTAAATATGGACTAGTAACAGTAAATAAAAAAACATTAAAACCCAAATATATATCAAAAGAAGAATTAAACGAAGACAATCTAGTAGATTATTTAATGGCATCATCATGCTTTTATCCAGTATTCCAAAGCAAAAAAATAGAAAATGACGAATACGTAGATGGTGGATATCATGATAACATGCCAATTGATTTTGCAATTAAACTAGGAGCCGATGAAATAATTGCAATCGACTTAGAAGCTATAGGAATAAGAAAAAAAGTACAAGGAAAAGCCAAAATAAAATATATAAGACCAAATAATAACTTAGGACCAGAAATGATTGTAAGTAATAAACAAATAAGAAAAAATTTATGTTATGGTTATAATGATACAATGAAAGCCTTTAATAAATTAGAAGGTAAAAAATATACATTTAAAAAAAATGAATTAGAAAAATATTTAAAATTTTATAAAGACAAATATGAACAATTAGCAAGGAAAAATAAAAAAGATTATCAATTAACCAAAGAAGAATTAAGAAGAATAATTGAAAGTACTTGTACAATACTTAAAATAGATGACACCAAAATATATACAATCAAAAAAATAAACAATATAATAAAAAAACAAGTAGAACAAAAAGGATTTTTTAAAGAAGAACTAAAAAACATTAATAAGAAAAAAATTATCTTTGCAATCAATGATAAAATCGCACTATATATAAGCATAATATAAAAAATATGTCGAAATTTGATTTATCAAAAAGATTGAAATATAAGTTTCCAAGATAGTAAAATATAATTGTAAGCGATTTACTTAGAAGGGAGATTTATATGATAAGAGGAAAAGTAAAATGGTTTAACAATGAAAAAGGATTTGGATTTATTGAATACAATGAAAAGGAAGATATATTTGTACATTACTCAGCTATCCTATCAGAAGGATATAAAACACTAGTTGAAGGACAATATGTCGAATTTGAAATGGTAAGAACAGATAAAGGATTGCAAGCCAAAAACGTAGTTGAACTAAAAAATTTAGTAGAAATGAATACACTGTAGTCATTTCTCTTTTAATAATTTATAATAATTTGTTCGCTTGAAAAAAAAGTTATATTAAAGTATAATATATATGTAAGGAAACTTACAAAAGGAGGCAAAAAAATGAAATATATAATAAGAGGAGAAAAAATTGAGATAACCGATGCAATAAAAAAATACATTACTGAAAAAATCGGAAAACTTGATAAATATTTTCAAAAGCCAGAAGAAATAAAAGCCAATGTCTTAGTACGAATAAGAGGAGTAGAACAAATAGTTGAAGTAACAATTCCAATTAAAAAAATAGTATTAAGATGCGAAGAAAGAGATGAAGATTTATACAAAGCAATTGATCTAGTATCCGATAAACTAGAAAGACAATTAAGAAAAAATAAAACCAAAATGCAAAAACAAAAAAAAGATATATCTAAAGCAATGCGTTTTGAAGAAATAGAAGCATTAGAAGAAAAAGAAGAAATAGTGAAAAGAAAAAAAATAGAAATGAAACCAATGAACGAAGAAGAAGCAATAATGCAAATGGATCTAGTTGATCATGACTTCTTCGTATACAAAGATACAGATACAAAAAGCATAAATGTAATATATAAAAGAAAAGATGGAACATTTGGTATTATAGAAACAGACTAGAAAATTTTCTAGTTTTTTCTATAAAAAATAATTGATTTATAGACTTTATAAATATAATTTGATAAAATACTTAATAGGAGATGACAAACATGAATTTTTTTAAAAAATTATTTGACCATGAATATAAAGAACTATGCATTTTTAATGAAATAGCAGATAAAGTAATTGAATTAGAAGATGAATATAGTAAATTAACAGATGAAGAATTAAAAAATAAAACAGTAGAATTTAAAGAACGATTAAAGAATGGTGAAACACTAGAAGACATCAAAGTTGAAGCATTAGCAACAGTGCGTGAAGCATCATATCGCGTAATCGGTGAAAAACCATTTAAAACTCAAATTCTATGTGCCCTAGCTTTGCATTATGGAAACATATCAGAAATGAAAACCGGTGAAGGAAAAACCCTTGCAGGCGCTCAAGCAGCTTACTTAAATGCCCTTGAAGGCAAAGGTGTTCATATTATAACCGTAAACGAGTACCTAGCTGGTCGTGATGCCGAATGGATGGGTGGAATTCAAAGATTTTTAGGCTTAACAGTAGGAGTTAACTATCGAGATTTAAGTCCAAAAGAAAAACAAGAAGCTTATAACTGTGATATCATGTATTCAACAAATAATGAAATAGGATTTGATTATTTAAGAGATAACATGGTAATCAAAAAAGAAAATAGAGTACAAAGAGGATTAAACTTTGTCATAATCGATGAAGCCGATTCCGTATTAATCGATGAAGCAAGAACACCATTAATAATATCAGGTGGCGTAATGCAATCTGCTAATTTATACAAAGATGCTGATCGCTTTGCAAAAAGTCTAAAAGAAAATGATGGCTACATATATGATGAAAAAACAAAAGCTGTAATGCTTGATGACAAAGGAACTGAAGCAGCCGAAAAAGCATTTGGACTATCAAATCTATATGACATTAAAAATGCCAATTTGTTGCACTTCATAAATCAAGCCTTAAAAGCTAATTATGCAATGAAAAAAGATTTTGACTATGTTGTAAGTAATGGGGAAGTTTTAATCGTTGACCAATTTACAGGAAGATTGATGAAAGGACGTCAATTTTCTGAAGGATTACATCAAGCAATAGAAGCTAAAGAAAACGTAAAAATAAATGAAGAAACAAAAACATTAGCAACAATAACATTTCAAAACTTATTTAGAATGTATAACAAACTATCTGGTATGACAGGAACAGCAAAAACAGAAGAAGAAGAATTTAGAGAAATATATAACATGTATGTTATTTGTATTCCAACAAATAAACCAGTAATAAGAATCGATTGCGGTGATTTACTATATGCAACAAAAAAAGGTAAATATAAAGCAATTGTAGAAGAAATAAAACAAAGACATCTAAAAGGTCAACCAGTACTAGTAGGTACAATAGCTGTAGAAACAAGTGAATTAATAAGTGAAATGCTAAAAAAAGCGAAAATACCACATGAAGTATTAAATGCTAAAAATCATGAAAGAGAAGCAGAAATAATTGCAAAAGCTGGTGAAAAAGGTGCAGTAACAATTGCAACAAACATGGCTGGTCGTGGAACAGATATTAAATTAGGCGAAGGCGTAAAAGAATTAGGAGGATTATTTGTCTTAGGAACAGAAAGACATGAATCAAGACGTATTGATAATCAGTTAAGAGGACGTTCTGGAAGACAAGGAGATCCAGGAGAATCGCAATTCTGTGTATCATTTGAAGATGATCTAATGGTAAGATTTGGAACAGATAGAGCCAAAGCAATGCTTCAAAGCATGGGATTTGATGATGACATGTCAATTAGAAATAAAATGTTATCAGGCACTATTGAATCAGCTCAAAAAAGAGTTGAAGGAAATAACTTTGATATAAGAAAAAATCTATTACAATATGATGATGTTATAAGTGGTCAAAGAAAAATAATGTATGAAAAAAGAAATGAAATATTAGATAGTGATTCAATTCATGACATTGTTTTAGACACATTCCATGAATATGCAAAAGAATTAGTATATCTTCATTCATCAGAAGAAGGACATATAACAAAAGAATCAGAAAGTGAATTAATAGAATCAATAAATGAATTATTAAGAGTAAAAATAACAGAATTACCAAAAAATAAAGAGGAAATGATTGAATACATATCAGAACACTTAAAAAATGAATATAATGAAAAAATTAAAGATATTCCTACTGAAATAACAAATGAATTTGAAAAAGCAATAAGTTTAAGAGTTATTGATAGTCACTGGATGGATCATATAAATACAATGGCTCATCTTGAAGAAGGAATAGGTTTAAGAGGATATGCTCAAGAAAATCCAATTAGAGCATATACTCAAGAAGGATTTGAATTATTTGATAATATGTTAGACACAATTGATAAAGAAATAACAACATATTTATTAAAGGCTGAAATAAGACAAAATACAGAAAGAAAAGAAGTTGTAAAAGGCCATGCTGTAGATGGAAAAGAATCAGCTTCAAAACCTAAAAAAGTAGAAAAAGTAGGCCGTAATCAACCTTGCCCATGTGGCTCAGGGAAGAAATATAAACAATGCTGTGGTAAGTAGCAATAAATAAAGGGTTTGCGAGGATTTTGTCCACGTAAAAAACTCTCAAAAATGGCTATTTGTCCACATTTTGTCCACGTAAATTTAAGATTGTGGACA
>CAYLJU010000038.1:0-7500 GCA_964384115.1 uncultured Muribaculaceae bacterium | reverse complement strand
TACATACATACATACATACATGTATTACTAAAAAATATAAAAAATAATTTTTTTGCTCTTAATTATGATGGAGCAAGATTCTATAGGAAGATAATAGATACTGGTCCTTTTTGTAGTAATTATAAAAAATTATTACGAGGAGGATTGTTATGAATAAAAAAAGTTTAATGATATCAGTTATAACTATAGTAGGCGTATTATGCATACTAGTTGGATCAATTGCTTATTATAGAGTAACTGTAAATGGTAATATAAAAGGATCTACTGGTAATGCAGTATTTAATGTGACTGGATTTACTAATGAAAGTACAAAAGAAATAGTTTTAAAAGAAGGTAAATTAGTACCAGGAGATAAAGGATCTTTTACTTTAAGTTTAGATGCAACTAATTCAAATGTTGATATGTATGTGACACTTACTATAGATAGAGGAACATTACCAACAAATTTAAAGTTTTATACAACAAGTGATTATAAGAGTGAATTACATAAATATTATGAATTTATGGATACATCTAATCAAAGTAAAGATGTAATTATATATTGGTATTGGAATCCATATATAAGTGATGAAGAAGATAATGAATTTATAAATAAAACTGATGTAACAGCAACTATAAAGTTAGATGCAGTTCAGATAAGTGAATATGCTATGATGAAAAATGGGGCAAATTATGATACAAGTGCAAATGAATATAGCGGAACAGAATTTTGGAATGATACATATAGACCATATATAAGAATGATTAATTTTATAAATGATTTAAGTAATTTGCCAGTTACTTGTAACGATGCAAATTTATGCTTTGATGTTTCTTATATTAGCACCCAATCAAAAAAAGTATATGCTTATCTTATAGATAGCGGCTTGAAAGATGAAACTGAAACTGATGAAAATGGAAATGCTATCCCATTATATAATTTATATATAGTAAGTGAAGCACCAATATTTGCACCACCAGATTGTTCATTAATGTTTGCTAATTTTGAAAGCCTTGAAATTATAAATTTCAACAATAATTTTAATACATCCTATGCAACTGATATGACAGGAATGTTTGGAGCTGTTGTTATTGGCCTAGGAGGAAACGAAAATTTTTTATTTAGTTCAAGGATGATTTTGGTTAATTATAGTGGCGATAATATTTATTGGGATTCTGTTTATGGTAATCAAATTATTAACTTAGATTTAAGTAGTTTTAATACATCTAATGTAACAAATATAGATGGTATGTTTACTGGTTGTGGATCATTAATAAGTTTAGATATAAGTAGTTTTAATACATCAAAAGTAACCGATATGAGTTATATGTTTAATATGTGTTCATCATTAACAAGTTTAGATTTGAGTAGTTTTGATACATCAAGTGTAATAAATATGTATAGTATGTTTGCTGGATGTTCATCTTTGGCAAATTTAGATATAAGTAGTTTTACTACATCAAAAGTAATAAATATGGGTGATATGTTTGTTGGGTGTTCATCATTAACAAGTTTAGATTTAAGTAGTTTTAATACATCTAAAGTAACAGATATGAGTCTTATGTTTTTTGCTTGTGATTCATTAACCAGTATAGATTTAAGTGATTTTAACACATCAGAAGTAACCAATATGGGTTCTATGTTTAATGGTTGTTCATCCTTAACAGAATTAGATTTAAGTGGTTTTAACACATCAAAAGTAGCTGATATGAACATGATGTTTAGTAGTTGTTCAAAATTAACAAGTTTAGATTTAAGCAGTTTTAATACATCAAAAGTAACAAATATGATCGAAATGTTTTATGGTTGTTCATCATTAACAAGTTTAGATCTACGTAATTTTAATACATCAAAAGTATATGATATGAATAGAATGTTCAATGGTTGTTCAAAATTAACTACATCAATAAATATAATGAATATAGGAGTTACTAGTTATAGTTATATGTTTAGTAATGCTGCAACTAAAGAAGGTGCTCAAATAACAGTAAATTATATAGTTGATGCTTCTACTCTAGTAGATAAAATGATTGCAACTAAGTCAACTAATTCTAACGTAGTAAAAGGAGTACAAATATAAATTTTAATCTAGTATAATTTAAATACTAGATTTTTTTTTATATCAATTTGCTTTTTTATTTGTTTTATGTATAATATACGTTGGGTGAAACAAATGGAACATTTAAAAAAATTTTTATTATTTGGTTTTATATTTGATATTATATTAATTTTAATAATTATAAAGTTACCATATTTTTATGTTGGTACAGTTCTATTTTCTTGTATAACTAATATTATTTCTATGGTTTGCGATGTAGTGAGAACTAAAAAACTTGGATTTGTTGTACGTAAAGAACATATTGTAGATAATTTACATTTTTTAATGGAATTGTCAACATTATTACCACTTTTTAATGTTTTATTTTCACAAATATTTTTTTGTAAAGTAGTTTGTAGTAATAATGAAAAATTTATTGATTTTAATAACCATAGATTTATACCATTTAAACAAGCAATAAAAGAATATAAGGAAGAAAAAATAGATTTATTATCTAATTCAAAAAAAGTTTCAGAGGTTAATGAAATAAGTAAAGAAGAATATGATACAGCTGTAAAATTTATGGAAATTGATAATTATATAGATGAAATAAGAATGAATGTTAACTTAAACAATAAACAAAAAGAACAATTATTAAAACAAATGAAAAGACAAATATTAATTTTTGATGATGTAAAAATAAGTAATAATAAAATTAAAAAACTATCTAAAATACCTAAATAGGTATTTTTTTTTAATTGATAATTTGTTAAAATATACTATATATGGAGGGTATATGAACGATATAATAATAAATGAAATATGTAATATATTAAATATCAAAAAAGAACAAGTTATAAATGTATTAAAATTATTAGAAGATGGTGCAACTGTACCATTTATTGCAAGATATCGAAAAGAAGCAACAGGAGCATTAAATGAAGATGAAATAAGAAAAATAAATGAATATTATGAATATCAAATAAATTTATATAAAAGAAAAGAAGATGTTATAAGATTAATAGATGAAAAAGGATTATTAACAGATGAATTAAAAAATGAAATTTTGAAAGCAACAAAATTAGTTGAAGTTGAAGATCTATATAGACCATATAAAGAAAAGAAAAAAACAAAAGCAACTGATGCTATTAATAATGGACTTGAAGGATTAGCTAAAATAATAATGAGTTTTCCTATGAAAGGAAATATTCATGAAATATGTCAAAAATACATTAATGAAAAAGTTAAAACAGAAGAAGATTCTATAGTAGGAGCATCATATATAATTGCAGAATGGATAAGTGATAATCCATATTATAGAAAAAGTATAAGGCTATTTACATATAATAATGGAATAATTGTTTGTAAAATTAAAAAAAATGTAGTTGATGAAAATAAAACATATGAAATGTATTATGATTATAATGAAAAAGTAAAAGAAATTAAACCACACAGAATACTTGCTATTAATAGAGCTGAAAAAGAAAATATAATTAGCGTTAGTATAAGTGTTGAAGAAAATAAAATAGAAGAATATTTAAATAAAAAAATAATAAAAAATGAAAATAGTTATGTATGTGATATTGTAAAAAATGCTATTATTGATTCATACAAAAGATTAATTAAACCTTCTATTGAAAGAGAAATAAGAAGTGATTTAACAGAAAAGGCTTCTATTAAAGCAATAGAAAATTTTGGATATAACTTAGAAAAATTATTATTACAACCACCATTAAAAGAAAAATGGGTAATGGGATTAGATCCAGCATTTAGAACAGGATGTAAACTTGCTGTAATTGATCCAACTGGAAAAATGGTTGAAATAGCTAAAATATATCCACATGAACCAGTAAAAAAATATGAAGAAGCTAAAAAAATAGTTGAATCATTATTAGACAAATATAAAATAGAAGTTATTGCAATCGGAAATGGAACAGCATCAAGAGAAAGTGAGGCTTTTGTAGCCGATGTTTTAAAAAAATATAAAAATGTAAATTATATTATAGTAAATGAAGCAGGAGCTTCTGTTTATAGCGCCTCTCCACTTGCTAAAGAAGAATTTCCATCATTAAATGTAGAAGAAAGAAGCGCAATTAGTATAGGAAGAAGATTACAAGATCCACTTGCAGAACTTGTAAAAATTAATCCAGAAAGTATAGGAGTTGGATTATATCAACATGATTTACCAGATAAAAAATTAACTGAAACATTAGATTTTACAGTAAGTAAAGCTGTTAATATGGTAGGAGTTAATATTAATACAGCATCACCATTTTTATTAAAATATATTTCTGGTATGAATAAGAATTCAATTGATAAAATTATTAAATATAGAGAAAATAGCATGATAAAATCAAGAGAAGAATTACTTTCAAAAAAAATATTAACTTCTAAAGTATATGAACAAGCAATTGGATTTTTAAGAGTTAATGGAACTAATATATTAGACAGTACATCAATACATCCTGAAAGTTATAATATAGTTTTAAATTTATTAAAAGAACTTAATTTAGATCTAAATAATATAGGAAGTAAAGAAGTAAATGATGTACTTTCTAAAATAAATATTGATGAAATGATTCAAAAATTAAAAACAGATAAATTTACTTTACAAGATATTATTTTAGAACTAAAAAAACCTAAAAGAGATCCTAGGGATGAAATGAAAAAACCTATATTAAAACATGATATACTTGAAATTGATGATTTAAAAATTGGTGAATTAATACAAGGTACAGTTAGAAATGTAACGCCTTTTGGAGTATTTGTTGACATAGGATTACATGATGATGGATTAATCCATATATCTAAATTAGCAAATAATTATGTAAAAGATCCAAATGATATTGTTTCTGTAGGTGATATTATAGATGTTTATGTTGATAATATTGATTTAAATAAAAAAAGAGTTAATTTATCATTAATAAAGTAGGAATATATATGAAATATGAATTAGATGATAAAATATATAATGTTATAATTAAAAAAAAAGGAAATAAAAATACATATATAAGAGTTGATGAAAATAATAATATAATTGTTACAACTAATTATTTTATAACAAACAATAAAATAAAAAAAATACTTGATGATAATATAAAATTTTTAAATAAAGCATTAAATAAAGAAAAAAGAGAAGGTTTTTATTTAATGGGTAAAAAGTATGATATAATAATAGATGAAAATATTAAAAATATTGAAATTGATAATAATATAATTAAAGTTAAGAGTTTAAAATATTTAAATAATTGGTATAAAAAAGAAATATTTAAAATATTTAAAGATAGATTAGATTTTTATTACAATAAATTTGATGAAAATATTCCTTATCCAATATTAAAAATAAGAACAATGAAAACTAGATGGGGTGTATGTAATAGAAAAATTAAATCTGTTACTCTTAATTTCAATTTAGTAAAATATGATTACGATTGTTTAGATTATGTTATTGTTCATGAACTTTCACATTTTGTTCATTTTGATCATTCAAAAGAATTTTGGAATACAGTTTCTAAATATTATCCCAATTATAAAATAATTCAAAAAAAATTAAAAAATTGACAAAAAATTTATATTAAATAAATTATAATTTATTTGGTGAAAAATATGAAAGTAAAAGTTTTTGATGAAGAAAATGAAAGTGATTTAGAAAATAAAATAAATAGTTTTATTGAAAATGTGGATGAAATATATGATATAAAATATAATGTTGCAGTTGGTATAAGTGGAGAAGATCAAATTTATTGTTTTTCTGCTTTAATAATGTATGAATGAGGTGTTTTAATGAAAAAAACAAATTTTATGAGTGGAGCGATTATAGCAACACTTGGTATAATAGCATGTAAAGTATTAGGACTTGTATATGTAATACCATTTTATGCAATTATAGGAACAATGGGAAGAAGCTTATATAGCTATTCTTATAGTATTTATTCAATGTTTGTAAATGTAAGCACTAGTGGTGTACCACTTGCTATTTCTAAATCAGTTAGTGAATATGATACTCTTGGATATTATGAAGCAAAAGAAAGAATATATACACTAGGTAAAAGAATAATGGTTATATTTGGCTTTATTTGTTTTTTACTAATGATCATATTTTCTAAGCAACTTGCTACTTATATAATGGGAGATGCAACAGGTGGTAATAGTATAGAAGATATAGCTTTTGTTATAAGAGTAGTTTCAACAGCTTTATTATTTGTGCCACTTTTAAGTGTTGCAAGAGGATATGTTCAAGGATCTAAATATATTCAAATAAGTAGTATTGCAAATATAATTGAACAATTAGTTAGAGTTATTGTTGTTGTACTTGGTAGTTATTTAACAATTAAAGTATTTGATTTGGGTGTTACTAATGGAGTTGCTGTTAGTGTATTTGGCGCAACTGTTGGAGCGATTGCAGCTATTATATATATACTAATTAAAATAAATAAGAATAAAAATAAATTTAAACCTAAAGTAAAGGAAAATATAAGAGTTTCAGATAAGGAATTAATTAAAAAAATTATTGTTTATGCTATACCATTTATTATAATTGCTATAATGAAATCAGCTTATGGTTTGGTTGATACATTTACGGTTGTTAAAGGGTTAACTAGTGTTGGATTTGATACTTTAACTGCAGAGACTGCTTCTAGTGTTATTGTTACATGGGGCAATAAATTTAATACAATAGTTGCATCTATTTGTTTAGGTGTTGCTGTTAGTTTAATTCCATCTATTAGTAGTAGTTTAGTTGTTAATGATATTAAAGGTGTTAATGATAAAGTTAATCAAGCTTTTCAAATGATAGTTTATTTAACACTTCCTATGGCTGTTGGAATATCATTTTTAGCCAAACCAATTTGGACTGTATTTTATGGATTAGATTCACTTGAACTTGGATCTGCTATGTTAATGGTTACGATTTTTACATCTGTTAGTTATTCAATGTATTCTATACTTGTTGATGCTAATCAAGCTATGAATAATACTAAACTTACATTTATTATACTTGGATCTTGTGTATTACTTAAAATTTTATTAAATACACCTATGATGCATTTATTTGATATGATTGGAATTAAAGCTTATTATGCTCCTGCTTTTACTGATATTTTTGTACAAATATTTATATTTTTAATTGTTTTAATTTATTTTAGAAAGAAATATAAATTTGCATATAAGAAAACATTTATTAATTCTATTAAATCTATAGGTTGTTCATTAGTTATGTTAGTTTGTTTAATTGGTTTAAAACTAATAATTAATCAATATTTAGTTGGTGGTAGATTTATTAGTATGGTTAGTCTAATTATTTATGCTATTGTTGGAATGGTTATTTATTTTGTTTTATCTTATAAGATTGGACTTACTAATTCTATTTTTGGTAAAGATAGAATAGATAGATATTTAATAAAATTTCATTTGAAAAAAGAAAACTAATTTGAAGTGATATGATAAAAGTAGACAAAGAGAAAAAAAACTCTAGTCTACTTTT
>CAYLJU010000037.1:2597-7852 GCA_964384115.1 uncultured Muribaculaceae bacterium | reverse complement strand
CATATGAATCAAATGTAATGAGTGAAGAATTAAAAAGAAAAGGACTTTTAGAAACCGAACCAGAAAACGCTGAAATTATAATTATAAATACATGTTGCGTAACAGATGTAGCTCTAAAAAAATCCCTTAAAATGATAAGAAGATATAAAGGAAAAATAATAGTAGTAACAGGATGTGCAAGTCAATTAAAAAGCGATCTAATAAAAAATATTGAAGACGTTAAAATAATATTAGGTAACGTTGGCAAAAGTAAAATATATGACTACATAGAAGAATATTTAAAAACAAAAAAGCAAATAATAGAAATAAGAAATATAAATGACGAACCATTTGAAAATATGATGTTAGATAACTTCAATCAAACAAGAGCATTTGTAAAAATTGAAGATGGCTGTGATAATTTCTGTTCATATTGCATTATACCATACACAAGAGGAACAGTTCGATCAAGAAGTATTGAAAATATTTTAGAAGAAATAAGACATCTAGTAAATAAAGGACACAAAGAAATAGTCCTAACAGGAATACATACCGGACACTATAATTATGAAGGAAAACGCTTATCGTATTTACTAGAATTAATATGCTCAATTAAAGAAGTAAAACGCGTAAGAATATCATCAATAGAAATAACAGAATTAGATGATGAATTCTTAAAAGTTTTAAAAGAAAATAAAAAAATCGTTAATCATATGCATATACCACTTCAAACAGGATGCGATAAGGTTTTAAAAGACATGAATAGAAAATACGACATGAATTACTACTTCAAAAAAATTAAACAAATAAAAGAAATTAGACCCGATATGAATATAACAACTGATGTTATTGTCGGCTATCCAACAGAAACAGAAGATAACTTTAAAGAAACATTAAAAAATATTGAAAAATTAGAATTCGGTAAAGTTCATGTATTTCCATATTCAAAAAGAGAAGGAACTGCATCAGCAATATTAAAAGATATAAATCCCGAAATAAAGAAAAAAAGAGTTAATGAATTACTAGAACTATCATTAAAATTAGAAAAAAAATTCTTAGAAAAACACCTAAACAAAGAAGTGAAATTTTTGCCCGAAGTATACAAAGATAATTACCTAGTAGGTCATACCGATGATTATGTACTCGTAAAATGTAAAGGAAAAAAAGAACAGCTTCATACAATTATTAAAACAAAAATAAAACAAATAAATTATCCATATTGTATTGGAGAAAAATATGAATAATTACATAAAAGGAATATTCAAAAGAACATTTTATACATCCGAAAAAGGATATAGCATCGGCCTTTTAAAAATAAAAGAAACAAATGATGAAGAAGTTGAAGACTACATCGGAAAAACAATAACTATAACCGGTTATTTTGATGATTTAAAAGAAGACGAAAACTATATAATGTATGGCGTATCACAAGAACACCCAAAATATGGTTTTCAATTTGATGTAAAAAAATATGAAAAAATAATGCCAACAGATATTGACGGAATTATCACTTTCCTATCAAGTGATATGTTCCCTGGAATCGGTGAAAAAACAGCAACTCTTATTACTCAAAAATTAGGAAGCAATACCATTAGTGAAATAATTAACAATGTCGAAGTATTATATGATATACCAAAACTATCAAAAGAAAAAGCAAATAAAATACACGAAATATTAAAAAAAAATACTGAATCTCATGAAGATATAGTTTACTTATGTGATTTAGGATTTACAATGAAAGATGCCCTTACAATATATCATACATATAAAAATAATATAATTCAAATAATTGAAAACAATATCTATAATCTAATAGACGAAGTAGATGAAATGACATTTCCTAAAGTAGATTTTTTAAGAGAAAAATTAAACATTAAAGAAAATGATGAAAGAAGAATTAAAGCATGCGTATTATACACAATAAATAATCTAATATATACAAATGGTGATACATACTTAAATAAGGAAGAAATAATTGAAAACACAATCAATTATCTAAAAATCGAAATTTCAAATGAAAAAGTAGAAGAAATATTTGAAGAACTAGTAGATGAAGACAAAATAGAAATAGTAGATGAAAAATATTATCTAAAAGACATGTACATAAGAGAAGAAGAAATAACACGCAAATTAAAAAAATTAGTATTAAAAGCAGATCAAAAATATAAAAAAATTGACAAAGAAATAGAAAATTTAGAAAAAGAAAATAATATTACATATAATGATTTACAAAAAGAAGCCATTAAAAAAGCATTAGAAAAAAGTTTGCTCATCATAACAGGTGGACCAGGAACCGGAAAAACAACAATAATAAAAACAATCGTAGCATTATATAAAAGATTAAATAAACTATCATACGATGAATTAATTCATGAACTAGCACTACTTGCCCCAACAGGAAGAGCAAGTAAAAGAATGAGTGAAACAACACTCTATCCAGCATCAACAATCCATAGATTCTTAAAATGGAACAAAGAATCTAATACATTTGGTATATGTGAATCAAATAAAGATAAAAGTAAATTAATTATTGTAGATGAATCAAGTATGATAGATATTAATCTATTTAGTAGTTTATTAAGAGGCTTAACGGATAATATAAAATTAATACTAGTAGGTGATTATGATCAATTACCATCAGTCGGACCAGGCTTAATTTTAAAAGACCTAATCGAAAGTAATAAAATACCAACAATTAAATTAGAATATTTATATAGGCAAGATTCCAATTCTTACATCAATATATTAGCAAAAGAAATAAAAGAAAATGAGATATCAGAAAAATCTTTTGAAAATTATAATGATTATCGCTTTTTAAAATGTCATCAATCTAAAATAAAAGAATCAATTAAAAATATATGTAATGAATTAATAAAACATGGATATGATTATAAAAAAGTTCAAATAATGGCACCAATGTATAAAGGCGAAAATGGAATAGACAATCTAAATATAATATTACAAGAAATATTTAATCCTAAAAATGAAAACAAAAAAGAAGTTATAATATCAAATACAATATATCGCACAAATGATAAAATATTACAATTAGTAAACATGCCCGAAGAAAACGTCTTTAATGGAGATATTGGAATATTAAAAGACATAATCCATCCACCATTCAGTGAATCCGGAAAAACTGAAATTTACGTCGATTTTGACGGCAATATAGTCAAATATCTTCCAAAAGATTTAATAAAAATAAAGCATGGTTTTGCAATAAGTATCCATAAATCTCAAGGAGGAGAATTTGAATTTGTTATAATACCAGTGGTAAAAAGCTATAACCGCATGTTATATCGAAAATTAATTTATACAGGTGTTACAAGAGCTAAAAAGAAGTTAGTATTAATAGGCGATGAGGAAGCATTTAAAATAGCAGTATTATCTAATTATAGTACTGAAAGAAAAACAAATTTAAAAAATTTAATAAATGAATACTTTTAAAAAAAAATACCATAATAATAATGTGCCAAATAGGCACTACATTTTTTGACGAGGTGATAAAATGAAAGCTGTTAAAGGTTTAACATTAATGACTATAGGTGGATTAGCAGTACTTGCTTACCAAAAATATAAAGATCCGCTTATGAACCAAATTGATTGTGTAATAGGACAAAAAATGTAAAAGAAAATCCCTTTTTAAGGGATTTTTTGATATAATTAAAAATAAAAAAAATATAATATATTGTACAAAGTGTACATGAAAGCCCGTATGGTTACGGCTTTCTTTTAAAATGACATTTTTTTTCATTTAATCATTATATAATAAAATAGGTGATAAAGTGAAAATATATGTTGATGTGGTTTTATTCATTAATTTTTCCTTTGATTTGCTCATCTTACTAACAACTTCAATAATATTAAAAAGAAAAAGCAAATTCTATAGACTTATGCTAGGCGCATTTATAGGAAGTTTAAGTATTTTATTTTTGTTTATTAACATAACTAATTTAGAATTATTTATCTTTAAAATAATAATAAGTATCATAATGATTTTAGTAAGCTTTGGCTACAAAAACATCAAGTATTTTGGAAAAAACATATTATTTTTATACACAATAAGTATAATTTTAGGAGGATTTTTATACTACTTAAGCTGTAAATTTTCATACAAAAACACAGGATTAGTATTTTATTTCAAAGGATTAAGTATAAATTATATATTTTTATTAGTAGCGTCACCAATAATCCTCTATATATACATAAAAGAAACTAAAAGTTTAAAACAAATATCAAATAACATCTATAAAGTAAAACTAAAAATTGAAAACAAAACATATGAATTAAACGGATTTATGGACACAGGCAATAATCTAGTTGATCCATACTTCTACAAACCAATAATACTAATAAATAAAAAAATAAACGCCAAAAACCAAATACTAGTACCATGCAATGCAGCACTAGGAAGTGGAATATTAAAATGTGTAAAAGGCAAATTAATATACAAAAATAAAATATATGATGTATATGTAGGAACATGCTTTAAGATATACTTAGAAGATGTAGACTGTTTATTAAATAATAAATTGGAGGGAATATGTTAAGAAAAATAATAAACGCAATATTAAAAGTATTCAAAAAAGAAGGAATATATTTCATAGGAAGTACTGATAAACTACCAGAACCATTAACAAGAGAAGAAGAAGAAAAATTAGTTTTATTAAACATGGACGGTAACAATGAAGCAAAAAGTAAACTTATAGAACACAATCTAAGATTAGTAGTATTCTTATCAAAAAAATATGAAAACACAGGAGTAGATTTAGAAGATTTAGTAAGCATAGGAACAATAGGATTAATAAAAGGCGTAAATACATATAAATTAGATAAAAACATTAAACTAGCAACATATGCATCAAGATGCATTGACAACGAAATATTAATGTTCTTAAGAAAAAATAAAAGACGAAAAGGTGAAATAAGTTTAGAAGATAGCCTAAGCTATGATCAAGAAGGAAATGAATTACACTTAGAAGATGTACTTGGAACCGAAAATGATATCGTAACAAAAGGAATAGAAGATGAAAATGATAAAAAAGCCCTATATGAGGAAATATCAAAATTAAAAGGACGAGATAAAAAAATAATGGTATTAAGATATGGTTTATTCGGTAATAAAGAAATGACCCAAAAAGATGTAGCAGAATTATTAAATATAAGTCAATCATATATATCAAGAATAGAAAAGAAAATAATAAAAAGACTAAAAGTTATAAATAAAATTTAGCCTTTTTTTTGAATTCCAAACATACTTCCAATAACCGTAGAAA
>CAYLJU010000037.1:0-2497 GCA_964384115.1 uncultured Muribaculaceae bacterium | reverse complement strand
AAGAAGCATAGCATTATGAAATAAGGTGGTACCGCGGTAATAATCGTCCTTATATTTATAATGTTTTTATTTTAAGGAGGAATAGTATGTATAATCATGAACAAATTGAAAAAAAATGGCAAGAATATTGGGAAAATAATAAAACATTCAAAACAGATATTTATGATTTTTCAAAACCAAAATACTACTGTCTAGATATGTTTCCGTACCCATCAGGAGAAGGATTGCACGTAGGACACCCAGAAGGATACACAGCAACAGATATCATATCACGTATGAAAAGAATGCAAGGATATAACGTTTTGCACCCAATGGGATATGACTCATTTGGATTGCCAGCTGAACAATATGCCATAAAAACAGGCAATCATCCAGGCAAATTTACCGAAGAAAATATAAATAATTTTAGAAGACAAATGAAATCATTAGGACTATCATATGACTGGGATAGAGAAGTATCAACAAGTGATCCTAAATTTTATAAATGGACTCAGTGGATCTTTAAAAAACTATATGAAAAAGGATTAGCAAAATACACATACATGCCAGTAAACTGGTGTGAAGAATTAGGTACCGTTCTCGCAAATGATGAAATAATTGACGGCAAATCCGAACGTGGAGGATATCCAGTAGTAAGAAAAAATATGCGCCAACTAGTAATGAAAATGCCAGCATATGCCGAAAAATTACTAGACGGTTTAAATGATTTAAATTGGCCAGAATCAACAAAAGAAATGCAAAGAAATTGGATTGGAAAATCAGTAGGAGCAGAAGTAAAATTCAAAGTAAAAAACACAGATTACGAATTTGTAGTATTTACAACAAGATGTGATACCTTATTTGGAGCAACATATTGTGTATTATCACCAGAACATGAATTAATCGAAAAAATCGTACCAGAAGAATATAAAAAACAAGTTTTGGAATATAAAGAAAAATGTGCTCTAAAATCAGAACTTGAAAGAACCGATCTAAACAAAGAAAAAACAGGAGTATTTACAGGTGCATATGCAATTAATCCAGTAAATAATAAAGAAATACCAATATGGATAAGCGATTATGTATTAGTATCATATGGAACAGGCGCAATTATGGCTGTACCAGCTCATGATGAAAGAGATTATGCATTTGCAAAAAAATTTAATCTTGAAATAATACCAGTTATAGAAGGTGGAAACATTGAAAAAGAAGCCTATACAGAAGATGGAATTCATATTAATTCAAGCTTTCTAAACGGATTAAATAAAGAAGAATCCATAAATAAAATGTTTGAATATTTAGAAGAAAATAAAATAGGAACAAAAAAAATAAACTATCGCCTTCGTGATTGGATATTTGCTCGTCAAAGATATTGGGGAGAGCCAGTACCAATTATTCATTTAGAAAATGGTGAAAATTATGTTTTAGAAGATTCAGAGTTACCACTAGTATTACCACTAATGGATGATTATAAAGGTAAAAATGGCAATCCACCACTTGATAATGCTACTTCTTGGAAAAATGTAAATATAAATGGAATAGAAGGTATAAGAGAAACATGCACGATGCCAGGATCAGCAGGCTCAAGTTGGTACTATCTAAGATATATAGATCCAGACAATGATGAAGAATTTGTCGATAAAACATTAGCTGATCATTGGATGCCGGTTGATCTATATATGGGAGGATCAGAACATTCTGTAGGCCATTTATTGTATTCAAGATTTTGGAATCATTTCCTATATGATGAAGGTTATATTACAAATCCAGAACCATTCAAAAGATTAGTCCATCAAGGAATGATACTAGGATCAAATAATGAAAAAATGAGCAAATCAAGAGGAAATGTTGTAAATCCAGATGAAATTGTAAAAGTATATGGTGCTGATAGTTTAAGATTATATGAAATGTTTATGGGACCAATTGAATCATCTAAACCATGGGATCCAAATGGTGTTGAAGCATCAAGAAAATTCATTGAAAGAATATATAGATTATATACAACAGAAAATAAGATTAAAGATGGAAAAAATCCAAATCTTGAAAAAATATATAATCAAACAGTAAAAAAAGTAACTTCCGATTATGAGTCATTAAACATAAATACAGCTATATCACAAATGATGATATTTATAAATGCTGTATATAAAGAAAATATATTTCCAAAAGAGTATGCTTTAAATTTCTTAAAATTAATAAATCCAATTATTCCACATGTAACAGAAGAATTATGGCAAAAATTAGGTAATAAAGATACAATAGCATATGAACCATGGCCAAAATATGATGAAAGTAAAATTAAAGATGAATCATATGAAATGGTAGTTCAAATTAATGGTAAAGTTAGAGGAAAAATAGAAGTTTCATCAAGCTTATCGGAAAAAGAAATGGTTGAAATGGCAAAAACTATACCTAATGTAAAAGCAAATTTAGAAGAAAAAGAAATTGTTAAAGTAATAACAGTACCTAAAAAATTAGTAAATATAGTAGTAAGATAATTAAGATGCCTTAATTATCT
>CAYLJU010000036.1:0-8421 GCA_964384115.1 uncultured Muribaculaceae bacterium | reverse complement strand
GGAACTAGTTTACCCGTAGGTGGTAGTGGAACACATAGTGTTTTATCCGCACATAGAGGATTACCATCATTTAAACTATTTACTGATTTAGATAAATTAGAACTAGGAGATACATTTGTAATTAACGTACTTGATCAAACATTAACATATCAAATTGATAAAATAACAATTGTTAAACCAAATCAAGTAAATGATTTAAAAATAGAAAAAGATAAAGATTATGTAACACTTCTTACATGTACACCTTATGGAATTAATACACATAGATTGCTAGTTAGGGGAGTTAGAATAGAAAATATTAATAATAAAAAATTATTTGTTACAACCGAAGGATTTAAAATAAGTAAACTTGTAGTTATGCCTTTAGTAGCAATACCATTAATACTTATTTTATTATTAATAATTCTATTTAAACCTATAGAAAAAAGAATAGATTTTAAAGAGTTTGTTTATCCAAATAAGAAAGGAAAGGAATAATATGAAAAAAATTATATTTATTTTAATGATATTTATTTTTAGTATTTCTATTGTTAAAGCAGATCAAACAGTTGATTTAAATAAAAAAGGAACTATTACTTTAACATTATTTGAAGAAAAAGATAAATTGTTTGTTGAAGGTGCGGAAATAGAAATTATAAAAATTGCTAATGCTGATATTATTAATAATAATTTAACATTTAATTATGTTGATGAATTAAGTGATTGTAATGTTAAATTAGATGAAGAAAACATTTATAATATAGGTCTTTGTTTAAATGAAAAAAAATTAAAATCTAATATAAGTAAAACTAATAATTTAGGAAAAACTGTTTTTGATAATTTAGATCTTGGTATATATTATGTTAGACAAATAAATAAAGTTGATAAGTTTTCTTGCTTTTCTCCATTTTTAATAATGTTACCAGAAGAAATAAATAATGAATGGAGTTATAGTATTAATGGTAGTCCTAAAATTGAAATTGTAAGTTTAATTGATTTGACAATCAAAAAAGTATGGAATACTGATAAAGAAAGTAAAATTCTTGATAAAGTTACAGTAGAATTATATAAAGGAAATGAATTAATCGAAACAGTAGTGTTAAATGAAGAAAATAATTGGATGTATACTATAACTGATCTAATTAAAAGCTATGATTATCATATTAAAGAAATCAATGTTCCAAAAGGATATACAGTAAGTTATAGTAATAATGATTTTGTATATATAGTTACTAATACACCATCTCTTGTTCAAACCGGTCAAATGACTTATATTCCAATTATGATTTCTTTTATAGGATTAATATTTGTTATTATTGGTTTTATATTATTAAAGGTAGAAAAAAATGAAAAGTAAGGTATTTTTAATTATTGGATCTTTACTTATCAGTATTTCTTTCATATTTTTATTAAAAGATATAATAATTGAATATAATGCTGGTAAAAAATCGTTGGAAGTTTTAAATATTATTAATGAAAAAACTAATACTATGGAAAACATTAGTAATGTTAATGAAATGCAAACAATTAATATTGATGGTTATGATTATATAGGAACCATTTCTATACCATCTTTAAATTTAAATTTACCAGTTTTAGATACTTGGGATTATGATAGATTAAATATCGGACCTTGTTTATATTATGGATCTATTTATACAAATAATTTAATTATTTGTGGTCATTCATATAAAAAACATTTTAAATATTTAGGTAATTTAAGTCAAAATGATATAGTTATATTTACAGATGTTTTTGATAATAGTTATGTTTATGAAGTTGTAGAAGTGGAAATACTTTCTTCTACTAATGTAGATGAAATGATAAATAATGATTTTGATTTAACTTTGTATACTTGTACTAGTGACAGTTTAAATAGAATAACTGTAAGGTGCAATTTAAAAAAAGAAGTTTTTGGTTTCTAATTTAGTTATTATATGATAATTTGACTTTTATTTACTTTTTCATTATAATATATTTTTGAGGAGTTAATATGAATATAAATATTAAGAAAAAAGCTTTATCTTTATTATGTGCTTCTTGTGTTTTAATTACAAGTAATGTTTATGCTGAGATGAAAACAGAAAATGATTATGTTGATGCTAAAACAGACGTTAATATAAGACTAAGTGATACAACTAAAGCAAATAAATTGGGATTGTTTGAATATAATAATAGTGCTTATAGAATTTTATCAGTTAATAATTGGGATTTAATAAGATATAATGATATCATTGGTTATGTTTGTCATCAATATATAGGAGTTCAAAATGAAAAAGGAAATGACTTTCGTCAATATAAAGAAGTTCAAGATATACTTTATACAACTGATGACTTAAATTTTCGCCTAGGCCCTTCTACTGATTACAAAAAAATTGATTTAATTAAAGCTAATACAGAAATTATTCCTATTGCTATTACCGATGATAATTGGTATTTAGTTAAATATAATGGAAAAATTGGATATGTTTGTGGTGAGTATGTTCGTTCATTGAGTGAAGAAATTAAAAATCAATTCCCCGGTGTTGAAAATATTTCTATTCAAAAGATCGTTTATGCTAATAAAAATGATTTTATACATGATTTAAGTGGAATGATAGTTGGAATGATAGAAGAATATGAATGTGCTTATTTACTTGAATATGGTAATGATAGCTCACTTATAAAAACACCTAATTACATTGGTTATGTTTCTAATTCTTCTTTAAAAGAAATTGATGGTAAATTAATAGAAATTGATTTAAGTGATCAAATAATTACACTATATTGTAATAATGATGTTTTAATTAGATCTAGTATAGTTAGTGGAAAAAATACGACACCTACTAATATAGGTAGTTTTAAAATTTATAATAAAGAAACAGATAGATATTTAAAAGGATCTGATTATAATGTTCATGTAGATTATTGGATGCCATTTGATGGTGGAATCGGATTACATGATTCCAGTAGAAGCCAATTTGGAGGCAACATTTATAAAAAAAATGGAAGCCATGGCTGTATTAATTTACCTCATGATGTAGCTGAATATATTTATAATAATGTTAAAACAGGAACAAAAGTTTTGGTTCATAAATAACGGATTATTCCGTTTTTTATTTTGAATTTCGATTAATTGACATAGAAATAAAAAAATGATAACATAATATTGTAAGCTTTTGGAGGATTTATGAAATCAATAAATTTAAAAAAAATAAAGAAAATTTTAGCTTGTAGTATTGTCCTTACTAATATTAGTACTTCAGCTATTGCCTATGAATATAAAATTCAAAAAGGTGATACATTAAGTGAAATTTCTAAAAATAATTATGGTACTTCTTCTTATTATGAAGCACTTGCAATTTATAATAATATAGAAAATCCTGATTTTATATTAGCTGGTAGTACTATTGAAATCCCATCTCTTGAAAAATTGAATATATATGTATATGATGAATTTTATGAAGTCAAAAAAGGTGATACATTAAGTAAATTATGTAGTGAAAGATATGGAACAACTAAATATGTAAATAAAGTCGCAACATATAATAAAAAAGGAAATCCTGATTTAATTTATGTAGGTGAAATAATTGCTTTTCCAAATCTAAAAAAATTAGAAAATATAGGTAGTTTTTGGTATACAGTTAAAAAAGGTGATACTTTATTTCTTTTAGCAAAAACATTTTACGAAGATGAAACATTAGGTCCATTACTAGGTGAATATAATTGTCTAAATTCTAATAATTTAGCCCAAAATCAACAATTATTTATCCCTTCATATGAACAAATAATGGAATTTAAAGATGCATGTTGTAATGTTGTTGGAAAGGCTAATACATATGTTAAAAAAAGAAATATTTAGAGAATATGATATAAGAGGTATTTATAATGATTCTTTAGATGATGAAACAGGATATATAATAGGAAAAAGTTATGGTTCTAAAGTTTTAGAACTAGGTGGAAATGAGGTTATTGTTGGACATGATAATAGATTATCAAGTCCTTCAATTCATAAAAATTTGATTAAAGGATTAACTGAAACTGGTATTAATGTTGTTGATTTAGGATTAGTTACAACTCCAATGTTATATTTTGGGCGCAGATACTTTAATAATCAATTTGGTATAATTGTAACTGCAAGTCATAATCCTAAAGAATATAATGGTTTTAAATTTTCTTTTAAAAAAGAAGGAAATGCTTATGGTAAAGATATTGAATCTTTTTATGAATATACAAAAAGTGGTATATTTAAAAGTGGTCATGGTATAGTTAAAAATATTAATATTGAAGATGAATATGTTAACAATATTATTAAATCATTAAATTTTGGTAATAAAAAAATTAAAGCCATATTTGATTTAGGTAACGGGACAGGGTCTGTAATAATTAAAAAAGTTATTGAAAAATTACCTATAATTGAGCCTATATATATGAATGATATAAGTGATGGATCTTTTCCTAATCATCATCCTGATCCTAGTGTTAGATCTAATATGAAATCATTATCAGAATCAGTTTTAGAAAATGGATATGATATTGGTATTGCTTTAGATGGTGATGCTGATAGAGTAGGGGTAGTTGATAGTAGAGGTAATGTTATTTCTATTGACATTTTAATGGCTATTGTATATAAATATTTAGATAAAAATTTAAAATATCGTAATGCTTTATTTGATGTAAAGTGTTCAAGAACTTTAATTGATGAATTAAAAAAATTGAAAATTAAACCTGTTATGTATAGAACTGGAGCTTCTTATACTAATATGATGATGCAGACTGGTGATTTTGATTTTGGAGGAGAATATTCTGGTCATTTATTTTTTAAAGATAGATATCAAGGATTTGATGATGGTTTATATGCAGGTCTAAGAATTATTGAAATTTTATCAAATGGATATAGTTTAGAAGATTTATCAAAAGATTTTAAAAAATATTATGCAACTGATGAAATATTTGTTGATGTAAAAGAAGAAAATAAGAATGTTATTATTGGTAAAATTAAAGCTTATGTTTTAGAAAATAACTACAAATTTAATGATATTGATGGTATAAGAGTTGAATTTTTAAATGGTTGGGCATTGATTAGGTCTTCTAATACAACTCCTAGATTATCACTTAGATTTGAAGCAGAAACAAAAGAAGAATTAGATGATATACAAAGTGAATTTTTAAATTTGTTGGAGGTGATAAAATGAAGAAATTTTTTAAAGAATTTAAAACTTTTATTTCAAGAGGTAATGTACTTGATTTAGCTGTAGGTGTTATTATTGGTAGTGCTTTTAATGCTATTGTTACATCTCTTGTAAATGACATATTTATGCCACTTATTGGAATTATAATAGGAGGTATAGATTTTACTAGTTTGACTTTAAAATTAGGCGATGCTGCTATTAAATATGGTATATTTATTCAAAATATAATTAACTTTTTAGCTACTGCTTTTTGTTTATTTGTATTTGTTAAATTTATGAATCGTTTACATGATTTAAAAGAATCTAAAGATAAAAAGGATACTAAAGATGTAAAAGTTGAAGCACCTAAGAAGTCTGATGAAGTACTTTTACTTGAAGAAATAAGAGATTTATTAAAAAAAGAAAGCTGATGCTTTCTTTTAATTTGCAGAAAAACCATATATTACAAGTGGTATAACACTTGATGCTACCATTATAATAAGCATAATCCATACTATTAATTTTGTCATATTATGCTTTTTTTTAGGTGGCTTATTTTTTTTGATTTTTTTCATTTTTACACCTCATAATAATTATATAATATTTTTTTATAAAAAGGAATATATTTTTACTTCTTTAATAAAATTAATTGGTGATAGAAATGTTAAAATTATTGGACAAGGTAATTAGTTTTTTTAAAGATAATAAAAAAACTTTAACTTTTATATTTACGATTGCATTAGTTGGTTTAGTAGCAGGTATTTGTTTTTATTTTTTTATATCTTTAGAAGATAAAAATAAGTGTTTGGATTTTATAAATAATTATATAAATAATATTAAAGAACAAAGGTATTTATCAATATTTATTAGAAGTTTTTTATTTAATTTTGTTTTATTAACAATAATTTTTATCTGCGCTTTTTCAATAATTGGTTTTTTTACAGGAACACTTGTATTTTTTGCTAAAAACTTTGTTATTGGTTTATATATAACTTTAATTTCTAAAGTCACTAATTATTATGTTGCATCAACCTTATATTTTTTACCTTCTGGTTTAATTTATGTTTTTATTTTTTCTATAATGATTTTATTTTCTTTGTCTATTTCAACTAATCTTGTTTTTTCATTATTTAAGGGTAAGAATATATGTTTTAAGAATATTAATAAAAAGTATTTATATATATATTTAATTATAGCTTTTATTTCTTTAATTACTTCTTTATATGAGGGATTTATTTTACCAAAAATATTGTTATATTTCTTATAAAATAGTATAATTATTGTGGAGGAAGTATGGAGAGAGTAGTTATTGGAATGAGTGGTGGAGTTGATAGTAGTGTTGCTGCAATTCTTTTGAAAAATGCTGGTTATGATGTTATTGGGCTATTTATGCGCAACTGGGATAGTACATTAAATAATGATTTTAATGGTAATCCTAATTTAAATAATAATATATGTCCACAGGAACAAGATTATAATGATGCTTTGGCTGTTTGTAAAAAATTAGATATTCCACTACATAGAATTGATTTTGTTAAAGAATATTGGGATTATGTTTTTACTTATTTTTTAGATGAATTAAAAAAAGGTAGAACTCCTAATCCGGATATTATGTGTAATAAATATATAAAATTTGATATGTTTGTTAAAGAAGCAAAAAAATTAGGGGCTGATAAAATAGCAACTGGTCATTATGCTAGATGTATTGATGGTAAATTATATAAAGCTATTGATACGAATAAGGATCAAAGTTATTTTTTGTCACAAGTTCCTAAAGATGTGTTTAAGAATGTTTTATTTCCTTTAGGTGAAATATGTAAACCTGAAGTTCGTAAAATTGCTTTGGAATATGGTTTAATTACAGCTCGTAAAAAAGATTCGACTGGTATTTGTTTTATTGGTGAAAGAAATTTCAAACAATTTTTGACTAACTATTTACCTAATAAACCTGGTACTGTTATTGATATAGAAACTAATAAAAAAATAGGTGAACATATTGGCCTAATGTATTATACAATTGGTCAGCGCAAGGGTTTAAATATTGGTGGTAATAGTGATAAAATGTTTGTTGTTGGTAAAGATTTAAATAAGAATGTTTTATATGTTGCTTTTGGCGATGATAGTAAGTATTTATATTCTTATAGTGCTTTAATTACAAATATTAATTTCTTATCTGATAAAAGGCCAGAAAATTGTACTTGTAAATTTAGATATCGTCAAGTTGATAATGATATTTCTGTTGAATATTTAGAAGATGGTACTATAAAAGTTTACTACCCACAAGGTGTTAAAGCTGTTACACCTGGACAAGCGTGTGTTTTGTATTTAGATGATGAATGTATTGCTGGTGGAATTATTGAAGAAGTATATAATTCTTCTAATGTTAAAATTTCATATTTATAAAATTTGTTTACTTTTACTTGACATTTGTTTGCTTTGTGGTAAAATTATAATTGGAGGGTATGAAGTATGAATAAATTGAATGACATTTTACATGAACTTGGCATTTCTAAGGTTAAATTAGCTAAATTTTTAGGTGTTTCTAGACAGATGATATATAACTATTTAGAAATGGATGATATAAATAAATGGCCTAAAGATAAAAAAGTTTTGCTTTTAAATTTACTTGGTATTAAGTCTGTTGATGAAATTGATAGTATTAAAGTTAATACTGATTATATTATGGATGTTGAAACAAGAATTAATAGTTTGTTTGAAAGTACATCTACAAGTTCTATTAATGATGGTAATAGTTTGTTAAATGGAATGGGAAAAAATCAAAAAGAACTTCTTAAGAATGTTATTGAAGCTTTAAAAGAAAGACTTGAAGGCGATGATGAAGAAGGTGAGGAGGGTTACTATACTGTTAAGTACTTATATCACTTTTTGCAGTCTATTGATACTTCTAAAGAATTAAAATATATGCTTGCTTATGTTTCGAAAGCTGCTGGTTTTACTAAACCTATGGAATTTGTTTTTAATGAACAAGATCAATTTGTTTTCGAAAGTATTTTGTTTTCTGCTATGACCTTATATGGCAATAAAAATGTCAGTGAAACTAAGATTGCTGAATCCCATAAAAGATTTGTTGATCAAATAGAGCATAAGATGGAAGAAAAAATGAGTCGTACTTTAGAACTTAATTCTGCTAAGGTTCAGGCTTTAAAGGAATTAAATTATACGGAAATTAATGAAAAAAATGCTGCTGAAGTTTTAGAAAAGATTGCGGAAATTCAATCTAGAAAAGTTACAAATTAAAAGAGTAGGGTACTACTCTTTTAATTATGTAAAT
>CAYLJU010000035.1:0-8983 GCA_964384115.1 uncultured Muribaculaceae bacterium | reverse complement strand
ATCAGGGTTTTAACGAATCTTTTTATAAACTGTCTACTTTTACTTGACTAGTTCAATTTGGTTTTCTTTTTGTTTTAATAAATATTATTATTATAAATAGTAAAAAAATTAAACTTATATATGGATATATGTAATATGTAAATTCATTAAATAGTGTTAATGTTTTAAATCCTTTTAATGATACAAATAATATTAAAATACTAATAATAATATGATTATATTTAAATTTTAGTTGTTCTTTTATTGTAATTGTACATAATCCTATAAAGATAAATAGTCCAAATATCCATTGAATAAATAATATATTTTCCATTCTAGTTAAGAAATCAAAAAAGTTAAATCTTCTTAAAAGTATATATTCTGGATATTGATATAATTTTGATAGATTAATACCTAGTGTTCCTATTGTAAATATTGTTGTTATTATTGAAAGAATAAAATATATTGTGTAGGCAATATAAATATTTTTGGTTTTAAAATTTGTTACTTTGTTTTTAGGTATTAATAATATAAAAAATATTGGACATATGTTGATTAAAAAAATATAAATTGATCCTAATATAGGATTTTTTAGACCATGCTCTAAAAAGGGAAGTAAATTATCTATTTTGAATTGTGGTAATATTCCTATTAAAGCTGTTATAAATAATAATAAATTTATTGGTAATATTATTGATGATATTTTGCAAAGTGTTGATGTATCTTTGGTACATAAATAAATGATTAGAATTGTAAATATTATTCCTATTATTAAGGGATCTGTTTCTGTTAAAAATTGGGATACTAAGAAATTAGTTAAATTGAACATTTGAATTGTTGCTACGAGAAATGCAAATAAAATGATTATTGTATTGGGAATTAGGGGATGTTTAAATAATTTTTTGTTTTTTTCAAATATATTTAATGATGGTTCATAATTAAAAAGACAATTAAAAATATATAGTGTTGGTAGAGATAATATTGTACTAAGTATAATACTTAAATAACAATCTACACCAGATAATTTAATTAATCCATGTATTCCTTCACCATAGGTTGATGTAAAAATAATGATTACAATTAAACATATAAAACTAATGTTGGTTATTTTTTTCATTTTCTATTACCTTTAAACTACTTCCTTTCTCAATTATTTCTAAGTCTACTTCAACATTTATTTTTAAATTTTCATAAAAATCATCATAATTACTTATTTTTTTATAATATTTAGTATTTTTTTTATAGTAAAGATCTCTAAAATAAAAAATATCGGTTTTATTTTTTTTAGATATGTTTATAACATTTTCAATTTGTTTTTTTATTTCTTTACTTGCTTTATTTTCTATTTCTTTGATACCTTTTTCTTTAGTTATGTCATAATTACACATGGTTGATGTTAGATTACCTTTAGTTTTAATTTTTAAGTTTATTTCAGGATTATTTTTTTTAATTTTAATATCAGTTTTAGTATTTAATAATTCGATTGTAACATATTTATTTTGATCACATTCATAACTTATTACGGTTGTTTCTATGTCAGATTTTATAATATTATAATATATTGTTTCAGTTTTATTTAAATAATCTACTAATTTATTATCTTTGAAAATTGCAGTTTGCTCTAGTAATAATAGAGATTCTGGTATTGATGATTCAAGATTTTCTTTTTTGTTTCCTTCTTTTCCAATTACTGTGATAACTGGTAATATTATTTCTTTAGTTTCACTTACAAATTCATTTGTAAATTCTTCAAAGGTTGTAGGAGTGCTGCCACCTAAAAATTTATTGTTGTTTTCTAGTAGGTTTTTGATTCCTACGGAATTTATTGGATATATTTGGGTTAGTACTCCAAGTACTTCGGTTGGTGTTACGTCTTTACTTACAAATACATAAAAATCATTTCTAAGTTCAACTTCTCTAAACCAAATGTCTATTATATCTTCAATTCCTTCTTTGGCAATTTTTTCATCTATTATTAATACTTGCATGTGGTTGTTATATGTTCTTTTGGGGAGTTTTGTTAATATACTTCTTGCTGCTTCATGGATGGTCTTTTCTGTGTATGAATAATTTTTAAATCTAACTGGTGATGATGAATTATTTGATTCTCCTTGTTTTTGAGTATCAGCTATTTGAATTGTTATTTTATATTCATCATCAATTTTTTCAATACCACATCCTATGGTTATTGCGATTTTATCCAATTCTCTATAATTACATCCACATAGTAGTATTGTGAGTAAGAAAATTATTATTTTTTTCATGAGTCACCTCTTGTTATGTTATTTGATAATACTTTCATTCGTTTATTATTTTGAGGCATTTTTATGAATGTATTTTTAAAACCGTTTTTATCAAATGGTTCTATTGGCGATAAGAATGGAATATCAAATGTTTCAATGCTTGTTAATCTTATTAATAAAAAGATTAAAACGGCTACGATTCCTACAATTCCTATTAGAGAACCGCCAATCATAAATATTAAACGATATGTTCTTATTGATGTTGTGAATTCTGGTTCAGAAAAGGGTAGAGAAGATATTGCTGTTATTGCAATTACTATTATCATAATAGGTGATACAATGCCTGCTGATACGGCGGCATCACCTAATATTAATGCGCCGACAATTGATAGAGCTGATCCACTTGAGTTTGGAACTCGGTATTCACTTTCTTTTATTATTTCAAATGCTAGTATCATTAAAAATGCTTCTATGAATGCTGGAAATGGTACACCATTTCTTTGGACAGAAAAACTTATTAATAGATCGGTTGGTATTATTTCTTGGTTATATGTTATCATTGCTATATAGAATGCTGGTGTTAGTATGGCTATAAAAAATGATATATATTTTATGATTCTTGTTATGGATACATTTATAGAATTTCCATACCAATCTTCTGGTGCTTTAAAGAAATCAACGAATAGTCCTGGTACTATTAGGGCAAATTCGCTGTTATCGATAATGATTACAACTTTTCCTCTTAGGAGTGCTTTTGCTATACGATCTGGTCTTTCGGTTGTTGTTATTGTTGGCAAAATTGATTTTATACCTTCCTCTAGATGTTTTTTTAAATCATCTGATGTGATTATGCCATCTATGTCAATTGAATTTATTTTGTCTTCTATTTTTTTTACTAATTCTTTTTTTACTATACTATTTATATAACATATTCCTATTTTGGTTTTAGTGTATTTTCCTTTTGTTAATTCGTTTATCCAAAAATCATTTGAACGGATTCGTTTTTTTATTAAGCCAATATTTGTTTGATAATCTTCTATTAGTGAATCTTTCGCGCCTCTAATTGCATTTTCGGTTGTTGGCATAGATATTGATCTATTTAAATTTCCTTTTGTTTCAAATGCTAATCCTATATTTTCATTTTCAATTAATATTACTGTAAAACCGTTATTTACATATTTACAAAAATCATCATAATTTTTTACTTCTTTATATTTACAACTATCTAGATTATTTTTTATCCATTTAAAATAATCTTTTTCGTCTATTTTATCTAAACTTCTTATTATAAAATCACTTATTTTATCATTTGAAATTAAACTATCATTAAATATAATATAGATGTTTTTTTTCTTTAATTTTTTTTCTCTATATACAATAAATGGGTTGTTATTTGTTTCTTTTTTGAATTTTTCAATTATTGATAAAGGTTCTAACATAAAATCACCTAAAATTATTTTGTTTTTTAATAATCAATTTATACATAAAACAATTTATATTTTAAAAAAATAGTGTATAATATTCTTGGAGGTTTTATGTATAACAATTATAAATTAAGAAACGGAAAAATTTTATCTATTTTTACTTGGCCTTTTTTTAAAAGTAGTTTCTTAAATAAGGAAAAGTATGTTGTAAAGAAATTAGAAGGTCGTGAAATTGATTTAAATGGGCGAGATGTTACTGATTTATTTCATGTTAATTTATTGAAAGATAATAAAGGTTTTTATTTCATGTATGATGCCGAAAAAGTTTATTTAAATAACTATATATATCTTTCTATTAAAGAGTTGATTAATAAAATTCATTACGGAAATTTTAGTATTGATGATTTTATTAGTACGTTAAAAAAAGAAAGTAAAAATATAGTTATTATTGAAAAAATTCCTGAATTTAGTGGAGATAAGTTATATGACGAAAATATTCATATGAAAGAAGTGGCTTGTGAATTAGTAGATGATAAATATAAGGAATGTCTATGGTATCATTATATAGAAACTGTACCGATTGATGAAGAAGATAGAAAAATATATGGTAAAAATCGGTATTATGTAAGTGATTTGTATTTTTTAATAAAAAATGGTTATTTTAAAATGTTTGATAAAAAAGAATATTTTAACTCTTTAAATGAATGTAAAAAAAAGGTATTTAAAAAGTAAATTTTTTTAAATAAAAAATATGTAAAACTAGTTGACAAGAATATATAAAAATGTTATATTATTCTTGCTTTTTAATTGGGTTTATTCTATATAAACCCTAAATTAATGAGGAATTTGAAACACCTGGATGTGTGGAAAGGAGGAACAAAATGCCTACAATTAATCAATTAATACGTAAAAGTCGTACTGATAAGACTAGAAAGAGAAAATGCCCAGTTTTGGGAATTGGTTATAACAGTAAAGATAAAAAACAAACAAAGTTGGATTCACCACAAAAACGTGGAGTATGTACACGTGTTGGTACTCTTACACCAAAAAAACCTAACTCAGCACTTCGTAAATATGCGCGTGTTAGATTAAGTAATGCTATGGAAGTAACTGCTTATATACCTGGAGAAGGACACAATTTACAAGAACATAGTGTTGTATTAATCAGAGGTGGACGTGTTAAAGACTTAATCGGTGTTAGATATCACATTATTCGTGGAACAATGGATACTGCCGGAGTTGAAAAGAGAATGCAAGGTCGTAGTAAATACGGCGCTAAAAAACCAAAAGCAAAAAAATAAATTCGTAAGGAGGATGAAACATGAGAAAAAGACGTGCCGTTAAAAGAGACGTTTTAGCTGATCCAATATACAATTCTAAATTGGTTACTAAATTAATCAATACAATCATGATAGATGGTAAAAAAGGAGTTGCGCAAACAATTCTTTATGATGCTTTCGAAATGGTAAAAGAAAAAACTAATAAAGAACCAATGGAAGTATTTGAAAAGGCTCTAGCAAATATAAAACCAGCGCTTGAAGTAAAATCAAGAAGAGTTGGTGGAGCTAACTATCAAGTGCCAGTTGAAGTAAAGGCTGACAGAAGTCAAGCTTTAGGATTAAGATGGCTTGTTAATTATGCTAGATTAAGAAATGGTCACACTATGGCTGAAAATTTAGCAAACGAAATAATAGATGCATCAAACGGTGTTGGAGCTGCAGTTAAAAAGCGTGAAGACATGCATCGTATGGCCGAAGCTAATAAAGCATTCGCTCATTATCGTTGGTAAAATATAGGAGGATAAATTATGGCTCGTGAGTATAGTTTGGAAAAAACTAGAAATATTGGAATAATGGCTCACATAGATGCAGGTAAAACTACTTGTACTGAACGTATATTATTCCATACAAAAAAAATCCATAAAATTGGTGAAACTCATGATGGTGCTTCACAAATGGACTGGATGGAACAAGAACAAGAACGTGGAATTACAATTACATCTGCTGCCACAACTGCCTTCTGGAAAGGATATCGTTTAAATATAATCGATACCCCAGGACACGTAGATTTTACAGTAGAGGTTGAAAGAAGCCTTCGTGTACTTGATGGTGCAATTGCACTTTTGGATGCACAAGCTGGTGTCGAACCTCAAACTGAAACAGTTTGGCGTCAAGCAACTGAATTCAAAGTACCTCGCATGATTTTTGCAAATAAAATGGACAAAATGGGTGCTAACTTTGAATATAGTTTGAAAACAATTAAAGATCGTTTAGGCGTTAATGCTGCTCCAATTGAATGGCCAATTGGCGCTGAAAATGATTTTAATGGAGTTATTGATTTAGTAACAATGAAAGCTTATCACTATGATGGACAGCAAGCTGAAGATGCTACTGAAATTGATATACCAGAAGATTTAAAAGAAATAGCGCATATTAAGAGAAATGAATTAATTGAAGCTGTTGCTGTATATGATGATGAATTAATGGAAAAATACCTTGAAGAAGGTGATGCTCCTGTTGATATGATTAAAAAAGCAATAAGAAAAGGAACACTAGAAGTTGATTTCTTCCCAGTATTATGTGGAACTGCACTTGGAAATATGGGTGTTAAACTTTTACTAGATGCAGTAATTGATTATTTGCCAGCACCTACTGATGTTGATGCAATTAAAGGTACTGATTTAGATGGAAATGAAATTATTGTACATGCTGATGACAATGCTCCATTTAGAGCTTTAGCATTTAAAATAATGACTGATCCATTTGTTGGTAAATTAACTTTCTTTAGAGTATATAGTGGACATTTATCTGCTGGATCATATATATTAAATTCATCAAAGGGAACAAAAGAAAGAATTGGTCGTTTATTACAAATGCATGCTAATAATAGAACTGAAATAACAGATGTTTATGCAGGTGATATTGTTGCAGCTGTTGGTTTAAAAAACACAACAACAGGTAATACATTATGTGATGAAAAGAATCCAGTAATTCTTGAATCTATGACATTCCCAGAACCAGTTATTGAACTTGCCGTTGAACCAAAATCAAAGGCAGATCAAGATAAAATGGGTCTTGCTTTACAAAAACTTGCTGAAGAAGATCCAACATTTAGAGCTAGAACTGATGTTGAAACAGGTCAAACGATTATTGCAGGTATGGGTGAGTTACACCTTGATATAATTGTTGATCGTATGAGAAGAGAATTTAATGTTGAAGCTAATATTGGTAAACCACAAGTATCTTATCGTGAAACAATCACACAAATGGGTGAATGTGAAGGTAAATACATAAAACAATCTGGTGGACGTGGACAATATGGACATGTTTGGGTTCGTTTTGAACCAAACCATGATAAAGGTTATGAATTTGTTGATGCTGTTGTTGGTGGTGTTGTTCCTCGTGAATATATACCAGTAACTGATAAAGGCTTACAAGAAGCATTAAAATCTGGAGTTTTAGCTGGTTACCCTATGGTTGATGTTAAAGCAACATTATTTGATGGTTCTTATCATGAAGTTGACTCTAGTGAAGCTGCATTTAAAGTTGCTGCTAGCTTAGCTGTAAAGGAAATTAAAAATAAATGTAAACCTGTTATTCTAGAACCAATCATGAAAGTACAAGTTGTTGTACCTGATGAATATCTAGGAAATGTAATGGGTGATATTACAAGTCGTCGTGGAAGACCACTTGGTCAAGAATCAAGAGGAAATGCTCTTGCTATTGATGCAATGGTACCACTATCTGAGATGTTTGGATATGCAACTAGTTTGAGATCTAACACTCAAGGAAGAGGAAATTTCTCAATGGTATTTGATCATTATGAGGAAGTTCCAAGAAATATTGCTGAAGATATTATTAAGAAAAATAGTGGAAATTAATAAAAATAACTTGCTATTTTTAACTTATTAATATAAAATAATATTGTATAAATAAAGGAGGAAAAAATATTATGGCAAAACAAAAATTTGATCGTTCAAAACCACATGTTAACATTGGTACAATTGGACACGTAGACCATGGTAAAACTACTTTAACTGCTGCTATTTCTGCACATTTAGCTGGTAAAAATGGTAATGAAAAAGTAGATTTTGCTAATATTGATAAAGCACCAGAGGAAAGGGAACGTGGTATTACAATTAATACTGCACACATTGAATATAGTACTGAAAAACGTCACTATGCTCACGTTGACTGCCCTGGACACGCTGACTATGTTAAAAACATGATTACAGGTGCTGCTCAAATGGATGGCGCTATTCTAGTTATTGCTGCAACAGATGGACCTATGGCTCAAACTCGTGAACACATCTTACTTGCTCGTCAAGTTGGTGTACCTCGTATGGTTGTTTTCATGAACAAATGCGATATGGTTGATGATGCTGAATTATTAGATTTAGTAGAAATGGAAATTCGTGAATTATTAACTGAATATGGATACGATGGAGATAATACTCCTATAATTCGTGGATCTGCTCTAAAAGCACTTGAAGGCGATGCTGAATGGGGTAAGAAGATTGATGAACTTATGGATGCAGTTGATACTTGGATCGAAACTCCAGTTCGTGATACTGATAAACCATTCTTAATGCCAATTGAAGACGTATTTACAATTACTGGTCGTGGTACTGTTGTTACTGGCCGTGTTGAAAGAGGTCAATTAAAACTTAATGATGAAGTTGAAATCGTTGGTATTAAAGATACTAAGAAAACTGTTGTTACTGGAATTGAAATGTTCCGTAAACAACTAGATTATGCAGAAGCAGGAGATAATGCTGGTGTTCTATTACGTGGTATTTCTCGTGAAGAAGTTGAAAGAGGACAAGTTCTTGCTAAACCAGGTTCTGTTACTCCACATACTAAATTCAAAGCTACTGTATATGTACTTTCTAAAGAAGAAGGCGGACGTCATACTCCATTCTTCACAAATTATCGTCCACAATTCTATTTCAGAACTACAGATGTTACTGGTGTAATTGAATTACCTCAAGGTACTGAAATGGTAATGCCTGGTGATAATGTTGAATTTACAGTTGAATTAATCGCACCAATTGCTATTGAAAATGGTACTAAATTCTCTATCCGTGAAGGTGGAAGAACTGTTGGTGCTGGTAACGTATCAGAAATTATTAAATAAGGAAGTTAAAACTTCCTTTTTTTGTTGTTGAAAATATTTTTTTATTTGGAAATGAGTAAATTATTAAAAATAATTTTCCTTGCAAATTGTTTATAAATAATGTAAAATAAATATAGAAAGTATAGGAATATTGATAACATGAAAAGATACATACATACATACATACATACATACATACATACATACATACATACATACATA
>CAYLJU010000034.1:0-9178 GCA_964384115.1 uncultured Muribaculaceae bacterium | reverse complement strand
AAAAACCTACAAAAATTTTTACCAAAAACCTACAAAAAAGATTGACATTTACAAATTACATTGAAAACTCATTTAAATATGAAATTAACAATGGAATTATTGAAGGAACAAATAATTTAATAAAATGCATTAAAAGAATAGCCTTTGGTTATAAGAAATATGATTATTTTATTGCTCATATTTTCTTAATTAAAGACATTGTAAAAGGATGATTTTTCATCACCCCTTAGCTATCAATTCATTTATCAAATTCATTGTCTACCAACACTATTTGACAAAGAACCATTTTTGATAAATCAACTTCGAATTTACCTGTTTGTGCATCAGCTAATCCCATTTCCATAACTATTAATAAAATTCAAAACTCCAACAGTTCATTTTAATTATTCCGATAAATTGTTACACTATCCATAAAATGATCTTATATTTTTTCTTCTAAATTTTCTTGTTCTTGTTTATTATGCATATAAACTGCTGAATTAATGCTTATTCCTATTACTAAAATATATGATAACATATATACCCATACCATGAACATTATGATTGATGAAATGCTACCATAGAAAACACTATAATCAGCAAAATTAACTGTATAAAAACTATATATTGCTGTTAATACCATCCATGCTATAGTTGTAAATAATGATCCTAAATTTGTACTCTTACTGTTAACGTGTGCTGGTGTTAGCATCGTAAATATAATTTTTAATGAAAAGAAAATGAATAATGCCATTATTGGCCATTTTAAAAAGGAAAATAAATTATAAATTGTTTTAGTTATAGTTTGTATTTTTTCAATGTTCATTATAAATGTAAGAATTTGATTTCCAAATGCTAGGATAACTGCTATAACAATAAACATGAAAACTAATATTGCTGTCATGATAATTGCTTTTATTCTTCTTTTTATTTCATTGTCTTGTGGTACTTCATAAATGGTATTTGTTGCTACTAATATTGACCAAGGACCATTTGATGCAACAAAGAATCCTATTATTGTAAATACAATAATATTTCCTGCATTTGCAGTTCCATGGATTTTTAGAAATTCTGATATACCTGATGGTAAAACTCCAATAAACAATTCTATTAATTTTGCTAATGAAACATTAAACTGAGAAGCCACAAATCCGACAAGTGTCACTATTGGAAAAATTGATAGAAAAAGAGAAAATGCAATTTGACCAGGTAAAACTAGCATAGTTGGTTTTTGTGTTATTAAGTATATTTTTTTTATTGCATTTTTTAGTTTTATTAATAACTTTTTCATTTTGCATTTTCTTCCTTATTTGTTCTCATTTCGATTGTTGCTTCATTTATTGCATCATCAATTGTTTTAATTCCATCATTTATCATACTATATCCACTTGCTGATCCAAATCCATGTGATAATTCTTTTAATTCTTTGTTTAATTTTTTTAAATATGAAACTATTTGTCTTTCTTCATACCCTACTAAATATATCAAAAATTCATTTCCGTTTGTTCTTATTATTTCACTATTTGCTAATTGATTTTTTATTAGAATATTTGCTGCTTCTTTTATTACTTCATCGCCTTCAGCATGACCATAGTTATCATTTATGTAGGCTATGTTATTTAAATCGATAATTATTATAGATTGTGGATAAACTTCAGACTCATCCCAAATTGTAATATTATCATTTAGATAGTTACGATTCTTAAGTGATGTTAACATATCTATATATTTTAGTTTTTCTTCTTTTGTTAAATTCTTTTTGAATTTTCCTTTAACTTTCTTTTTGATGTTTTTTATTGCTATAAGGGCTATTATTAATAATCCTGATATTGCAGATACACCAATAAGTTCTCCTAATAAATTTGAATTTTCTTTAATGTTCGTTAATTTATATAAAACATTATTAATCATTACTTTTTCATTTATATATGTTAAATAGAAATTATAAAATTCCATAAATACTTTGTTTTCACTATTTTTTTTAAATGTAAAATTATATTCTTTTTTTAATGAAAATTCGTAATCGACTTTATATTCTTTTAATGATTTTTGTCTATAGTAATCATAAGCAATTTTTTCTATTGCTATTACAGAATTTTTATCAATCTTATTTAACATACTTGATGTGTTACTGCTTTCGATTACATCAACTCCACGTTCTTCTAAATAACTTGCAATTTTTGAATCTTTTATAGCATACACTTTTTTATCTTTTAATGAATTTACAGAATCAATTATTAAATCATTATCATTATGTGATATTATTGCTATTTTTTCATCATATATGGATATTGTATTATATAATTGTTCATCTGATTCATTTATTGAACTTGCATTCATAAAAAAGTCTATTTTGTTTTCATTGAATGCTTTCATAAGTTCTTCATATGAGTCATATTCTATCGATTCAATTGTTACTCCAGATATTTTTGCAAATGATTCTATTATATCATGATTGAATCCTTCTATTTCATTATTTATAATTGTATCAAAAGGTGTATTTATTATGTAACCATATTTGTATGTTTTACTTCTAAATTGTTGTTCTTCTAATGCTGAAATATTTGAACTTGAAAAATATTCTTTTATAAAATTATCATCATATGATTTTTCATATTCTTCTTCTTTCCATTTATTATAAAATTTGGTAATTATTGTGTTTAATTTTTCATTATTTCCTAATGAAATAGTATAGTATATTGGTAAATCATTTAAATTATAGGCTATATTTAATTCATTTTGACTTAATATTTGTTTTAAATACTGAGTTTTGGGTATAATTATGGCATCATTTTCAGCGACCAAATTATTCAATAAATCGTCAATACTTTCAAAGACTGTTATTTTTAAATTTTCATTGTCGCTTAAATAAAATGCCAATGTCTCGTTTTCATCTTCTAATATTTTAATGTTTAAATTTTTTATTTCTTCTAAGTTATTATATTTAATATTCTTTTTAGTTACTAATGCATATGTATCTTTGTAAATTAAAATATCATTTTGTTCTATGGTATTTTTTATTTTCATAGAATATTCTAATTCATTTTCATTATCATATGATACTTTATTTATAACTAATCCTGTTTTATTTTCTAAGTCTTTTAAGAAATCAAATATTATTCCACTACCATTATTACTAAACATTGGAATGTTTGTTGGTATTCCAAAGTCATAGATCTGATTTTTATTTTTTTCTATCCATTGCTTTTCAATTAATGTAAGTGTTGTTTTTGTATCTTCTCTTGTTAGGGAATACCAAAGTGTTCCTATTACTGCAAGTAATGATGTTGTAATAATGGTTATAATTATTATTTTCTTTTTACTCATTTTTTCTCCTTTTTGATGCTTTTTTCTGTCCAAACAAATCCAGTTGAAGTTTTGTGCTTTGCACCAATTATTGGATAAACTTCACTTTCTTTAGAATCACTTTTAATCATTACTTGGAAATCATAGTATGCTTTTTGGTTATCATCAAAATATGATAATACTTTATTTGCGTATCCTTTTGATACTTCTATTGCTGTTTCATTTGATACTTCTATTATTATATATACTAGTCTTCCCTCTAAATCATATTTAATACTTATAATATCTTTTATTTCACTCATTTCATTTGTTAATTTTTGGACTTGTTCATTTGTTATTAATACTTCTTCAATTCCATCTAATCTATTACCGTATTTATCTGAACCATTTCCAAATATAAACATTGATTTTAATGTAAAATAAGTTAAAATACAAATAATTATTGTAACAAATATAACTATAATTGCCATTTTATGTTTTTTTATGAATTTCATATTTTTCATCTCCATTCATATTAATTATACTATATAAATGCCTATTTTTTATCATTTAATGTTTCTATTAACATTTGGTTTACTACTAGCGGATTAGCATTTCCTTTGGTTTCTTTCATTATTTGCCCCATTAAATATTTAAGTGCGCGATCATGACCTGATAGGTAATCGTTTACAGATGTTTCATTTTCAATTAACACTTTATTTATAATTTCTTTTAATGAATTAGTATCAGAAATTTGCTCTAATCCTCTATTTTTTATTATTGTTTCCACTTTTTCTTTACTAGATAATACCTCATCTATTATTTCTTTTGATTGTTTTATTGATATTACTTTTTTATCTAAAAAATCTACTAAATCAATAATATTTTCTTTATTTAAATCATTTACATTTTTATAATTTTTGTTCATATAACTTAATATGTCTCCTGTTAATAGATTAGCGCATATTACTGGATTTACTTTATTTTTTAATTCTATAAATAATTGATTTAGTTCGTAGTTTAATATTAATGTGTTTATATTGTTTGAACTTATTTGTAAACTTTCATATTCTTCTTTTAATTTTTTTGGTAAAACAGGTAAATTATTTTTTGTTTTTTCAATTAGGTCATTATTAATTTCATAGAATGGTAAATTAGGTTCTGGGAAATATCTATAATCATTTCCTGTTTCTTTAGTTCTTAATAATATAGTTGTTTTAGTTTTATCATCAAATCTTCTTGTTTCTTCTTTAATATTAATTCCTTGTTCAATTAATTCTTTTTGTCTTTTTATTTCATATTCAAGACTTGTTCCAACGTTAGATACTGATCCAATATTTTTTATTTCTGTTTTTGTGCCTAATTTATCTGATGTTTCTTCAGCAAGAGAGATATTGGCATCACAACGCATACTACCTTCTTCAATTTTAACATCACTTATTTGCAAATATAATAGTGTTTTTCTTAATTCTTCAACGTATGCTACTGCTTCTTTTGGTGATTTAATGTCTGGTTTTGTTACTATTTCTATAAGTGGAACACCAGCTCTATTATAATTTAATAGGGTATTTTCACCTACGTGCATACTTTTACATGTATCTTCTTCAATATGAATTCTTTCGATTCCAATTTTCTTTTGTTTTCCATCAACTTCAATTTCAAGATAACCATCATAGCCAATTGGCGTATCTTTTTGGGTTATTTGATATCCTTTTGGCAAATCTGGATAAAAATAATTTTTTCTGTCAAAATGCATTACTTTATTTATTTTACAATTTAAGGCAAGTGCTGCTTTTAGAGCCATTTCAACAACTTCTTTATTTAAGGTTGGTAAGGTTCCTGGATATCCTAAATCAATTATATCAACATTTGTATTGGCATTATTGGAATATGAATTTATTGTTTTTGAAAATACTTTGTTTTTGGTTTTTAATTCTACATGGACTTCAATTCCTATTGTTGGTACTAACATTATTTCACCTCCGGTTTAAGTTGTAAATTTAATTTTTCTTCTATAAATGATGCTAAGGCATAAATGTTTTTTTCATCTAAACTTTTTCCTATTATATGCATACCAACTGGTAAGTTTTCTTTTGTTAATCCTATTGGTAATGATAATGCTGGCATACCGGTCATGTTTATTGGATTTGTTAGAATGTCATCGGTAAAGCTTTTTAAGGCATCATTTTCTTTTGTTCCTAAATCATATGCTGTACTTGTATTTGTTGGTCCGATTATTAAATCATATTTTTCAAATACTTTGTTTAAAGCTTCTGTTAAAGCTTCTCTTAGTTTTAGTGCTTTTACGTAATATTTATCAGCATTTGCCCCACTTAAGACATATGTTCCTATCATTATTCTTCTTTTTACTTCTTCACCAAATCCACTTGTCCTTGTTTTTTTTATGCTTTCAAATACAGTCTCTCCGTCCATGTTTAGTCCATATTTTATGCCATCAAAGCGTGCTAGATTACTGCTTGCTTCGCCTAGTGCGATTACTTGGTATAGAGGAACGCTATATTCTAGGTATGGTACATCTACATAATCAACTGTGCATTTATTTTCTTTTAGAATATTTATTACATTTATTACTTTTTCTTTTACTTCTTTATCTATTTGTTCATTCATATAGAATGTTGGAATAGCAATTTTGTAGTTTTTGATTGGTTTACCTATTAGGCTTGTAAAATCATTTTCAGCTTCAATGCTTGTTTCATCTTTTTCATCATGGCCAGATATTAATTCAAGTAATAGAGCATTGTCATATACATTTTTGGTTATGGGACCGATTTGGTCTAAGCTTGATGCAAATGCTACTAATCCGTTTCTTGATACTCTTCCGTATGTTGGTTTCATTCCTACTATACCTTGGAATGATGATGGTTGTCTTATTGATCCACCTGTATCTGATCCTAATGAAAGTGGTACTTCGCGTGATGAAACGGTAGATGCTGATCCACTACTTGATCCTCCTGGTACTTTATTTTTATTCCATGGGTTTAGTGTATTTCCATAATATGATGTTTCTCCTGTTGAGCCCATTGCAAATTCGTCCATATTGGTTTTACCGATTATTATCATGTGTTTTGCTTTTATTTTTTCAATGACTGTTGCGTCATATATTGGAATGAAATCGTCTAACATTTTTGATGCACATGTTGTTCTTAAGTCTTTTGTTATAATATTATCTTTTATTGCTATTGGAATTCCCCAAAATATATTGTCAATTTCTGTATTTTCAAGTGCAATTGCTTCTTCTCTTGCATTTTCATTTATGGTTATATAATCATTTAGTTTATTTTTTTCAATTTTTTCTAATGCTTCATTTACTAGATCAATTGGTTTTATTTTCTTTTCTTTTAATAATTTGTGCAACTCGGTTACACTTAAATCTATATAATTACTCATTTACTACCCTCTTAACTATTATGTATGAACGATCATGATATTTAGCATTTTTCATGATTTCTTCTTTGCTTAAGCTTTCTTTTGTTTCGGTACTTGCAAAGTCATCAATTTTTTTATCGTTTGTTGGTGCGATTAATATTTTTTCATTTCCTATTTTGGCATCAACTATTTTTTCTATTTCTGTTAATATGTCACTTAATTCTTTTGTGTATTTTTTTATTTCTACTTTATCTATTTCTAGGTTAGCTAGATGGGCTACTTTTAAAACGTTTTCTTCTGTTATCATATTTTTTTCCTTTCTTGTTAGTTATTATATCACTTTTGACTATCAAATCCACTTCTTTTGAATAAATGTTCTAATTCTTGTACTGTATATATTAAAGTTGTTGGTCTTCCATGTGGGCAATTAAATGGTTGCACGCATTTCTGTAGTGTTTTAATTAAATTTATTGCTTCTTCATTACTTATATATTCATTGGCTTTTATGGCCATTTTACAGCTTAGGTTAATTGCTACTTTTTCATTAAATTTTACTAAATCAAATGGTTCATTATAGTTTAGTACTGTTTCTAATACTTTATTTACATATTTATCTTCTTGTCCTTTTGGGAACCATACGGGATGTGATTTTACAATAAATGAATTTATGCCAAATTCTTCAATTTCGATTCCTATATTATTTAATACATCTATTTTTTCTTTCAATTTCATATATTCACTGGATGTATATTCTAGTGTTATTGGAAATAATAATGGTACTTTATTTGCTGATGGATGCCCTAATTCTTCTTTGAATTTTTCATAATTAATTCTTTCTTTTGCGGCATGTTGATCTATTATATAAATACCATTTTCATTTTGCATTATTATGTATGTTCCATGAGCTATTCCGACTAAGGTCATGTCTGGATACCTGTTTTCTTCTTTTTTGGTTTCATATTTTATTTCATCTTCATAAACTGTTAATTGTTCTTTTATAAAGACTGGTTTTTCTATTTCTTTTTTTACTTGTTGTTCTTCTTGATATTCATCCATAAAATTGTTTACGACTATTGCTGTTTCTATTTTAGGTATTAATGTTTTTGTGTCTAAATGTTTTTTTATTTCTTTTACTATTAAATTTTGTAATTCTTCTAATTTAGAAAATTTAATGTCCATTTTAGTTGGATGAATATTTACATCTATTTGGGATGGGTCTACTTCTATATTTATGACTACAATTGGATATCTATTGTCTGGTTTATATGTATGATAAGCATCATTTATGGCTTTATTTATGCTTGAATTTCTAACTACTCTTCCATTTACAATTGTTATCATATGGTTTTTAGTTGTTCTGTTAATTTCGGGTTTACTTATATAACCAGTTATTTTATAATCCCTATCTTCTGTATTTATTTCAAGCATATTTCTGGCTACATTGATTCCAAATACGCTATTTATTGTTTTTAGTAAATCACCTTTACCATCAGTATTTAATATCTGCATGTTATTATTTGTTAAAACAAATCTTATGTTTGGGTGTGATAAGGCAATTTTGTCTACATAATCTGATACGTTTGCTAATTCTGCTTGCATGGAACTTAAGTGTTTTAATCTTGCTGGTGTGTTATAAAATAAATTTCTTACTGCTATGCTTGTACCTTTTCTGGCTTCTGACTTTTTAATTTCTATTATCTTTCCGCCTTCTATTTTTATTGTTGTTCCAACATTTCCTTTTGATGTTATTAATTCTACTTTTGATACTGATGCTATTGATGGTAATGCTTCACCTCTAAATCCTAGGGTATTAATTCTGTATAGGTCATTTTCATCGATTAATTTACTTGTTGCGTGTCTTAAGAATGCTGTTTTAGCATCTTCTTCATCCATTCCAATTCCATTATCAGTAACTTTTATTTCTGTTATTCCACTATCTATTAAATCTATTTTTATTTCTGTTGATTTGGCATCAATACTGTTTTCAACTAGTTCTTTTACTACTGATGAGCAGCGTTCTACTACTTCACCTGCTGCTATTTTATTGGCTAGTAGTTCTGACATTACTTTTATTGTACCCATTTTAACACTTCTTCCATTATTTTTTTATAGTAATTTATGTCATTATTTTCTATTTTTAAATTATTATAATTTATTATGTTAATACAATTATCTTTTTTGTTATTATCAAAATTATAATTGATTTTTATTTTGTTTGGATCAATTTTATATTCTTCTAGTGAATATATTTCTTTGGCTTTGTTTTCTTCAATGCATAATGCTAGTTGCCATTTATATTTATACATTTTTCCTTCTTGATTTATGACAATTCCTTCACCTGAAAATTCTTCTTCACTATAGATGTCTAATATTCTTGTTTTTCTTATTTCATTTAATTTTTTTATAATTTCTTCTTTTTCCATATACAATATTTTAGCAGATTATATAGAAAATGTCTATAAATCTGGAATGTTATTAGTGTCAAATAGTTTCGGATGAAATTATATAAAGAACGGTTGATGTTAGA
>CAYLJU010000033.1:0-9415 GCA_964384115.1 uncultured Muribaculaceae bacterium | reverse complement strand
ATAATTTTTCTACCATTAGTAGTTAGATAATATTTATTTTTTCTAGCTACTTTTTTAATTATTCCGTGTGCTTTTAATTTTGACAAACCCCTAGTTAACTTGTTTATTTCTTTAGAAGTTATTTAATGTCAAAATATTTGTTTCTAATATTTTATTAGTAAATCCATTTATTAAATATTCTCCTGATGAATTGGAAACAATTTCAAAGTATCTTTTTCTAAAATATTAAATCCTGTATATTTTCTATCATTAACAGTAGTTGAAGATGATACCTTTTCTATTTCAGATAATGGTACTTCATCTATATTAATTTCAGGTAATGATTTAATATATCTTTTAGTTATAGATTTATTAATTTATACATGTAGTTATGCATATTGTAGACATGGAACAAAGGAATAAACCTGAGGCTTTCGATATTTGGTAGCATAGACTACATTACGGCATAGAACGTTTATATTTGATTGTGACTTAGATCACGTAACAGTTATTATACTGTTTTGGCAAACTATTTCAAGTGAGGTTTGCTTTTTTTGAAATTTAATTTAGTTAGGTTGCGGACAAAGTCTTCCGTATGATATAATATAAATATTAATTATGAATGGGGTGTTTATAATGAAAACTGGATATCCTTCTATTGATAAAACACATATGAAAAATGAGAAAATTTTTTATCGCCATCCTTTTATACCTAACATGAGTGTTAGCAATGCACTTGATTTTATGAGTATTGCTTATAGAAAAGAAGTAGCCATCGATTGTTTAGGATTAAATGCTACATATGATGAAATGTTAAATTCATCTTTGATTATGGCTAGAGCTTTTATGGAACTTGGATTAAAGAAAGGTGATATTGTTGCAATATCAATGCCTAATATATATCAGGCTGTTATTTCTTATCTTGCACTTAATAAAATAGGCGTGACTACGACATTTTTGAACTTATTTTCTTCTAAAGAGGAAGTAATTCATTATTTAAATGAATTTGAATCACCAATATTTTTAAATTATGATAAGGATTATAAATATAATTTAGATATTAAAAAAAATACTAAAGTAAGGCAAATAATTACATTAAGTTCTTTAGATTTGGAAAAAAAAGAATTTAATGAAAAAAATAAAAAAATTGGTTATACTGACTTTATTGATTTTCAGGATTTAAAAATATTGTCTGATTATTATAAAGGATTATATAAGACGAATTATGGTGGAAAAGAAAATTCACTAATATTATTTACAAGTGGTACAACTGGGGTGCCAAAGGCGGTTGTTTTAACAAATAGAAATATATTGGCTTCATGTATCTATTTGAAAAATTCTTCTAACACTAAAGTTAAGATGGGTGAAAGTACTCTTGTTTGTGTTCCTTTTACTTATCCTTATGGATTTGCAACTAGCACATTGACGTCATTATTGTGTGGACGTAAAGCTATACTTTGTCCGAATTTGTCTAAAGATAATATATCATATTATTTTTCTAAAAAACCTAATATTGTTTTTGGAAGTCCGGCTTTACTTGAATTGACTAAAAAATATGTACTTCCTAATCAAGATTTATCTAGTGTTCACACATTTATTTCTGGCGGCGATTTTTTAACGCCATCTAAAAATGAGGAAGGTGTCAAATTTTTTAAAGATCATAACGCAAATGTTGTTATTTGTAATGGCTCTGGTAATGCAGAAACTGTTGGTGCTAGTACTAATGCTGTTGGTATTAAACAGAATCTTGAATCAGTTGGTAAAATTTTAAGTGGTACATATGCGATAGTGATGAATGACAAGTATACTGAGGAATTAAAATATGGTGAAGAAGGAATTCTTTGTATAAGTGGTGATCATGTATTTAAGGAATATTTTAAAAATCCTTATGATACATATAATGCAAGATTTGTATATAAGGGTAGATTATATTTTAAGACTGGTAATCGCGGTATATTATATAAAAATGGTTATTTTAAATTAACTGGTCGTGATAGTAGATATTATATTGTTTCAACTTTAAATAAGATATATTGTGATAGGGTTCAATTATTAATGTCCTATATTGATGAAATAGATGATGTTGCTTTTGTTGCTAAACCAGATGATGATATGTTGTTTGTTGGTATTGCTTATGTTGTTTTGAAAGATGGCATTGTGGCAAATGATGATGTAAAGAAAAAAATATATGCTGCTTGTCGTGGTACTTTGATTTCGCCAAATGGTGATATTGAGCAATTAAAAGAAAATGAAGTACCTGCTGATATAGTATTTGTTAAATCATTACCAAAAACAAGAGCAGATAAAATTGATTATCATTTTCTTGAAGAAGATGCTAAGAAACTTGTATTAAAAAAATAGAATGTTTATGATTATTCATGAACTTTTATTATATTTTAAATAGAAATTTTTATTTTACAATATAGATTTTTGTTTAATTATTTGCTATAATGACTTTAAGATAGGTGATTATTGTGGGTAGTGGTATTTATTTTCCATTAAGTGCTTTACTTTTTAGTATTCTATTATTATTTTTATTAGTGTTTAAAAAACATATTATAACGGTAGAAACAAAACTTTATTCTTTATTAGTTATTTCTAATTTTTTTGGTCTTATTACGGAATTATTATGTACTTTTGCAGCACATATTTATGATAAAAATGTTTTTGAGGCTGATATCATTTTAAAATCATATTTGTTTTTTATAATAATGTGGGTATATGTATTTACAATTTATATTATTTATATATCATTAGATAAAAAAAATATCAATAATATGTATAAAATTTGGTTGATTATTTTGCTTGTTATTATTGGTATAATTTTGTTTTTTTTACCAATAAAATTAATAGTAAGTGATGATTTTTCTGTTCGATATACAGAGGGAATGAGTGTACTTTTTACATATACTATTTCGAGTATTTTGATTTTATTAATGATTATTTTTATTTTACGGAATGTTAAAAAATTAAAATCAAAGAGATATTTGCCTTTGCTTATTTTTTTAACGATTGGTTCTGGCGCTATGATATTACAGATGTTGTATCCTGGTTTACTTTTAATAACATATGTTGAAACATTTATTACATCTTTAATGTATCATACGATTGAAAATCCTGATTTAAAAACAATAGAGGAATTAAAGAAAAATAGAAGTTTAACAAGTAAAAGTTATATTGAAAAATCTAATTTTCTATTTAGGATGAGTGCTGAAGTGAGAAAACCAATTGATAATATAGGAAAGTTAAATAATTATAATTTAGAGTCTGATGATATAAAAGAAATAAAAGAAAATTCTAATTTAATAGATTTAAATGTAAGAGATGCTTCATTTACATTAAATAATATTTTAGATGTAACAAGTTTAGATAGTAAAAAAATAAATATTGTTAAAAATGAAAAATATAGTATTGTTAAATTATTAAATGAAATAAAATTAAGAGAATCAAAAAAATAAATAATAATATAAGATTTGAATTTAATATAAGTGAAAATCTGCCAGAATATTTATATGGAGATTCAGTCAGATTAAAACAAGTGTTAACAACAATTATAGATAAATCAATAAATGATACAAAAGAAGGATTTATAGAAATAAATGTAAATTCAATCAATAAATATGATGTATGTAGATTAATAATAACAATTGAAAATAGTAGTGAACCTTTATCATTGGATGAAATAAATAATATATTAAGTATGGATAATGAGATTGATGAAGAAGACATTAATGAAATAAAAATTGATTTGAAATTAGTAAATAAAATAATAAATATGATGAATGGAACATTAATGATAAAATCAGATAATGGAAATGAATTTACTATCGTTATTGATTCTATAATCGGGGATGCTAAAAAAGAAGAAATAATAAATGAAACCGATATATTATTAGTATCAAATAATGAAGAATTATTAAAAAAATTAGAAAACTTATTTAATCAATATACAATAAATACAGTATTAAATGGTATGGATATGGTAGATTTAATAAGGAGTGGAGAAAGTTATAATTTAATAATAATAGATGATGAAATGAAACCAATAAGTGGTTTAGAATCATTAAAAAAATTAAAGGAACTTGATATAAATATACCATGTATTGTTATGTTGGATGAAGGAAAAGAAAAAATAAAAAATCATTATATAAAAGATGGATTTGTAGATTATATATTAAAAAATAATTTAAAAGAAGAAGTAAAAAGAATAGTAAAAAAATATTTATGATTTTTTACTATTTTTTTGTAAAGTATAATATAAAATAATATATTTATATAAAAAATATGATATACTTAAAGTAGAGGTTTGTTTTATGAAATTAAAAAGTTTTTTAATTAATTTAGGTTGTATATTGTATTTAGAATTTTTATTTGAATTCTTATTATTTGATACATATACTAAAAGTACAATAATTAATATATTTTTATTTAGCTTTATTATTTCATTATTAATTACAATAATTACTGGTTTATTTGGTAAAAAAGTAAATAAAGTATTTAATTATATTATATATGGATTATTAGGATTTTACTTTAGCTTACAATTTATATTTAAAAAAGTATTTGGTTTTTTCTTTTCATTTGATTTATTTAAATTAAGTGATCAAGTACTTAAATTTGGAAATGAAACTATACTTTCAATATTGAGAAATTTTCATTTTGTTATACTTTTATTTCTACCTTTAATAATATTTATTATTTTTAGAAAAAAAATAAATTTTGAAAGAAGTAAATTGGTAAATTATTTATCTTATTTAGGTATATTAATAATATCGTTTACTTTATTTATACTTAATATAAATAGTCAAAAAGAAGTTGAAAATTCAATATATTATTTATATACAAGTATTAATGATACATCATTAAATAATGAAAAATTGGGTGTTATTAATTCTGGTATATTAGATGCATATAGAAACGTTTTTGGATTTGATGAAAATATTCAAACAGTTATTAATATAGATAATGATGATATATTTGAATATGATTATAATAAATTAGATATTGATTTTAATTCTTTGGAAACTAATAATAGTGATATAAAAAAAATTAATAATTATATGAGTAACATTGAACCTACTAAACAAAATAAATATACAGGAATATTTGAAGGTAAAAATTTAATTTATATAGTAGCTGAAAGTTTTAATGAGATTGGTGTTAGAGAAGATTTAACGCCTACATTATATAAACTTGTTAATAGTGGATTTAAATTTAATAATTATTATTCATCAAATAATCTTAGTACTATTGGTGGTGAATTTCAAGCACTTACGGGATTATATGCAGATTCAAGTATTTTACCTATATGGAGGAAAGGTATTAATTATTTTCCATATGGACTTGCAAATGTGTTTAAAGATTTAGGGTATAAAACTTATGCTTATCATGATCATTATTATAATTTTCAAGATAGAAATAAATATTTAAAATCACTTGGATTTAATAATTATAAGGGTTGTTATAATGGTCTTGAAACTAAAATAAAATGTAATATTTGGCCTGAATTTGATACCGAAATGATAAAAGCTACAACGGATGATTATTTAAATAGTGATGAGCCTTTTATGGTTTATTATATGACAGTATCTGGGCATTTGGAGTATAATTTTTATAATGAAGCTGCTAAAAAGCATGCATCTGAAGTTAAGGGATTACCATATAGTGATAGAGTAAGAGCTTATTTAGCAACACAAATTGAATTAAATGATGCTTTAGAATTGTTAATTAATACACTAGAAGAAAAAGGAAAACTTGATGATACAGTTATTGTTTTACTTGCTGATCATTATCCATATGGTTTAACTGTTAGTGAAATTAATGAAGTTTCTAGTTATAAAAAAGATGGTATTATTGGCGTTAATAATAGTAATTTAATAATATGGAATAGCAAAATGAAAACTGTAGAAGTAGATAAAGTAGGTATGTCAATAGATGTTTTACCAACAGTATATAATTTATTTAATATAAAGTATGATTCAAGGTTATTTGCTGGAAGTGATATATTGTCAAGTAGAGAAGGAGTTGCTATATTTAGTAATCGATCTTGGGTTACAGATAAGGGAAAATATTTTGGTTCTGATAATAATTTTGTTAAAAATGAAGATGTTGATGATAATTATATAAAAAATATAAATACAATTATGAATAATAAAATTAATATAAGCAAACTTATTGTTAAAAACAATTATTATAATTATTTAAAAAATAATGATGTTTTTAAAAACAACTAGTTTGTTTTTTTCTTAAAATAATATATAATATTTTAAAGGAAGTGATTATATGGCAAAGGTTTTAATTGTTGATGATGATAAGGAAATTTCTGAATTAATTTCTTTAATATTAAAAAAAGAAAATATAGAATCTGATATTATAAATAATCCTTTGGATGTTTTAAAAAAAATTGATGAAAATTATGATTTAATTTTACTTGATATAATGATGCCAGAAATGAGTGGTACTGAATTATGTTTAAAAATAAGAAATAAAGTTAATGTTCCAATAATTTTTATTTCTGCTAAATCAGAAATAATAGATAAAATGGTTTGTTATGAAATGGGTGGAGATGATTATATAACTAAACCTTTTGATAATGCTGAATTGGTTCTTAAAATAAAATCTTATTTGAGACTTAATAAAAGAAGTTTTTATCGTGGTGAGAATATTATTTCTATTGGTGATATATCTTTGAATAAAGAAAGTTTTGAAGTAACAAAAGATGGAAAAATTGTTGAACTTTCTACTAGGGAATTTGAGCTTCTTAGATATTTAATGGAAAATGCTGGCATTGCTTTATCAAAGGAACAAATTTTTACTTCTGTTTGGGGAGATAATTATGGTGATATTGGCGCGGTTGCTGTTAATATCAAGAACTTACGTGATAAAATTGGTGAAAAAAATATTGTTACTATTTGGGGGTATGGTTATAAATTTGTAAGGAAGAATTCAGATGAAAAATGTTAGTTTAAGTAAAAAAATAGTTTTTTACATTATTATAACTGTTTTAGTTAATATTATTACTTTACTTTTTTGGTTTAATTTTAGAGTAAAACCTATATTTTCAGAGGTTAATTCTTTAAGAGAAAAACTGGCTAAAGAAGAAATAAAAAAATTTTATGTAAATACGGAAAGTTTAATTATTAATTTAAATAGTATTGCTAAAGAATATGGTGTTAAGTTTAAATTGTCTGATATTGATAATAAAGATGTTGTTCAAGATAATGTGAAAGATGAATTATTTTTGTTTTCTGATATTGTTCAAGTTGGTAATAATTTTTATTTACTTAGTGTTTATATGAATAAAAATGTAAGTACTTCTAGTATGATAACTGGTCTTATTCTATTTCAGATTGCTTTAGTTTCTATTATTATGGCTTTTATATTTATATTTGTTAGATTAAAATTAATAAGTCCTGTTGAAAATATTGTTAAAGATATTAGAAATTATAAGCTTGGTAAAAAGCCTAAAAAAATGAAATTTAATGGAGAACTTGGTCTTATTCAGAATGAATTTGTTAATTTAGTTGATTCATTAGAAAAAGAAAAGAGTGAACAAAATAGAATAATTGCTAGTATTTCCCATGATATTAAAACGCCTTTAACTTCTATTATTGGTTATTCTGATTTAATAAAAGATGGTAATATTAGTAAAAAAGAAATGAAAGAGTATAATGATATAATTAATAGTAAAGCTATTCATGTTAAAAATATTTTATCTGATTTTGATGATTATTTGATTAATAAATCTAATACTGTTTTGAAAATTGATAAAATTTTTATTAAAGATATTGTTAAATTTTTAAATGATGATTATAAAGCTGATTTAAAAAATGATAATATTAAGTTGATTATAAAATCTAGATGCTCAAATGATTATATTAATGTTGATATTTTAAAATTAAAGAGGATATTTGGTAATATTATTCAAAATAGTGCTAGATATTTAAATGAAAATGGTATTATTAATATTTCTATTACTAAAGATAATAAATATTTTTGTTTTAAGATATCTGATAATGGTCCTGGAGTTAGTGATGATGTTATTGATAAAATATTTGATCCTTTATTTACTACTGATAAATCAAGAAAAATATCTGGTTTAGGTTTATCTATATGTAAGGAATTTGTTTTAAAATTAGGCGGTAGTATCAGGGCTTATAATGATAATGGTCTTACGATTGAGTTTACTATTCCTATTTAATAATTTTTAATAATTTACCTATAAAAAATTAATAAGTGTTTTGTATAATTAAATAGAGGTGATAGAAATGGAAATAAAAATTATTGGAAATGAATCTAGTAATCGTATGAAATTACTTAAGAATGTAGGTAAAGCACTTGAAAAAGTGAAAGGAAAAATTAGTGTTTCTCTTTTAGAAGATGAGGGAGATAGGGCTAAGTACAATGTATCAAATGTTCCAGCTTTGATTATTAATGATAAAGTTATAAGTCAGGGTAAGGTATTGAATGAAAAAGAAATAGTTAATTTTATTAGAATTTTAGCTTAAAAAGAAAACTATTTCTTTTTTGTGTTATAATTAATTTAATGCTTCTGTAGTTCAATTGGATAGAATGATTCCCCCCGAAGGAATAGATTGTTGGTTCAAATCCAATCAGAAGCACCATAAGAGTTTCACTTGAACTGTTAAAAGGTCAAGTTTTGTAAAGGAAAATCACTTGTTTGATAAAGTGATTTTTTGTTTATTTGAATTTTTGTAGTGAAATGAGTGAGTGACATTTATAAATTAGAAATATTTAATATATATGAATCGGAAAAAAAATTGGAAATCAATCGGATGTTAATGATATTATAAGAATGTAGGAAAAATGTAAAATAAAAATGTCGGTTTTCCTACATTCTTTTTGTTATACTTTTTATATAATATGGAGGTATAACATGAGAGAATTAAATAAATTAAAACAGGAGTTATTGATTATGAAAACAAATAATATAAAACCAAATTATGCCGAATTGGCTAGAATTCATAATTGTGATTATAGAACTGTAAAAAAATATGATAATGGCTATGAAGGTAAACCAACTACTAGAAATAAGGAATCTAGATTAGATAAATATAAGGATGAAATAAAATCAAAATTAGAATTACCTGGATCTACAATTAAAGGAACTTATGAATTTTTTAAAGAAAAAGATGAATCAATCGGAAATTATTCTAATTTTTATAAATATTCAAAAAATAATGATTTCAAGAAAAATAAAAATAATTGTTTTCATCCGAGATATGAAACTGAATTTGGTAAACAATTACAATTTGATTGGAAAGAAGATATTAAACTATTTAATAAATATGGAGAACTATTTGAATTTAATATATTTTCTTCTACACTTGGAGCTAGTAGATTACATGTGTTTATATATATTAAATTTAAAACAAGAAATGATGTTCAAAGATGTTTAATCAAAACATTTAAATAT
>CAYLJU010000032.1:0-9417 GCA_964384115.1 uncultured Muribaculaceae bacterium | reverse complement strand
ATAGCCAAGTGGTAAGGCGTGGGACTGCAACTCCCTGATCGTTGGTTCAAATCCGACTGGCTCCTCCAATTATTATTTTACTTGATATAATCAGCGTTGATTATTTTTTTTATTAGAAATCCTATTGACTTTTCTGTCAATAGGATTTTAATTTTTATTAATGCTTTAGTGTTATTTCATATTAACTTTTAATAAATTGCTTTCATTTACTATTAATGTACTATATGCAAATAAAATATCTTTGTTTTCAAAATTAATGTATTCGTTTACAATATCCATATTTATATATCTTAAATCTATTAAGATTATGCTTTTATAATATGGTGTCAATAATGGAGCAAAGCTACTACCAAATGAATCTCTAAATATAATTAATTCTTTATTTGATTTTGTATCTTCATTTTTGATTTCAATTAATGAACTTGGTCCACTTAAAAATATATTATATTTATCAGAAGTATTTAGTTTTTCTAAATCATATATATTTTTTTCACCATACTCTAGGTGCTCTACATGTAGATTATTCATATTATTATCAGTCATATATACTATTTCATCTGGTTTTATAAATTGTGGAACTTTACTATATGATGCTCCATAAAAATTTTCTATTTTATTTTCTTTATAATTTATTTCTTTATAATTAAAATTCATTTTAGTTATTAATTCTTTAATTATTTTTGGATAAGATGTTTGTTTTATATGTATATCTGTTTTATAGTAATCTTCTAGTTCTAGTAAATTGGTTATATCGATATATGATGTATTTATGTTTTCTTTTAATTTTTTTAATAGTTCAGAATAATTAAATTTTAAATATTTATCATAATTTAAAAAATAAGCTTTATCTGGTATTATTGTATAATATGTGCTGTTATCTTTAAGATAATTATCTTTTATGTAGTTTATTTTTTTTATAAAATTTTCTATATTTTCTTCTTTTAATGGATAATTTTTTTCTATTATATAATCATTTAATATGTAGACATTGTTATCATCTATATTGTTCAATATATATCTATCAAAGCATGAATTGATTGATATTAAACTATCTCTAAATACAAATTGATCTGTTAGATAATCATCTAAATTGTCTATAAAGTTTTCTTTTAGTTTTTGAGTTGTTGTTAGCTTTCTTCTTTCATATGTAGAAATATCTCTGTCTTTTAATATTAATGTTGATATTGATAATGTATAGATTATAGCAATAAATAAAATTGATATTATTTTTTCTTTCATATTAAAACCTAAAATATATAAATGGGTTGAATGAACTAGATACTATTTTTGCTATTGATAATATGAAAATAGTAAATATAAATATTATAAATAAACATTCAATCAATTTATTATACTTTCCTTTCTTTAATTTTATAATTGTATTTTTTATTATTGGTCCAGATCCTAATAATGCTATTAATATTATTACTAAATTATTTTTTAAATGATATATACTTTCATAATTTATCAATGTTGTATTAATTCCAAACATTCCTTTTATAAAGTTAAATATATCGGTCATATTTGTTAATGAGAATATTACAAAACTTATTATTACTACGATTAATGTATAAAGATGTGAAAAAAAGCCTTTTCTTAAATATTTTTTTAAAATAAATTTTTCTAATATCAAAAATATAAAAAAGTATAACCCCCATAATATAAAGTTCCAACTAGCTCCATGCCAAAAACCAGTTAATGTCCATACAATTAGGATGTTTCTGATATTTTTAAATTTGCTACATCTATTTCCACCTAGTGGTATATAAACATAATCTTTGAAAAAACTTGATAATGATATATGCCATCTACGCCAAAATTCTGTTATGGATGAAGAAATTAATGGATAATTAAAGTTTTCTTTAAAATTAAATCCAAACATTTTTCCAAGTCCAATTGCCATATCAGTATATCCTGAAAAATCATAATATATTTGTAATGTAAATCCGATTGCGACTAGCCAGTATGAAAGTGTTGACATATTTGTTTTCATAATTTCAGTGTACATATAGTATATTGTATCAGCAATTAAGACTTTTTTAGTTAAACCTACTATGAATCTTATTATTCCATCAGAAAATATTTTTGTGTTTTCTTCTCTATTTTCTAGTTCATCTACAACATCTTTATATCTTACGATTGGTCCTGCTACTAATTGAGGAAATAATGTTATATATGTTGCATATTTTAGAAAGTTCTTTTGGGCATTTACATCTTTTCTATATACATCTATTAAATAACTTATATTTTGAAATGTAAAAAAACTGATTCCAAGTGGTAATATTATGTTTAATGTTATTGGATTTAGATTAAATATATTAGTAAATGTATCTAAGAAAAAATTGGTGTATTTATAATATAGAAGCAATGATATATTTATTATTAGTCCTATTATTAAAAATATTTTTCTATTTTTCTTTTCTATTAGGATGCCACAGATATAATTTATTAAGCATGATGTTATTAATAATATTACATACCATTTTTCCCCAAAAATATAGAATATTAAACTAAATAATAGTAATGTATAATTTCTAAATTTTTTTGGTGTTAAAAAATAAATAATAAATAAAGTTGGCAAAAAAAAGAAGAGAAAACTTATACTAGAAAATACCATGGTTTTCTCCTACTTCAAATTTTCAAAGTTTGCTTTAATTCTTGGCGCTAAATCATCATTTGACATAATTAATACTACTAAATCGCCTTTTGATAAAACTTCTACATTTTTAGCAGTTACACATATCCATTTTGATGGATTAGCGTTTGCTTTTATTTCTTCTACTACTTCTTTTGCTTTGCTTGCATCTTTTAATCTTATTAATACTACTGAATGTGGTATTGATCCTACCATAGATTCACTTGCTAATGCTTCTTTATATTCTGTTTTTATAAATGTATAATATTCAAAACTTTCATCATCTATTTCAATATTAGATAACATCATTGGCTTTTCTTCATCTTTTATTCCTTCATAAAGTTTGTCCATTATTTCAGGAAGACTTCCTTCTATATTTTCTTCTTTTGTACATCCTGTAAATGCTAAAACCCCTATAATACATATTGCTATTATACTTAATATTTTTTTCATATAAACCTCTTTCTACTTAATTATTGATTTTATTATTTTTATAAATTCTTGTTTTGTTAGTTTTTGTGTTTCAATTGATATTGTAGTTTCATTAACTTTAAATATCGATTTTAATTTGTTTCCATCTTCATATAATAATACTTCTGTATTTTTTATTTTCGATGCTTTACTATTATAATTGCTTTCTTCTATTTGCGTAATTACTATTAACTTATCTTTATCATTTACATTATAATAGATTGTATTTTCTTCATTTTGTACTTTTGTATATTCACTTGATATATTTATGTTTTTTATTATTTTTTCTAATTCATTATTTTGAACTCCTACATTTTTATAGGTTAGTCCTATTTGGTAATTATCAAGTGATATATTTGATTTATTATAATATATATTATCATTTGAAAAACAAAGACTTATTATACATAATATTATTAATGAAGAAAAAGCATATTTTAATATAAATAACTTTTTTTTATGATTATTTTGTATAACTTTATCATATATTTGATTTTTATTTATTTTTTTATCAAACATTTCCTTTATTGCTTTATTTTCCATTTTCCCCCACCTTTTTATCTAAATACAATTTTAATTCATTTAATGTTCTATAAATGTTATTTTTAATTGTTGATTCTTTTAAGTTTAATTCATTAGATATTTCTCTTATTGTATATCCCATATAGTAATATAAATAAAATATTTTGGGTATTTCGCTTTTTTTATTTTTTAAAAATTCCCATATTGAGTCAATATTACTTTTAATTAATACACTTTCTTCTAATGTGTCATCAACTGCTAATGCTTCCATTTCTTCTCTTTCAAAATAATTAATTATCTTATTTCTATATTTAAATCTATAGTAATTCTTAACTTTGTTTTTAGATATTCCTATTATATATGCCTTATCTTGATGTCTGTTTTTTTTTATATTTTTTAATACTTCAATATATATATTTTGTATTATGTCTTCAACATCTGCAATGTTTGAACACTTTAGAATAACATATTTTAGAACATCATTATATGTATCTTTATATAATTCATCAAATATGTTTAAGGTTTCCTGATCGATCATTTTGTTCACCTCAATTATATAGTGTCATATTAATTCTAAAAAGTTTCATATTTTTTAAATTTTTATTTTTCTTTTAATGACACTTTTGTTTCTTCATTTTTTCCTATTAAATCGTACATTATAATATAATTTGATATATTTATTTTTTCTTGGGCAATATTACTTTTATTTTCTATGTATTCATTTGTTACTACCAAGTTATTTTCAAGTGCTTTAAATGCTTCTTTTTTGGTATCATAATATATTTTATTTGTTAGCCAATTACCGTTTGGGAAAACTACTAGATTATCTTTAGTACTGAAAATATCACTACCTAATGTATATTTTGTTTCAAATCCAAACATATTTGCTATTGTTGGAAATGCATCTAACATCGATGTTGATTCTTCTATTATTCTAGGTTCAATGTCTTTTGAGTAAATTATAAATGGTACACTTCTTAATAATTCATAATCAATATCATCTATAGTTTTGTAGTTTTCATCATCTTTTTCAGTAGATTTACCTGTTTTAATATTATAATTGTAAAAATATTCAAATTGATTCTTTTTAATTTTGGCGTCATGATCACCATAGATTATTAAAACTGTATTATCTAGTAAATTATTTTTTTCTAGTTCATCTATAAATATTCCTATTGCTTCATCGGCATAATGTACTGATTTTATATAACTGCCTAATACACTTCCTTCTAGATAATCATCTTTAACTATTTTTCCTAGTTTATTATCATAGTGTGATGATGTAACATCAAAATCAGATATGTCTTTTCCTTCACTTGTGAATGGTGTATGATTAGATAATGTTATGAGTGTTCCATAGTATTTTTGACCTTTTTGATTTATATCTTTTATTATTTCTATTGATTGTTTAAAAAATGATTTATCTGATAAACCTAGTCCTATTATTTCATCTAAATTATAATCTGTTTCATAATTATAAAATTTTTGATATCCAAGGGTATTATACATAACGTTTCTATTCCAAAATGTCCCATTGTTTGCATGCATTGCAAATGTATAATAGCCTGCATCTTTAAATTTTTGTTCTATTGTTTCATATTTACGATTCCAATAATTAATAAATACTGTTCCGTTATTTGTTGGTAATAATGATGTTGAAAAAGTAAATTCTGTATCGCTTGATGTTCCAACACTATCTAGTGCATAGAAATTGTTAAAATATAAACTTTTTTTGATTAATTTATTTATATTTGGCGTTATTTCTTTATTGTTTATTTTTTTATTAATTACAAAATTTTGAAAACTTTCAGCATGTATTACTATTACATTTTTATCTTTAAATAAACCTGTGTATTCATTTTTTAATTCTTCTTTTGGTTTACTATAATATTCTCTGAATACTTTTGATGCATTATCGGAACCAAAAAGATTTACTAGTGATGGTTTTAAGCTGACTATAAAATCATCTATTTGATATATATATACACCAAATTGCATTACTACATATTCTCTGTTCCAATTTTTCCATATTCTAGCATAATCTTTACCACGATAAAATGGTGCTAGTAATGCTAAGACTATTATTCCTGTTAAAAATGGAATTTTAAATTTTAGATTACTTTTTTCTGTTTTAATTAATTTATGGCATATTGTGAAAATTGGTATTTCTAGCAAGAATATAAAATCTTTAAGTTCTAAAATATTATCAATAACGGCGTCTCCTACGTCTTTTAAAAATGTTATTGATCCTATTAGTGATATTGATATAAATGATAAATAATTGTTATAATAGATGCTATTAAAAAAGCATATTAAAGATCCTAAGATTGTCATTGTAAGTAAGTAAGGATATCTGTTTTTTTCTTTTAGTAGATAGGTAAATGATCCTATAATTATTAGAGTTCCTAAGTCTGCTATTAATGGTTTTATATTAAAATAGTTTTTAGTTGTTAGAAATCTTAATAATGTACTTGTTATTAGATTACATAAAATATAAATTATAAACATCTTATTGGTACTTATAAATTCTTTTATTTTTTTCATAATTCGCCTCTAGTAGAATTATAGCATTATTAATATTAAAAAGCAAATAAGAGCATAAAATGCTCTGGTTCTATAATATTTAGTGTTGGTGAGGTCACTGACACTATTTTCTTTAAAAAAAAATGAGTCACATCAAATTCTATTGTACAATGTACTTGTATATAAACATTGAAAGAATTTGTTTTATATGACTCATACTGATTATACTAGAAATATTTTAAATATTAAAAACCCTAACATCATTTTTGATGAAAATTGTTTAGAAGAAAAAACTATAGATAAAGTTACTTATAAGGTTTTTCATGGAAAACTTACATACATACCTTCATTATGTCCTAATTGTGGCTGTATCTATGAGAGTAATCCTGATACTATTATTAAATATGGTTTTTTTATGCTTTTTTGTAAACAAAATGTATTTTTGTTTTTTTTTTTTTCTTTCAATATATATTTTTTTTAATATATGTTATAATTGATTTGAAAGGAGTTTTATATGGAAAAGAAAAACAATGTGGCGTTTGTTTTTATTGTAATTTTGGCTTTATTAGTAATGAGTCTTGGAATCTTTGTTATTTATGATAGTCTCTTATTAGATAACAAAAATGTAAATAATCCTAATGAGTCAAATAATAATAACAGCAACAATGATAATAATAGCAACAATGATAATAATAGCAACAATGATAATAATGGTAACAATGATAATAATAGCAACAATGATAATAATGGCAACAATGATAATAATAGCAACAATGATAATAATGGCAACAATGATAATAACGGTGGTAATACAGATAATGGAAATAATAATTTTACTATCGTAGATAATAGTGATAAAGATTATAATTATGTAATCAATAATACTTATAAATATAATTTATCAAAAAGGAAACATGTCCAAAATTTATTTTATAATTATTTAAGGGTTATTGTTGACACTGATGGCAATGCTTATTTAACAACTACTGGTACTTATCCAAAAGATGATTCTGTAAAAAATAATTTAATCGCGCTTGAGAAAATTTTTAAAATTTATTATCCAAAGAATTTTACAGATTACAATGGTTCAAATAGTATTAAGGCATATAAATTAAATACTAGTAAAGTATTAACTGCTTATCATGCTACATTTGGAAATGGAAATCCTAATTATTTCGTTTTCTTGAGAGAAAATGGACGTTTAGCTTATTTAAGTATAGATAATTTATTATATAATGGTAATATAAGTATTAAAATAATTAATAATCTTGAAAATATAGTAAGTGTTGTAAACAATCATGGACTATCTTATGCTGTAGATGCAAGTGGAAAAGAAGTTCCTTTATATGATTATATTTCAACTGCCAATGGTAGCAATAATGGTAGTAGTGGTAGTTATAATTATAATTTAGCTAAAAGAAAACTTACACAAAACTTATTCTACAATTATCTAAGGGTTATTGTTGATACTGATGGTAATGCTTATTTAACAACTACTGGTGCTTATCCAAATGATAGTTATATTAAAAATAATCTAGTTTCTTTTGAAAAAAACTTTAAAACATATTCTCCAAAGAATTTTACAGATTTCGATGGGTCAAACAGTATAAAAGCTTATAAATTAAATATTGATAAAGTTTTAACTACTTATTATGCTAATTTTGGAAATGGAAATCCTAATTATTTCGTTTTCATGAAAGAAAATGGAACATTGTCTTATATGAATATTAATGATTTATTGGATAATGGTAAAATTGATATAAAAAATATAACTGATCTTAAGAATGTTGTAACTGTTATAAACGATCGAACTTTATCTTATGCTGTTGATATAAACGGAAATGAAGTTCGTTTATATGATTATGTAGATTAATAAATATCATTAAAAGAATTTATATATAGATCTTTGTGTTTATATAATATTTAGTGTTGGTGCGAACTAACACTATTTTATTTTAAAAAATGAGTTATATTAAATTCTAGGCTGTATTATAAATAGTGTTGGTGATAAATTAACCAGTGCTATTTTTAGTTTATAAAAAAGACATAAGTTTGATACAATGTAATTGGCAAATACATTGAAAGGAATAAACTTATGTCTACTAATAGTCTACTAATAATTATATACTAAATTTACTAAATATTAAAGATGCTAATATTCATATTATAACAGAATGCAAAGAACAAATTATAAAGGGGAAAAATTATAAAATAATTGAAGGCATTCTCACTTATAACCCAAATTGTTGTCCCCATTGTGGCATTATTAATCAATCAACTAATGATATCATTAAATGGGGTTTTAGAAAAAATTGAATAGTTAAAATTCCTAAGCAAGGTAATTTTTTAACTAGATTAATTCTCCACAAGCAACGTTTTTTCTGTAAAAATTGTAATAATACATTTATTGCTGAAACAGAATTAGTTGATAAAAATAAAAACATATCAAATAATACTAATCTTCAAATAAAATTAGAACTTATGGAAAAGCAATCAGAAAAAGATATAGCTAAAAGAATGGATGTTTCCGTTTCTGTAATTGATCGTATTTTAAATGAAATTTCTTCTCATACTGTTTTAAGATATCCAACTTTACCTAATTCTATGAATTTGGATGAATTTAAAGATACTAAAGGAAAAATGGCTTTTATAATAACAGATAATGATAAAGGAAATTTATTTGATATTAATGATTCTAGAAAATCTAGAGATTTAGAAAATTTTTTTAAAAGATATTCTAAAAAATACCGTTATAATGTGAAACATATTTCTGTTGATTTTTATTCTGAGTATATTTATTTAGCAAAAAAATTATTTAAAAATGCAGATATATCTATTGATAGATTTCATATTGTGGTTCAAGCATATAATGCTTTAAATTGTACTAGAATTAATCTATGTAAAAAAGATAATCCCTATTATAATAAATTAAAAGATTATTGGAAATTAATAGTTAAAAATGAAAATGATTTATCAGAAGAAAAACACTATTCTAAACATTTTAAAAAAGAAATTTCACAAAAAGATATAGTTCAATTTCTTATAAATACTGATTCAATTTTAAAAGCGACCTATGAATGTTATCAAGGTTTAATTAATTCATTGAAACAAAATGAATTTGAAAAATTTAAGGCAATTGTTTTTAATAACAATCATAATATTTCGCCAAAAATGAAGCAAGCCTTAAAGTTGTATAAAGAAAATATCAATTATGTAAATGGTAAAATAAAATGTAGGAAATCGGTAAAAATAAATGTCGGTTTTCC
>CAYLJU010000031.1:0-9546 GCA_964384115.1 uncultured Muribaculaceae bacterium | reverse complement strand
AAGTTGCTATAGTATGTTCTCTGAATTTACTAATTTAATATCGATAGATTTTAATGATAATTTTAATACATCAAATGTAACTGATATGAGTAGTATGTTTTTTAAATGCTCATCCTTAACAAGTTTAGATGTAAGTAGTTTTAATACATCAAATGTAACTAAAATGTTGCAAATGTTTTATGGTTGTTCATCCTTAACAAGTTTAGACCTAAGTAGTTTTAATACGTCAAAAGTAACAAATATGAACCATATGTTTGCTCTTTCTCCATCCTTAACAAGTTTGGATTTGAGTAATTTTAATACATCGAATGTAACAAGTGTCATCGGTATGTTTAATAGATGTTCATCCTTAACAAGTTTAGACCTAAGTAGTTTTAATACATCAAATGTAAATAATATGCAGAGTATGTTCTACAAGTGTTCATCCTTAACAAGTTTAGAAATAAGTAGTTTTAATACAACAAATGTAACTACTATGAGTGCTATGTTTTGGAGTTGTTCATCCTTAACAAGTTTAGAAATAAGTAGTTTTAATACAACAAATGTAACAAATATGCATGGTATGTTTTATAATTGTTCATCTTTAACAAGTTTAGATTTAAATAGTTTTAATACATCAAATGCAACAGATATGAGTTATATGTTTAGTGATTGTTCATCCTTAACAACAACAATAAATATAATGAGTACAGGTGTTACTGATTATGGTTATATGTTTAGTGGTGCTGCAACTAGTAATGGTGCAAAGATAACAGTAAATTATATAGCTGATGCAAGTGCATTAGTAGATAATATGCTCTCAACAAAAACATATAATTCTAATGTTGTAAAAGGAGTACAAATATAAGTTTAAGAATTTTCTTAAACTTTTTTTGTATAAAAAAACAATAACTACATAGTTATTGTTTCAATTGAATCATCTACAATTGGTTCGGGTTCAGTATTTTGAAAACCTTTTTCTGGTTCACTATCATCTAATTCAACTAATTTTAATACTTCTTCAATAGTAGTAATACCTTGAACAGCTTTAATTAAACCATCTTGTAATAGGGTATATGTATCTTCATCTTTATAAACAAGTTCTCTTAAATCTTTTCTATCTAATTCATTATTAATGGCATTTTTTATTTCTTCATTAATAAGTAAAACTTCATGAATAGCTATACGACCTTTATAACCACTATTACATTCAGGACAACCTTTTTTATCCCAAATTTCATTAATATCATAATTTAATTCTTTTTTAATTAAATTTTTTTCATATTCTGTTGCAGGTCTTTTGTATTTGCACTTATTACATAATTTTCTTGCAAGTTTTTGTGAAACAATAGCAGATAGGGAAGATGATAATAAATATCTTTCAACACCCATATCGCATAAACGTTCAATTGTTGTTAAAGCATCATTAGTGTGTAATGTAGATAGAACTAAATGACCTGTAATAGAAGCTCTAACAGCTATTTTAGCAGTTTCAGTATCACGAATCTCTCCAATCATTACTATATCTGGATCTTGTCTTAAAATAGATCTTAAAACATTTGCAAAGTCTAAACCAATTTCACTATTGGTTTGTACTTGGTTAATTCCCTCTATATCCATTTCAATTGGATCTTCAACAGTTATAATATTTGTATCTTCTTGGTTTAATTTATTTAAAATTGAATATACAGTTGTTGATTTACCAGAACCGGTTGCGCCAGTTACAAGAATAATACCATTAGGGGCTGTAATTGCATGTTCAACTTTTTTTAAGTTAGTATCAGTAAAACCAAGTGATTCAATTCCGGATACATGTTTACTATAATCAAGTATACGAATAACTACCTTTTCGCCTTTATTAGTCGGTAAACTTGATACACGCATATCAACATCTTCACCACCAATTTTTGCTTTAATTGCACCATCTTGAGGTAACCTTGATTCAGTTATATTCATACCAGATAGTATTTTTATACGTGTTACTAAATTATTTTTATATACATTTGGTACTTTAGCATAATCAATTAACTGTCCATCAATACGTATTCTGATTTTCATGAATTCTTCCCAAGGATCATAGTGAATATCACTTGCGCCTTTACTAGATGCATCAATAAAAATTTCATTTACAATATCAACAATTGGTACATTTACAAAATCAAATTCTTTTAACATATTATTTCCTCTTTTTTTCTTTTAAGTCTAGCATTTATACTTATTTTATTATATAATATATTTATGATAAATACAAGTATATAGGAGAAAGTTATGAAAAAAAATGGTTTTATGTTAGCTGAAGTTTTGATTGTTTCTACACTGTTAATTGGTGTAATGGTATTTATGTATGCACAGATTAGAACACTTACTTCTAATTATAGTAAAGCTTTTAAGTATAATACTGTTGATGGATTATATGGGGCGAAGATTATTTATGATTTTTTGATTACTGAAGATGAATATAGTAGTTTTGATAAAACTAGTTTTATTGATAAAAGTAAAATAAATAAATCTGAATATTTTGATGCTTTAGTTGAAGAACTTGGAATCTTAAAAATTGTTATTTCTGATGATATCCAAAATGTGTATGAATTTTTAACTAATAACTATAGTAACGCGAATGGCTATGATGGAAGTAGTGAATATTATGAATCTCTTATAACTTTCTCAACTACATTAAATAGTAGTGGCAAACATATTATAATTGCTTATAATGATGATACTTTTTGTGATTATAAATTTTAGGAGGATATAATTATGAATAAAAAAGGATTTACGGTTATCGAATTAATTGTTTCATTTTCTCTTGCTGCTACAATTGGTTTCTTTTTGCTCCGTATTACGATGGTTATTAAAGATTTATATACTGATTCTTATGTTAAAACTAATATAATCAGTAAGCAAAATATAATTACAGAAAGAATGTATGATGATTTTTTATATAATGATGTTAAAGTTGTTTTAAAATGCGGTAATAATTGTTTGAGATTTATTTTTAGTGATAATTCTGAAAAAATATTTGAAATTGAAAATGAAAATACTTTTAAATGGGGAGATTTTACTTTAAAATTAACTGATGGTAGTAAGTATAGTAATGTTACAACAAATAACAGAAAAAATTTGCTTATAACAGAATTTAATGATTCTCTATTATCAATAAAAATACCAATTATTAATAATAGTTTTAAAGATGATGATTTTATAACTAATATAGTTATTCCTTATAATAGCGAAAAAGTTCATATGGATGATCTTGATTTTGCTAATAACAATTTTGAACATTATATGGTTTTAAAAGAACCTGGTACTACATTTTTAGATGTTGAATCTATATTTTCTGATCCTGGAATTTATGTATATTATGGAAAAACTACTTGTTCAATGAAAAATACAGCTAATTATGAAAATATAAAAAAATATGGTGGTATTATTACTAATGAATTTGATGGAGATGGTTGCTCTAATTTAAATGTTAAAGTTAATTATAGTGTTTTAAGAACAAATAATAATTTATATATTCCAGGTGATTATTATATTGAATATAACTTATATATTGATGGAGTATATAAAGATACTGTTACTCGCCATGTTTTGGTATTTGAAAAAATAAAAAAGTTTCCTTATAATGGAACTTTAACAAATAATAATAGTATTTATACATTTGTTATACCTGTAAGTGGATATTATCAATTAGAAGCTTGGGGTGCTGGTGGTCTTGGTAGCGCTAGCGGGTATGGTGCATACGCAACTTTGACCGCAAGATTTCAAAAGGGTGATAAATTATATGTATATGTTGGCCAAATGAATAATTCTGTTATGGGAAAACCAAACTTTAATACTAATTCTTCACTTACATTTAATGGTTATAGTGGCGGAGGCGCGACTGATATTAGAATAAGTAGTTCAGAAAAAATTCTTGTTGCTGGTGGTGGTGGTAGTGGATTATATAATACTGGTGGATATGGAAGCGTAAATGGATCTAGTTATGGTGATTCTAATTTAAGTGAAAAATCTAATACTACTTGTGGATCTGGTGGAGGATATAATACTTTTGAAGTTGTAAGTTGTTCTGATAAAGCTAGTGGTGGAACTAGTTTTGTTAAGAAATCATTTAATATAAATGGTAGAAATATTAATATTGTAGATGATAATATAAAATATAATGAAAAAATAATAGCCGGTAATAAAGCAATGAAGAATCCTTATACAGGTATTAATTCTGTTCACGGTAATGATGGTGATGGTTATGCAATTATTACATTTATTGGAGATAAATTAGATTAAATAAAAAATAAGTTATTAAAAAAGATAAAAATGCATGAAAAATTCGATATTTTAAATATATAGGATAATTTATTTTAACAATACTAATTACTTGCGTATGAATTGCAAGACCACCAAATGATATTATCATTGTCATAAGCGAAGCTTTTAATCTTGTAGAAATATTTAAAATATTTATATTTTTTAAACCGTTTGTTAATTCAATAAAACTAGATAAAATGTTTTTATAATATGAATTTATTGGTAATTTATTAAAAATTGTTATAATTATAGAGAAAGTTACTAATGTTCCTAAAATTAATAAAAGGGTATTTAAAGCATCTTTTATTGCTTCGCTTAAGATATTACCAAATGGTTTTGATTCTAATTTACAATAATTATTTTTACTAACAATAGGCTTTTTTTCTCGTGTTATTAAACCTATTATTATGTTTGTAAAATAATGTGAAAAAAGAATTAATAAAGTAATTTTATAATTGTTAAAATAATTATTATTTAGGGCGATCAAAATAAAAGCAGGATTTGCAAAATGAGAAAAAAGTATTATTCTGTTTGCTTCATTTTCATTAATAATGTTTTTATCTAATAATTCTTTTGTATATTTGGCAGAAGATGGAAAACCACTAATCATACTCATAATAAAAATAAATGAAGTATTAGGATTTATAAAAAATACTTTTAACATAATATTATAAAATATATTTGAAATAAATGATATAAAACCATAATTAATTAGAATTTTGGAAATGACAATAAAAGGAAATAAAGAAGGAAATAAATTGTTTTTCCAAATATCAATTGATGATATAATATTTTCTGATATATCTTTGGAATAAATAAACATTAGAATTGATAATATTAATAGAGAAATAATTCGAGGAACTTTTTTCATGAATTCACCAATTAAATTTATTAAGGAGGATAAAATTTATGATAAAAAATACATTAAAAAAAATTGGACGTATATTACTTGCAAATTTAAGTTTTATTATAGCTTTTATATTGATATTATTTATATTTACAGTTGAATTCCCATACATTATAGAATCACCTGGTAGTATTATTAATTTAGATGATAGAATAATTGTTGAAAATGGCTATGAAATAAGTGGTAGTTACAATATGACTTATGTACAGGCTAGAAAAGCAACTATCCCAACTTTATTATTATCTTATTTTAATAAATCATGGGATGTATATAAAAATAGTGATTACATTGAAAATGGAACTACAAGTTATGAAAATGATTTAAGAGGAAAAATTGTATTAAAGGAAAGTAACGATAATGCAATTATAAATGCTTATAAAATGGCTGGTATTGATGTTAGTGTTAAATCAGAACAAGTGTATGTTATTTATATTGATAGTAATGCAAATACGGATCTTAAAGTAGGTGATGAAATAGTTTCTGTTGATGGTGTTAAAGTAGAATCAGCTAAACATTTAAGTATGCTTTCAAGTATTTATTCTGAAGGTGATAAAGTTAATATCGAGACTATTTCTGATGGGAAGAAGTATAATAGATATGCTTATGTATATACTATTAATGGTAAAAAAGTATTTGGTATATATGTTGCATTAAATAAAGAACTAGAATATTCACCAAATGTTAAATTTAATTTTTTAAGTAGTGAATTTGGATCATCGGCTGGTTTAATGGAAACTTTATATATATATGATTGTCTTGTGGAAAAAGATATTAGTAATGGATTAAAAATTGCTGGAACTGGTAGTATTGATGCTTTGGGAAATATTATCTCAATTGATGGCGTTAAATATAAATTAAAAGGCGCGGTTAAGGAAAATGCTGATATATTTTTTGTTCCAAGTGGAGAAAATTATGAAGAAGCTTTAAAAGTAGCAAATGAAAATAATTATGATATTGATATTGTTCCTGTAAGTACTTTTGATGAAGCTTTATTTTATCTTTATAATTATAATAAATAAAAATATTTCATTTGAATTTGACAGTTTTTTTTCTAGTAGTATAATGTAGGTGAATTGGTAATGGTGTACCAATATAGGGGGTTATTATATGAAAGGAACTTATATATTTGACTACGTAAATGAAAATGAATTTAAAAAGTTAGAAAGATCATTAAAAAAATATAATATGCTTGCATATAAAAAATTATATTTTGATTATTATCCAGAATTAAAAGAAGGTAATTTTTTAGGAAAATTAATTTCAACTAATAAAAAAAATGATACAGAAACTTATGAATTAAAATTACCAACTGATCCTACTTTTGCAAAAGTTCATGGCGATATTAAATTATACTATGTAGTTTATAAAAATATTAAAACTGTTATGCTTGATAAATTGGTTCCAGAAGATATTTTATCTGAAGGTCATCAATCAGAACTTGTTACATATAAAGGTGTTATGGTTTCTAAAGAACATTCTGATAAAGATATCTTTAAAATTAATTTGCTTGGCTTACTAGACAATAACAAGTAATATATACTTGTTTTTTTGTTTCAAAAATGCTATACTTACATGGTATAGGTTTGGAGGAATTTTTATGAGAAAGCAAAAAAAAGTACAGGATTTAAAATGTCCTTGGCTAAATTTTTATGGTGATAAACCTGCTCATTTAAATTATTTTGATGGTACAATTTATGAGTATTTAGAAGCTTGTTCAAGAATGCATCTTGATTTAAATGCGTATGAATACTATGGTAAAATTGTTAATTATAGAAAATTTTTGATGGAAATTGAAGAAGTTGCAAAAGCACTTAAGGTTCAAGGAATTAATGAAGGTGATAGGGTAACCATTTGTATGCCGAATACACCACAAGGTATTTTAACGTTTTATGCAGTTAATAAAATAGGTGCTGTTGCGAATATGATTCATCCGCTTTCAAGTGAGAGTGAAATAGAGTTTTATTTAAAAAAATCTAATAGTAAATGTATTTTAACACTTGATTTATTATACAATAAGGTTTTAAGTGTTATTGAAAATACTAGTGTTGAAAAAATTATTGTAACTTCTGTAAGTGATAGAATGAGTCTTAAAGTTGGAATGTTATATTGGCTTACTAAAGGTAGAAAGAATAAAAAAGCTAAGTTAAGATCTTGTGATTACACTTGGAATGATTTTATAAATAAAGGTAAAACATATGTTGGGGAAACATTAGTTAGAAGAAGAAGTAATGATGAGGCTGTAATTTTGTATAGTGGTGGTACTACTGGAGAACCTAAAGGCATTTTACTTTCAAATATGTGCTTTAATGCTCTTGCTTTACAGGCTAAAACTATGGCAACACCTAATGCTCCTGGTGATTCAATTCTTTGCATAATGCCAATTTTCCATGGATTTGGTTTAGGTGTTTGTATTCATACTACTCTTTGTATTGGTATGAAATGTATTTTGATTCCAAGTTTTAGTTCTAAAAAATTTGGTGATTTAATTCATCAATATAAGCCTAATTTTATTGTAGGTGTTCCTACTTTGCTTTCAGCACTTATCTCTAATAAAAAAGTAGCAAAACAAGATTTATCATTTATTAAAAATATTGTTTGTGGTGGAGATCAATTACAACCTAATTTGAGAAGGGAACTTGAAAACTTTTTGATTAAACATGGTACTAATGCTAAGGTTAAAGAAGGATATGGTTTAACTGAAAGTACAGCTGCTGTTTGTTTAACTTTAGATGATTATATGAGACCTTGCAGTATTGGTGTTCCTTTTCCAGATACATATTTTAAGATTGTTAAACCAAATACACATGATGAGGTTCCATATGGTGAAGATGGTGAGATTTGTATTAGTGGGCCTACTGTTATGCTTGGATATTTAGATGATGTTGAAGAAACTATTAATACTTTGAGAACTCATGAGGATGGTAGGTTATGGCTTCATACTGGTGATATTGCTTCTATGGATGAGGATGGATTCGTTTATTTTAAACAAAGACTTAAAAGAGTTATTGTTTCTAGTGGTTACAATATTTATCCTTCTTATGTTGAAAGAGTTATAAATAGTCATCCTGCTGTTTTAACTTCTACAGTTATTGGGATTAAACATCCATATAAAGTTCAAGTTGCTAAAGCTTTTATTGTTTTGAAAGAAGGTATTAAGCCTACAAATGATTTAAAAAATGATATTTATGAATATTGTTTAAAAAATATAGCAAGGTATTCTATGCCATATGAAATTGAATATAGAGAAACACTTCCAACTACTAAAGTTGGTAAGGTTGCTTATCGTGAACTTGAAAAAGAAGAAGAAAATAGGGAAAAATAATTTTCCTTTATGCCCATATAGTTAAGTGGTATAATAAAGCCATGGTAAGGCTTAGTTCGCAGTCCGATTCTGCGTGTGGGCACCAGATTGATAGTTATTCGAACTTTTAATAAGTTCGTTTTATAATTCATATAATTATTTTTTTTGCATATAATATAAATAACTTGACGTACACAAAAAAGTACGTTATAATTTATACAGAGAGGTGATACTATGAGTACAATTAATATAACAAATGCAAGACAAAACTTGTTTCAATTGGTTTCTGATGTTAATATTGGATTTAATCCTATCACAATAGTAAATAATAAAGGAAAAAATGCGGTTCTAATTTCTGAAGATGAATGGAAAAATATTGAAGAAACTCTTTATTTATCTTCAATTCCAGGATTGGTTGAGGACGTAAACAAAATAAGAAAAAACGAGGATTGGAAATCAGCTAAGGAGTATGAACCAGATGAAGAATGGTAAATATATAATAAAATTTTCAAAACAAGCTGACAAAGACAAGATAAAATTAAAAAATTCGGGTTTGGATAAAAATGCTAAAATGATTCTTAATTTAATGATTGATGACCCTTTTTGTTATCCACCAAATTACGAAAAATTAACGGGTGATTTAACAGGGTTATATTCAAGAAGAATTAATAGGCAACATAGAATTGTTTATGAAGTAGATAAAAATAAAAATGAAATACATATAATTAGAATGTGGACACATTATGATAAAATGTAATTCATTAAATGGTTTGTAATTTTATTACTTACTATCATTTTTCAGTCTAGGAGTTGTTAGACATGCTCCTTACTGGCACCATAGGGAAATCAGCTCGAACTATTTGAACTTAATATAAACCAAAAGAAATTGTCAAAAGTTCTTTTTTATGATATTATTAGTGTGCATGTAAGCAGACTTGCATATAATAAAAAAGGAAAATACTTAACTTTCATACGTTGAGTACTTACCCAATTAAATCTGTAAAGTACTTAATCTAATGTAGATTGAGTACTATTTTTTTATACATAGAATCATTAA
>CAYLJU010000030.1:0-9695 GCA_964384115.1 uncultured Muribaculaceae bacterium | reverse complement strand
CTGATTTACATTTCTTTTAATTCATATAAGTAATAATAATATGTTTTTCCTTCATATTTTTGTTTTTCTTGACTTATTAATTTATATGTTGTTCCAAGTGATTCTGTTATCGGAAAACTTTCTTTTCCCTTTGCTACAAATATAACAAAATCAATTTCTTTATTATCTATATATTTATTTAATTCATCTATATTTTCAGGATATTTTTTATAATCAAAATTTAATTTTTCAAAATATTTTGTATTAGGTACAATTCCAGTTGTTGTATAAAATCCCATATCTAGAAAACCATAATTTAAAATTGTGGGGTTTTCTTTTTGCATTATAATATCTTTAAATTTGTATTGTACTAAATCTTCTTTTTTATATTTCATTAAATATGTATTTGGACTGATTACATATGTTAATATTATAATTACAATTATATATGGAATATATAAATATTTATTTAGTTTTATTTTTACTTTTTTTACTATATAAATTAATATAAATAGTATAAATATTAATATTGGTAATATATAATACACAAAATATATTCCACCTATATATATAAATATGATTGAACATATTAATGATGACAAAATTACAATTTTTTCTCTTGTATTTATTTTTTTATTAAATAATGGTAATAATAATAAACTAAATATTATTAAAATATGCATTTTATTGCTATATAAATTTTTTGCAAAACAGATGAAACAATTTAATAATTTTGTAAATATGTTTACATTTGCTTTTGTATATGAAAATAGATTTATAAATATGTAAACATTAAAGAAATCTTTGATTGCATTGTTTAATGCAAAATATATTAACCATGGTATTATAGGTGTAATTATTCCAAGCAAATAAATAAATGAATAATTTATTGCTTCTTTATATTTTTTTTGTTTTATTAATGAGATAAATATACATAATATGAATGCAAAATTAACTCCTAATAGTGTATATTTTGTTAAAAATATTAATCCTGCCATTATACCTACAATATATATTTTTTTATTATTTATTTTATTTGTTCTAGCATATTTTATTAGTTCATATAAACTGTACATTATCATTGGAAAACAAAATTCTTCACAACTTGATCCATGTCTAAATGCTACTGATGTATATAGTATTAGAGCGAATAATGGTAATATTATATAACTATATTTTTCTTTTAAGTATAAATTTATTATTTTATGTGTTATGTATAAGAATATTGTACTTGATATTACTTCTAATATAAATACTCCTGTAAAGCTTGTATTTGATATTAAATATCCTATTCCATATATTAGATATAGAAATGGTCCTTTTTGTTCAAATAAATCTTTAAAAATTATTTTTCCATTAAATAATCCTTTACCCATTGTAAAGAAAGCATTAGCGTCACACCAATCATTTAAAGGATATAGTGGTGATGATTTTGATGCAATTAAGAGTATTATTAATGATACTATAAAGCAAAATAAAATAATTTTTTTGTTTTTCATTTTATCACCTTAATTATTTTATCATATTATTATATAATTTTCTATAATTTTGATTTTGCTATACATAGTATATGTAAATATTAATTTATTATTGGTTTTGTTATTTCTATAAAAATCATTAAATATGATATTGATATACATATTCCAGCGATTACATCGGTTGGATAATGAACGTTTAAATATATTCTACTTATTCCAATTAAAATTATTAATATAAATAATATTATTATTAATGGTATTTTATATTTATTATTGCTTTTCATTAGTAAATATATTAGTAATCCATAAAATGCCATTGATACCATTGAGTGACCACTTGGAAAACTATATCCTTTTTCAATTACAATTTGATCTATTGGTCTTGTTCTTTGAAATGTATATTTTAATATTTGATTTATTAATGTTACAATAATTAAGTTATTAACAATTAATATCTTATTTTTTTTATTTTTTAGTGTTAATAATAATATTATTGTTAGTGGTATTATGATGTATGCACTTCCAAAGAATGTTATTATTTTCATTATATTTGTTATTGTTTCATTTTTATTTTTAAAAATATTTATTATGTATTTATCGATTAATGTATTTTCATTTTTTAGAATTATTATTAGTATTATTAAGAAGATAATAAATGTGATTATAGATATTATTGATTTTTTATTTTTCATTTTATCACCTGTATTTATTTTATCATTTTTATATTTAAAAAAAAAGGCTTTTGCCTTTAATATATGTATATGCCATTTATTTTTTCTTCCATAGCTTCTGTTAAATCATCTATTTCCCATTTACCATCTATTTTAGTTAAACTGAATGTTAATGTGTATTTTACTTTTTCGGTTTCTTTTTCTAATTCATCTAGTTGATACGATAAAAATTTACTTTCATTATACACTCCGTTTTCTGTAAACTCTTCACGATTATTATTTAAGTAATTTTCTGTTTCGGTTAATCTTTTACCATAGTTTATTACTTCAATTTGAACTGTTACATAAGCTTTACTTCCGTCTATTGTTTCTTCTTTTATTTCATATATTAATGATTTATATTGCTTTTTCATTAATTCTTTATATTTGTCTTTTTGTTCTTCTGTATAATTTGTTTTATTTATTACGCCTTCTAGATCGGATATAACATCTTTATGTAAAATTTGATAGTTTGATAAAAACTGCTCTATTTTTTTGGTTGGGGTATTATTTAGTTCACATCCAACTAATAGAAAAATACTCAATATTACTAGTAATTTTTTCATTTTATTTCCTCCTAGCAATATTATGAGTACTTTTATTTTTTTTATACATTTTTTTAAAATTCACAGTTTCCTGGTGTTCTTGGATAAGGTATTACGTCTCTTATGTTATCAACACCTGTTATGTATATTAATAATCTTTCAAAGCCCATTCCAAATCCTGAATGAATGCATGTTCCGTATTTTCTTAGGTTTAGATACCATTCTAATCCTTCTTTATCCATTTTTAATTCATCCATTCTTTTTACTAATTTTTCATATGATTCTTCTCTTTGAGATCCACCCATTAATTCTCCTGCTCCTGGTACTTCAAGGTCAACGGCAGCAACGGTTTTTCCATCTTCATTTTGTTTCATGTAAAATGCTTTTATATCTTTTGGCCAATCTGTTACAAATACTGGTCCATCAAAGTATTCTGTTATATATTTTTCATGTTCTTTTGCAATGTCTTCACCTTGTTTTGGTTCGAATTCCCATTTTACATCGGCTTTTTGTAATATTTCGATTAAATCATGGTGAGTTATGCGGGCAAATTTAGAATTTACTAGTTTTGTTAATTTTTCAATTAATCCTTTTTCAACAAATGAATCAAGGAATTGCATTTCATTTGGGCAATTATCTAATACGTATTTAACTACATATTTTAACATTTCTTCCATTATTTCCATATCACCATTTAAATCACAGAATGCTATTTCTGGTTCAATCATCCAAAATTCACTTGCATGGGTTTTAGTGTTTGAATTTTCAGCTCTGAATGTTGGTCCAAATGTATATGTTTTTTTGTATGCAGTAGCGAATGTTTCAGCTTGTAATTGACCCGATACGGTTAAGGCTGCCATTTTGCCAAAGAAGTCTTTATCGTAGTCAACTTTTTGGTTTTGGGCTACTCGATTTAAATCAAGTGTTGTTACTTGGAACATTTCTCCTGCTCCTTCACAGTCACTTGCTGTTATTATTGGTGCATGAAAGTATACATAGTTTCTTTCTTGAAAGTATTTATGTATTGCATATGCTGCTACACTTCTTACTCTAAATACTGCTTGGAATAAATTTACTCTTGGTCTTAGATATCCTTGTTCTCTTAAAAATTCTCTTGTATGTCTTTTTGGTTGTATTGGATAGTCTTCTGGACAATCGCCTAATAGTTTTATGTTTTCTACTTTCATTTCAAAGTCTTGACCACTACCTTCTGATTTTACAATGGTTCCAATTGCTTCGATAGCTGATCCTATATGTAGTTTAGATATTTCTTCAAAATTTTCCAAATTACTTGCATATACTAGTTGAACATGTTTAAAATATGTTCCATCTGAAAAATCGATAAATCCAAAATCTTTTTGTTTTCTATGATTTTTTATCCATCCTTCTAGTTTTACTTCTTTTCCTAGATATTCTTCTACTTTTTCATATAAATCTTTAACATCCATATTTTTTCCTCCTTTTACAAAAAAAGTTAATGATTTAAAGAGGCGTTTTACCGCGGTACCACTCTTTTTATCATTAACTGATATCTTATTTACTTTAACGGGTTTATCCGCCCTTTCCTACTTGGTTTCAAAAAGGGGATTCAGTGTTGTTTTTCATATTTCACTTAGTGCTAGGTTCCACCATTTCTAGCTCTCTTTAACTAGTAATAAATATTACTCCTCACTTCTTAATCGATGATTTAATTATATAACTTTTTACATTTTTGTCAATCGTTTTAGCGCATTTTATTGGTTATTAATGTAAAAAATTCATACATTTTATTTGTATTATCATTCCACTCTTTTAATTCATTTTCCAATCTATTCTTAGCATTATTATTTGATTCTTTTTCATTATAAAGTTCATAATATAAGTATTCTAGCTGTTCTTTAGAACTGTTTTTTATTTTTGTTTTTAGATATTCTGTTTTTTTTATTTCTTGTTTTGTTTTTAATTCTTGTTTTGTTTTTTTCTTTTCTTTTTCATATTCTAATTTAGTATAGGGGATTATTTCTTCATTTTCGATTGTTTCTAATTCTTCTGATATTAACATTTTTGAGTATTTATTTATTTTTCCTTTATTATCTATTTTTATAGCAATTACTTTCTCATTATTACATAATATACAAGCATATTCTATTGGTTTTGATACTCTATTTAAATATATTTCTGTTTTATTTTTAATTTTGTTTAAAAAGTCTTCTTTTAATTTTAGATTATAGTTTACTACATCTTCAATTATATTTTCTTCTACTTTGAAAATGGGTATTTTTTTTATGTGATAAATATTATCGTTTAAATTCCATTCATAATGATCATAAATAATACTATCGAAATTCAAAAGGACATCATATATATAATTCATTTTTCCTCCTATTTTCTCTATATTTTAAGATTTGCATTATCTTAATATTTATACTCTATACTTTAATTTTATTTTTCTTTTCTTTAAATATTTCTGTTTTTATTATATAATTATGATGGTGATAATTATGAAAAAGATGTCTTTAAATTTTATTTTATTTTGTATTTCTTTTTTATGTTTTAATTTTATTTTAAATTATTTTTTTGATTTTATTTTTAATAAATTATATAAATATGAATTTATTAGTTTTATTTTTAAATTAATTTCTGGTTTAATTGGTATGAATTTTAGTGTTAAACTAGTTTTTAGATTTTTTCCTATTGATAGAAATAACATAGATAAATTAATTTTATGTATGAATGGTTTTATTATACTTTTTTGTTTATTTATGACTATTAGTTATGGTTTTAATGATATTACTTCAATATATAATATTGTTACTTATTTAGTTTTAGGAATTATTTCTGTTTCTTTTATAAATGAATATGTAAAAAAATATGCTGGTAAAATAATATAAATATTTTTGTTCATAATAATTTTGGTGATTATTGTGATTGTTAGACTTGGTTATGCTTGTATTTGTAATGGTGTTTTAGATAATTATCATAATGTTAATTATTCAAATTATGATAATTATAAATTAGATGAAGCTATATGTAAAAACTTTATTACTTTAAATAATATTCTTTCTTATAATAAAAAAAATAATGTTCATTTTTATAGGCTTACTTCTAATTTTATTCCTCGCGCTACTATTGTTGATTTTGATTTTGTTAATTTGTATAAAGATAAATTTGAATATACTTCTAAACTTATAAATGGTCGTTTTGATATACATGTTAGTGAATATTGTGTTTTGAATAGTATTAATAAGGATGTTGTTTTAAGGAGTATAAATGAGATTAATTATCATTATAAATTACTTAAAGCTTTTAATGTTAAGCCTAATATTGTTATTCATGTTGGTAGTAATGCTTTTGGTAAAAAAAATTCTATTAGTAGATTCATTAATAATTTTAAAAAGCTTGATATTGATGTTCAGAATTCTTTAATTATTGAAAATGATGATAAGGTGTTTAATGTTGAGGATGTTCTTGATTTGTGTAAAAAAATTAAAAGGCCTATGGTTTTAGATGTTCATCATCATTATTGTAATAAAAGTAAAAATGATTTAGATTTCTATTTGAATGATATTTTTGATACTTGGAATGATATTCCAAAGGTTCATTTTTCTTCTTCTAAAAATAAAAAGGAATTTAGGTCACATAGTGAATATGTTAATTGTGATGACTTTATTAAATTTATAAATATGTGTGATAGAGATGTTGATGTTATGATTGAAGCTAAAGGTAAAGATGATGCTTTATTTAGATTAGTTAGAGAAATTAAATATAAGACTGATTTTATATTTTTAGATGATACTACATTTAAAAAAGACCTTTGATTGGTCTTTTATTCTACATCTACACCTTTTTTTAATAATTTCATATTTACTATATTTAATGTTATTAAAATAAATGTGTATATTACTAATGCTAGGTATATGAATGTTTTGATGGTACTTATGTTTGTTATTTGATTTGTTTTAAATATTTCCATTATATTTGGGTTTATTAAAGCGATTATGTATGTTATTATAAGTACTAATACTTGAGATAATATGTATGTTATAAGTCCAAAAATAATAGAATATATCATTTTATTATTATTTTTTTTATGTCCCATTATAATTCCTGTTATGCCTGAAAATATTAGCGTTAATAATTCTACTGTTAATACTAAAAGTATAGTAATTAATAATATTATAATTGTGCCATTATATGTTTGGGCGATTAAATTTAATGAGTCTTTTATTACTTCGATAGTAGTTTTTGAATAACATGCTATGAATAGTGTTAAACCAATTATTAACATACTTGTTAACATTGTTATTAGGACTGCTAATATTTTTGATAAATATATGCTTTCTTTTTTTACTGGTAATGTATGGGTTAGATATGATTCATCTCCGTAAATGTTATTTTTAAATCTTACCCATATACGCATTATTGAATTTATTATTATATTTATTATTAAAGCTATTGTTGTTCCACTTAAGATTTTATTTATTATAAGTATAATTAATGATGGATTATCTATTGTTGTTATTCTTGTCATTACTGCAAAGAATAATGATAAAGTATAAAAAACGATTAATACTTTATAAATATATAATAGATCATATTTTAGTATTTTTTTTAGCATTTGAACATCCTCCTAAATATTTCATCGATACTAGTATTTTCTTTTTCTCTCAATTTATCAGCTTCTTCTGCTAGTATTATTTTTCCTTTATCAACAAATATAACGTCATCTAGTATTCTTTCAATATCTGATATTAAATGAGTCGAAATAATTATACTTGCATTATCATTAAAATTTGTTAGAATTGTGTCTAATATGTAATCTCTTGTTGCTGGATCTACTCCGCCTAATGGTTCATCTAATATATATAATTTTGCTTTTCTGCTCATTACTAATACTAGTTGAACTTTTTCTTGCATTCCTTTACTCATTTTTGATATTTTTTCATTTTCATCTAGGTTCAAATCTTTTAATAATTTATGGGCTTTTTCTGAATCGAAATCTTCATAAAATTCTTCAAAAAATTTTATTACTTGTTTTACTTTCATTGTTTTATCGAGATAAGTTCTCTCTGGTAAATACGATATTTGTTTTTTGCTTTCTATTCCTATTTCATGATTATTAATGGTAATTGTTCCTTTATCTTTTGTTAATAAATCATTTATTAATTTTATTATTGTTGTTTTTCCAACTCCATTTTTTCCAAGTAATCCAACTATTCTTCCTTCTTTAATGGTAAAATTTATATTTTTTAGTATTTCTTTTTTACCATAACTTTTTGATAATTTTTCAACTTTTAATAGTTCCATTATTTTTCCTCACTTTCTTTAATTATTTCAACAATTTTTTCTTTTGCATATCCTAAATTTAACATGTTTGTTATGTAGTTACTTGTTATTTTTTTTGCATATTTATCTTTGTATTCTTTTATTATTTTTATGTCATCTGTGACATATTTTCCATTTGTTCTTTCTGTATATATTAAATTTAAATTTTCAAGTTCTGTTAAGGCTTTTTGCATTGTATTTGGATTTACTTTTTTTTGAAGTGAAAATTCACGAACTGATGGTAATTTTTCACCTGGTTTTAAATTACCGGAAATTACCGCAAATTTTATTTCTTCGACAAGTTGAATATATATTGGAGTATTGGTTTCAAATTCCATTGTATCACTTCCTTAATACAATAATACAATTTTTTTTATTATTTGTCAACATTAATATCTTGATTTGAAATTTTATATAGGTTATTATATTTAATGAGTGGGGAAAAATATGAATGAAAATAATATAATTGAATATTACAATAAATTTAATGAGGATAAGAGATTAACTAGAAGACATGGGATTGTTGAATATGTTACTGCTATGAAATATATTCATAAATGTTTAAAGAAAATAGATAATCCCAAGATAATTGATATTGGAGCTGGAACTGGTAGATATTCTATCGATCTTGCTAATGAGGGATATGATGTTACTGCTGTTGAACTTGTTAAACATAATTTAATGACGTTAAGAAGTAAAAGTAATAAAGTTAAATCATTTTTAGGGAATGCTACTAATTTGAAACGATTTGATGATAATTCTTTTGATATAGTATTATTATTTGGTCCTATGTATCATTTAATAACTGATACAGAAAAAATAAAGGCTTTGTGTGAGGCAAAAAGGATTGTTAAGAGTGGTGGCTTTATTTTAATTAGTTATTATATGAATGATTATGCTGTTATTAAGCATGGGTTTATGGAAAAAAATATTATTGATAGTATAAATAATAATTTAATTGATAAATATTTTCATATAAGACCTAAAGATGATGATTTATATAGTATGGTTAGGATTGAAGACATTAATAGATATAAAAGAATAGTTGGTCTAAATAGGGTTAAAATCATTGCTCAAGATGGATTTACTGATTATATTAGAAAATATATTAATGATTTATCTGAAGAAGAATTTGATCTATATATAAAATATCATTTATCTGTATGCGAAAGAAAAGAATTACTTGGTTCTTCTTCACATGTTCTTGATATATTAAAAAAGAATTAAATACAAAAAAATCAATCTTTCGATTGATTTTCTTTTCATTTATGGTGCCTAAGACCGGACTTGAACCGGTATGAGGTTTAACCCTCGCAGGATTTTAAGTCCTGTGCGTCTACCTATTCCGCCACTCAGGCATAAAAAATGGTGTCCCGTTGGAGATTCGAACTCCAGACCCTTTGATTAAAAGTCAAATGCTCTACCGACTGAGCTAACGGAACGTTAAACATGGCTGCCTCGGCTAGACTCGAACTAGCGAAATGCCACAGTCAAAGTGTGGTGCCTTACCACTTGGCTACGAGGCAATGTAATGGTGGAAGGAGATGGAGTCGAACCATCGAACCCGAAGGAACAGATTTACAGTCTGCCGCGTTTGGCCACTTCGCTACCCTTCCATATAAAAATGGTGCCGAAAACAGGAATTGAACCCGTAACCTACTGATTACAAGTCAGTTGCT
>CAYLJU010000029.1:4807-10239 GCA_964384115.1 uncultured Muribaculaceae bacterium | reverse complement strand
GTTTCTAAAAGTCCTTTTCTTTTTAATTCTTCACTCATTACATTTGATTCATATGTATTAACTTTACATCCTAAATTGCATATATAAAATTTCATATCACACCTCCTACAAATAAGAAAATTCTATCACAGAATAATAAGTGTGTCAATTAAACAGTTTTAATCTTATAATTACAACAAAAAACCTATAGAATTATAGGTTGCTTCTAAAATCTTTTAGTGATTTTAAAAAATCATCATCTTGCATATTGCTTACTTTTAAATTACTTTGATAGCTATCGTTAGTTACTTGTTTATTAATTCGACCAAGTGGTGAGATTGCTTCTGTTGAACGAAATTTTTTTTCTTCTTTTGTTTCGTTTAATTTTGGTTCTTCTTTTATTTCATTTACTTTTGTTTCTTCTTTTACTGGTTCAAATTTTAATTCTTCTTGAACTTCTTTTTTTGCTTTTACGGCATTTAATAGTTCCGTGTAACTTATAATAGCATTTTCTTCTTGTTCATCTTCATAATCTGCAACTTTTTCACTTATATCTTTTACTTTTTCTTGCATTGATTCTATTATTTCAATTACTTCAGTTTGTTCACGCGTTTTTCCTAATTCTTCTTCTATATTAGAATCAATTTCTGGTTCTTTTTTTTCTACTATATTTATTGGTTGTTCTTCTTTTTGAACGATTTCTTCTTTTGGTTCGATTTTAGGTTCTATTTCTATACTTTCTATTGTTTGTTTTTTCTTTTTTGGTCTTGTTATAATTATTAAAACTATTATTGCAAGAACTAGCAAAGCTATCAATACGACTAATATTTTATCCATTATTTCACTCCATAAACTCATAATTTATATAACTAAGAACGCATAATGGGGCTGTTTCTGCGCGCAAAATGTTTGGTCCCAAACTAGTTCTTAAATAGTTAAAAGAAACTAATGTTTCTTCTTCTTTTGGATCAAGTCCTCCTTCGGGACCGACTACTATATTTATTTTATCATATTTTTCTTGTTTTTTCAAAGTTTTTTTTAAAGTTTCTACATTATTTGTTGAGCAAATTAATTTAAGACCTGTGCATTTTTCTAAATCCTTTAGTTTATATAGTCCTTTTATTTTAGGAATACTAATGCGATGAGATTGTTCACTTGCTTCTTTACATATCTTTGACCATCGGTTTACTTTTTTTTCGTATTTTTCATTTTCTAATTTTATTTTACTTCTTACTGCTTGATAGATATAAAATTCATCAACGCCTAGTTCTGTACATTTTTGAAATATATAATCCATTTTTTGCTCTATTAATAATGGTATTATTAATGTTATATATGGTTTATTTGTTTGAATATTTTTTTCTTGCTTAATTATTTTTACTTCTAGGGGGTCGATTTTTTCTATTTCTGCTTTGTATAAATTTCTATCATAAACACATTCTATTTTTTCACCTTTTTGCATTCGCATTACATTTTTTATGTGATGAATGTCACTTTCTTCAAATTCTACTTTTTGATTTTTTATATTTTTTACGAAATATCGTTGCATTTAATATCACCAAGTTAATTGTAACAGATTTAATTTTAATTGTCTATTAAAAACTCTATCATATGATAGAGTTAGTTTAAAAATTCAATTAATTCTTCTGCTTCCATATATCCTGATGTTTGTTTGATTATTTTTCCATCTTCAAATAGTAATAGTGTTGGTACACTCATTATTCCATATTTTTTTGGAAGACTTTCAACTTCATCAATATCTACTTTTAAAAATGTTATCGTGTTTAGTTCGTTTGATACTTCTTCATATACTGGTGAGAACATACGGCATGGTCCACACCATGTTGCAAAGAAATCAACTGCAACTTTTCCTTTTTTAATTATTTCATTAAATTCTGTTTCTGTTTTTACAATTTTTACCATAAATCACCTATAATTTTTTAATATTTCTTCAATATCATTTATTTTTATTTTATTCCTTTCTACTAATTTGTCTATTGATTTTACATCGACTATTTTATAGTTTAATAGTGTTGTAAGTGCTTCTTTATTAAATTCTTCGGAATTGGTTGTTTGTTTATATTTGTCTTTTAATTCAACAAAGTCATTTAATACTTTGGTTGCGTCTTCTGTATAGTTTGATAATATTGGAGTTTTATTCAATATTTTGATGGCATATTTAGAATCTCTAATTGATTTTATATCAAAAAATGGCAATGTTACTATGTATAGGATTATAAAGACTATTAGAAAATATTCTATTGCTCCTACAAAGATTCCTAATATTTTTGATGGTATTCCTAAGACTATTGTTAATTCTAATACTTTTTCTATTATTTTTGCTGCAAATAGTATTAATTTTAATATTATACTAAATAACGCGACTAATATTAGAAATGCTATTACTTCATATAATAATATATTAATTACTGTTACACCTTTTAATATTCCCCAAAAATTAAAAAATGGCAAGTGTTCATACATCCATAATGATAATGGATTTTTAAATAAAAATGCTAATATTATGACAAGTAAAAATCCTACTAATGATACTGTTTGCCTTATAACTCCATTTTTGAAGCCTATTATAGCTCCCATCAAAATAATTAAAAATATGATTGCATCAACTATATTCATATTATTATCATACCCTTCTTTATTAATTATATTATATTTTTTTCTAAAAATAAATGGGTATTATCAAAAAATGTCAAAAAATGATATTTTATTGTAATATAAAAAGTGCTTAATAGCACTTTTATCCATTTATTTGTTTAGCAACTTCTTCGGCAAAGTTTTCTTCTCTTTTTTCCATTCCTTCGCCTACTTCGTAACGAACCATTTCTTTAATAGTTCCACCATTGTTTTTAACATATGTTTTAACATTAATGTCACCATCTAGAATAAATTCTTGTTCTTCTAAGCAAATTTCTTTATAAAACTTTTGAAGTCTTCCTTGAACCATTTTTTCAGCAATTTCAGCAGGTTTTCCTTCATTCATTGCTTGTTCTTTTAATACTTCAGACTCGCGGTTTAATACATCTTCTGGCACATCTGATATTCTAACGTATTGAGGTCTCATTGATGCTGCTTGCATTGATACGTGTTTTGCTACTTCTTCATTTGCACCTTCTAATACTGTTAATACAGCGATTCTTCCGCCGTGGATGTAACTACCAAATACTTCGTTATCATTTTTAGTTAATTTTGTGAATCTTCTTAATGATAATTTTTCACCTATTTTAGCGGTTTTATTTATTATTAAGTTTTCTACTGTTTCACCATTAACTGATAATTTTAGTACGTCTTCTACTGTTTTTGGATCATTATTCATGATACTAGTTAAAATATCATTTACTAGGCTTGTAAATTCAGAGTTTTTTGCAACAAAGTCTGTTTCTGAATTCACTTCTACAATTACAGCTGAATTGTCACATATCAAGATATCTGCACGTCCTTCAGCAGCAATGCGGCTAGCTTTTTTGGCAGCCTTAGATATTCCTTTTTCACGAAGCCAATCAATGGCTTTTTCTTTATCACCATCGCATGCTTCTAAAGCTTTTTTACAGTCAAGCATTCCTGCTCCTGTAAGTTCACGTAATTCTTTTACTAAACTTGCACTTATCATGAATTTCCTCCTATTTTAATGCATCGATTAATTCAGACTTCTTCATAGTTGAATAACCTTTGATTTCTTTTGCTTTTGCCATTTCGCGAAGTTCACTTACTGTTTTTGATTCTAAATCATTATTGGCTTTTTCTTCTTTAACTGATTTTTCTTCTTTTACAGTTTTAACTTCTGCTTTTTCATCTTTATGAGTTTCTTCTTTGGCTTTAGTTTCTTTTTCGACTTTTTTTACTTCTTTTGCTGGTTTAAAATTCTTTTTCTCGCGTTTAAATTTTCTATTTGCATTATTTAATTCTCTATCACTTCTTAGTGATTCTTCCATTGCTTCTTTTGCATCTGCTTCTGCTTCTTCTTTTGATGGAACTGCGAATTCAACAACTTCTAGTCCTTTTGCTTCACAGATTGCATTTGCAAAAATGCTAACGATTAATTTTACTGCTCTTATTGCATCATCGTTTGCTGGTATTACATAGTCTACCATATCTGGATCACAGTTAGTATCAACGATACCAAATACTGGGATGTTTAATTTTCTTGCTTCATTGATAGCATTAAATTCTTTTGATGGATCAACTATAAATAGAGCATCTGGTAATTTGTTCATTTCTCTAATACCACATAATAATTTATTAAGTTTATCGTATTCTTTTTTTAATTTGACAACTTCTTTTTTAGGTAGTATTTCAAATGTTCCATTTTTTTCCATTTCTTCAATTTGTTCTAAACGTTTTACTCTGTTTCTGATAGTTCTGAAGTTTGTTAATGTTCCTCCTAACCATCTTTCTGTTACATAGTAAGAGTTAGATCTTATTGCTTCATCATGAATTGCTTCACTAGCTTGTTTTCTTGTTCCAACAAATAAAACTTTTCCATCATTGGCAGCAATTGCTTTCATTGCTTCATATGCTTCATCAATTTTTTTTGCTGTTTTTTGCAAATCGATAATATAAATATCATCACGAGAAGTAAAGATATATTCTCTCATTTTTGGATTCCATCTTTTTGTTTGATGGCCAAAATGAACACCAGCTTCTAATAATAAATTAGTTGAAACTACTGACATATTCTTTCCTCCTTTTGTTTTTCTTCCGATTATCTCATCTTTAAGCATCACCCTAATGGGCACTGGACACTTAAATCAATAAGTCGTGCTTATTTGAAAAAGCCATATAAATAATACCATAAATGCTTTATATTGTAAAGATAAAACAATCAAAAAACATATAGTTTAGTCTATATGCTTTTTGATTTCTAGATATGCTTCATGACCGTTTATGTCATATTTTTCTTCAATATTATCTTTTTCAATTATATTTAATGATAGTGTTTCATTCATTATATAATCTTTAAATGCATTTATTGCTTCTTTTACTTCTGCGTCAGAATTATAATATAAGTCAATTCTGTCTACTATGTCTAAGTCTTTATTTTTTCTTATTTGTTGTACTTTTGATACTATTTCACGTGCATATCCTTCATTTATTAATTCTTTTGTTAAACTAGTATTTAATATTATGTACTTATTATTTTCCGATGATACGTCAAATCCTTCTTTAGATTCTACTTTAATTTCAACTAATTCGTTATTTAATGTGTATTCTTCATCATCTATTTTAATTTTTAATCCTTCAATATTTCGAATACTATTTTCACCTAAAGTTGATAAAGCTTGGGCAAAAGATTTGATTTTTGGTCCGAATATTGGTCCAGCAACTTTGAAGTTTGGTTTAACTGTATAATTCATATACTCACTTGCATCTTTTATAAATTTAACTTCTTTAACATTTAATTCTTCTTCAATTAAACTTGTCATGTCTTTAATTAA
>CAYLJU010000029.1:0-4707 GCA_964384115.1 uncultured Muribaculaceae bacterium | reverse complement strand
GTTATTCCTTTATAATCAAATTTTAGTGGTGTCCATGTTGGTGATGCATATGGGATATAAAATCTTACGGCATCGGCTCCATACTTTTCCATTGTTGTAAATGGTTCAACTATATTTCCTTTTGATTTACTCATTTTAACGCCGTTTGCATCTAATAATAATTCATTTACAAGAACATTTTTATATGGCGCTTTTCCCATTACAAATGTTGATATTACTAATAATACATAAAACCAACCTCTTGTTTGATCTATTCCTTCAGCAATAAAATCAGCTGGGAATTGTTCTTTGAAAGTTTCTAAGTTTTCAAATGGGTAATGATATTGGGCAAATGGCATTGATCCTGAATCAAACCAACAGTCGATTACTTCTTTTGTTCTGGTCATTGTTTTTCCGCATTTTGGACATTTAATATGAATGTCATCTACAAATGGTCTGTGTAATTCAATTGTATCAAACTTTTCTATAGCTAAGTCTTTTAATTCTTGTCTTGATCCAATCATGTGAGTATGACCACAGCTACATTTCCATAATGGTAATGGTGTACCCCAATATCTTGTTCTTGATATGGCCCAGTCGTTCATGTTTTCTAGCCAATTACCAAATCTTTTTTCACCAACAAATTTAGGATACCAATTTATTTTATTGTTTTCTTCTATTATTTTATCCTTTAAAGCAGTTACTTTTAGATAATAACTTGGTTTAGCATAATATAATAGTGGTGTTCCGCAGCGCCAACAATGTGGATAATTATGGGTCATTTTTATTTTTTTGAATAATTTATCATTTTCTTTTAGATATTTTATTACTTCAATATCGGCATCAAATACAAGTGTTCCTTTCCAAGGTCCTTCAGTGTATTTTCCGTCTTCGCCGACTGAGCATAATACTGGCAAATCGTATTTTTTACCAACGTTGTAGTCATCTTGACCAAATGCTGGGGCGATGTGGACTATTCCTGTTCCATCACTCATTGTTACATATTCATCACAAGTTACGAAGAATGCTTTTTTATCTACTTTTGCAAATGGTAATAATTGATCATATTCCATGTATTCTAGATCTTTTCCTTTATATTCTTCAAGTATCTTGTAATCATCGCCTAAAACATTATGGGTAAGTGGTTGTGCTAGTATGAACTTATATCCTTTACTTTCTACTTTGATATATGTTTCATTTGGATTTACACATAGAGCGACATTATTCATTAATGTCCATGGTGTTGTTGTCCAAACTAAAAAGTATGCATCTTCATCTTTCTTTTTCATAGGTACTATTACGGTATCTACTGATATATCTTTGTATCCTTGGGCTACTTCGTGACTTGCTAAACCAGTTCCGCATCTAGTGCAATATGGTAATATTTTATGTCCTTCGTAGAATAATCCTTCATCAAAGAATTTTTTTAATATCCACCATTCTGTTTCAATATAATTATTATCATATGTTACGTATGGATTTTTTGTATCTATGAATTGGCCCATTTTATCTGTTAATTCTGTAAAGGCTTTTTCATTGGCACGCACTGCTTCTCTACATTTTTCGTTGAATTCTTTGATTCCGTATTTTTCAATGTCTTTTTTTCCGCTAAATCCTAGTTCTTTTTCAACTTGTAGTTCAACCGGCAAGCCATGAGTATCCCATCCAACTTTTCTTACTACACGATAGCCTTTCATATTTTTATATTTACAGAATGTATCTTTTATAAATTTTCCTATCATATGATGTAAGCCTGGAAATCCATTTGCAGTTGCTGGTCCATCATAAAAAACAAAATTTTCGGCATTTTTTCTTTCTTCCATGCATCTGTTTAAAATATCATTTTTTTTCCAATTTTCTAATATGTCATTTTCTATTTCTTTTACTTCTTTTTTTTCTAATTCTTCAAATAATTTCATGTTTACCTCCTTAAATAAAAAAAAGAATAGTACAAGGAGTCATGAAGACGGTACCATCCTTTATTTATCTTGTTTGTATAACGATTTTCACGTCTTAAGTTTTCTTAAGCTCATCCAAAGTGATCTATATTAACTTTAAATATTAACTTGCACCGAATGTTAACTCTCTATGATTTAAAATGTTAATATCGTCTTTTTCATCTGATTTATTGTTTATTATAAATAATATTATTTTTTTTGTCAAGTATTATGTAAATATAACATAGCTATAATATATAATGAAGATTAAAATCATAATAAATCCTTCAATTCTTGATATATTTCTTTCTGTTTTAGAAAAGAAATATAGAATGATTGTTGATAAAACTAGTACTCCTACGTCTATTAGACCAAAGCCATATCCTACAATATCACCTAATAAGACTACTGGCAATCCTAAGACTACACAAATATTGAATATATTGGTTCCTACTATGTTTTCAATTGTAAAATCAAAGTCACCTTTTTTTACTGTTATAATTGACGTTACTAATTCTGGTAGAGATGTACCTATTCCTATTATAACCATTCCTATTATTTTATCAGAAATTCCTATTGATTTTGCAAGTATGCTAGATACATCTACAACTTGATTGGCATTTATTAGTAGAACTACTAAACCAATAATACCATATATTATTGTTCCAAATTTGCTGAATTTTGGATTAGAAACTTCAGTTTCTTTTAGTCTATGTGTACTTATTATTTCTTTTAAATAATATACAAATATCATGAATAAAAAAATTAATATTATGCCATCACTTCTTGATATAGTATTGGCTGGTGCATAGTCTGATAGGTTTAAATCACAAAACAAAACAGCGAAGGTCATGGTAATTAAAATTAACATTGGAATTTCTTTTTTGGTTGTTTCGCCTTTTATTTTAATTGGGTGAACCATCGCTGCTACACCTAATACTAATAATACATTTACAATATTAGCGCCTATTACATTTGATAGTGTTAATGCACCGTTTTTGGCTAGTAAGCTTGTAAATGATATTGCTAATTCTGGTGAACTTGTTCCAAACGCTACTACTGTTAATGCTATTATGAATGTTGGCATTTTTAGATAGCTTGCAAGGGATGACATGGCATCTACAAATAAATCAGCACTTTTAACTATTCCGTATAGTGCTAGTGCTAATAGTATTAGTAATATTATTATCATACTTTGCCTCTTATAATTCTATTTTTTCGATGTCGTTTACAACATCTAATTGTGTTTCGAGAATATCTTTTAATCTTCTTTTGAAAACATTAACATTTCTTCTTATTGATGCTGCATCTCTTTCGGCTTTTTCTGCTTCCAGTAAGGCTTCATTTATTATCCTATTGGCATTTTTTTTAGCTTCTTCAATAATTATTTCTCTTTCATTGTAGGCCGATAGTTTCATTTGCTCACATGTTTTTTGTGACATTAAAATAGCATTTTGTAATGTGTTTTCCATTTTCTCATATTGTTCAAGTTTGGCTTTTAAGATCATGATATCTTGACTTGTTCCAATGCTTTCGTATTCTTTCAATTTTCTACTTGCTTCACTAATTTCATCACGATTAAAGGTTCCTAATTCTTTTTGTAGTTCAATGATTTTATTTTCTTTATTCTTATTTTCTGTCATCATTTCTTCTACTTTTTTTATAATTTGATCCAAAAATCTATTTACTTCTTCTATATTGTATCCATCAGTAGCGTGACTAAAGCCTTTCATGTTAAATCACCTCTAATTTACCATTCAGTATCTATTTCATCTTTATTTGTATCTTTATCTTCTGTTATCTTTCCTTCAACATTCATATTTTTTGGAGTACATAAAAATATTCCATTGCCTATTTTTTGCATGTCGCCTCCGATTGCATATATTGTTCCACTTAAAAAGTCAACGATTCTTTTTCCTTGATCGCTTGTTACTCTTTGAAGATTAACAACTACACTATTACGCATTTTTAAATAGTCACTTATTTGAACAGATTCTGAATATGCTCTTGGTTCAACTAGTATCATTTTTGTTTTTCCATCGTTACTATCAAGTGCTTCTTCTTCGGTTACATTATAATATTCATCGACTGCTGTTGAATTTAAATTATTATTTTCTTCACTTGTTGTTGAAAATATTTTTTTAATATTAAGCCCCATACATATCCTCCTAATTTCTCTATATTCATTTTAGCATACTTTTATCTAAAATACAAATGTTTTATTTTAAAATTTTACGTAAATTTTGTATAGTAATTTTATATATTTTTGTTTTAATATTAGAAATAAGTTAATGTTGTTATTTTTTTATTTTCTGTTTACTTAATAAATTATTTCACTGTTTAATCTTTTTTATTGTTATATTCAAATTTTATTCTTATTTTTTTAAAACAAAAAGAAGGCATGAGCCTTCTTAAAAGTTTCTTATTATTGTACCTACAATATTTCCTAGTTTAAATACTATTTCTAACGATATAGTTACTAATGTTGCTAAAAATGGTGATAATGCTAGTAATATTATTTTATTTCCCATTATATTTTGCAAATTGAACCACTCATCTTTCTTCTTATAGCGGAGCCAAATGCTTGTCCAATTTCAAAGAATACATTGACGTATCTAATAAATGAGTTTAAGACAGTTCCATTCCATGTGAAAGCCCCACCATTTATCTTTTGCATGGTTTTTTTATCTAATTTATTCATTGTTTCACCCCCTACATGCTAATGGTCTTACGTAACCATCTAAACCATAATGTTTACACAAAAAAAGAACTAACCCATATTTGAGTTAGT
>CAYLJU010000028.1:0-11431 GCA_964384115.1 uncultured Muribaculaceae bacterium | reverse complement strand
TTCATTTGTAAATCCAGTTACATTAAATACTGCATTACCAGTAGATCCTTTTATATTACCACTTACAGTTATTCTATAATAAGCAATAGATCCTACTAATATACATATTATTCCTACTATAGTTATAACTGATATCATTAATTTCTTTTTATTCATATATATAATCCTTTCTAAAATAATTATTTAATTTATATATCAAAGGACCAGTATCTATTATTTTTCTATAGAATCTTGCTCCAATATAATTATCAATAAAAAAATTATTTTTATTATTATTTAGTAATACATGTATGTATGTATGTATGTATGTATGTATGTATGTATGTATGTATGTATGTATGTTATTCATATTATCAACATTCCTTTATCTTCTATATTAATTTTATAATATTTAAAATAAAATTTCAATAGCAAACAAAATAAATATATAGTTTTTAAAAACTCATACATTTATTCTATAATAAATATAAAAATAATTTATTACAATAAAAAAATATGCTATAATGTCATAGGAGGAATAATTATGTATTTACTATTAATACCATACTTTTTATATACTTATTTAAAAATAATACATGGAATGCACATGTTACAACAAAACTTTTATAATGAAGGCAATAGATATTTAAATTGGATAAAAAAGAATAAAACCAAAACTATCTTAACGCCAGATTTACTAGGTATACTATTAATAATATTACCAATATTTAAAAAAAATATATTAATTTATATATCATTTTTTATATTATATTTAATCCTATTTATATATAGATATAATTTAAAGAAAAAAGAACAAGTTAAAAAACCTCTTATTTATACATTTAGAATAAAAAGAATATTATTAACAACAATATTATTAAATATTATCATATTAATATTGAATTATAAATTAAATAACAATTATATTTTAATTACAACACTAGTAATATTATCAATTCTAGCATACTATCAAGTATACATTGCTTATTTATTAAATTTGCCAATTGAAAAATTTATCTATTCACACTATAAAAGAAAAGCAAGAAATAAGCTAGAACAATTAAATACTATTAATATTGGAATTACAGGATCATATGGTAAAACAAGCAGTAAAAATATCTTACACGACATATTAAGTATTAAATATCGGACATATATATCACCAGGAAATTTAAATACTCCACTTGGATTAATGAAAACAATTAATAATTATTTAGATAAATTTGAAGAAATATTTATTGCAGAAATATCAATTTCTTCACCAGAAACAAAAGATATATCAAAATCATGTGAAATAATCAAACCAAAATATGGCATTATAACTAATATTGGACTTGCACATCTAGATAATTTTAAAACTCAAGAAAATATTCAAAAAGCTAAATTTGAATTAATTGAACATTTACCAAAAGATGGTATTGGTATATTAAATGCCGATGATAAAAATCAAGTAAACTATAAAATAAAAAATACATGTAAAATAATATGGATTGGTATTGATAATGATGCTGATATAATTGCGCAAAATATTAAATATACATATCAAGGAACAACATTTGATTGTATATTTAAAAAAGAAAATAAAAAAATATCTTTAAAAACATGTCTATTTGGAAAACCAAATATTTATAACATATTAGCATCTCTTGCTCTAGCAAAAGAATTAGGACTAACATATGATGAAATGATAAAAGGCGTAGAAAAAATTAAACCAATTGAACATCGTTTACAAATCAAAAAATTTCCTAATTATACAATAATTGATGATGCTTATAATTCTAATCCTGTTGGATCAAAAATGGCAGTAGATGTTTTAAATTTAATGCCAGGTAAAAAAATTATTGTAACACCAGGAATGATTGAATTAAAAGATAAAGAATATGAATTAAATTATGAATTTGGTAGACAAATTAGTAATGTTGCTGATTATACAATTTTGATTGGAAAAAATCAAACAAAACCAATATATGATGGCTTAATAAATAATAATTATGACAAAAATAAAATTTTTATTTTAAATGATGTCAAAGAAGCCTTTCCTTTAATTGAAAAATTAAGAGACAATAAAACTTATGTTTTACTTGAAAATGATTTACCAGATCTATTTAATGAAAAATAATAAATTTTAATATACAATTTAAAAATTCAAAAGTTTAAATAAATGGTTCTACAATAATTTAGTGTTGGTGATATCACTGACACTATTTTTTTAAAGTCACATCAAATTCTATTATATAATGTACAAACATTGAAAAGATTTGATTTATATAAATCATACTAATTATAATATAAATATTTTAAATATTAAGGTCCTAACATCATTAAGAACCTTTAAATCATTAGAAAAATACATAATTAATGTATTTAAATATGATTATTCTAATGTATTATATGTTAATTTATTATTTTGTTAATTTATCACAAAATACCCTATTTTAACTATCTTGTTATATGTCGGTATTCCAAATTTGTTCTCGGGAAATTTGTTAAAACGCCAATTCGTTTCCAAAATTATTATAATAAAAAGAGTCTTTATTTTGACTCTAAATTATTTTTATAAAATTATCCATTCACCATTTCGTCTTCCGTTTTTCCTAACAATAAGTCCTTTTTCTTGCATTTCATTCATTCTTGTTTTAACTGTTCTTAGTGATCTATTAATGATATTAGCAATTTCTTCTTGTTTTATCATTGGATTACTTCTAATAATATTTATAATTACTTGTTCTTCTAAAGTGCAATTATTGCACTTTGAATCATCTTGATTTGCACTTTGGTCATAATCAATGTGCGTATATCTATTTTTTAATTCATATTTAGAATCGGTTAATAAGTTATAAAAGAATTTTTCTAAGAATGAAATATCTTCAAAAATATTACTATCAAACTTTTTGTAATTAGCTCTTACTAATGAGTTTCTAAAATACCATGAATGCTTAGCAAATACATCATCATTAACATCAAAACCAAATGTTCTTAAATACTTAATAATAAATACAGCTGTTGTTCTCGTATTTCCCTCACAGAATGGATGCACTTGCCAAATATTTGATGTGAAACGACACAAGTGTTTTATTGATTCATCTAACGATAAATCTTTATATGAAAAATTTTTTTCTTGCTCAAAATCATATTGTAATGAGTCCATAATGGTTTCATATGAAGCATATATAACTGTATCACCTTTTAATGCCCATTCTTCTTTTTCAATATTGTAATCTCTTATTTTTCCAGCATGTTTATATAAACCAGAAAATAATCTTTGGTGTATGCTTATTAGTTCAGTAGGATTAAAATTAAACGATTTATCACTTAATATTTCTGTTATTCTTACAGCAACTTTATCTGCTTCCTCAGTATTTTCCGTTTCTTCTGTTTTTCTTTTATCTAAAACTTTATAATATTGATTTATTCTATTTTCTACTTCTTCTATATTAATATTTCCTTCTATATGTTCTTTTGCAGTATCTATTAAATACTTAGAAGGTTTTAGTCCATCAACATCTTGTAACCCAATCGCTGTTTCCCAAGCTTTAGCCTTTTCCTTCTTCTCTGGTTCTCCTACTTTAATATATTCAAATAATTCTAAATTCCAATTTTTTTGGCTCATAATAGTTCCTCCCAACTATTAATATTATACCATTTTTTAAGAAAATATACAATTTCAAAGTGCAAATTTTGCACTTTAAAACTACATAATTGCACTTTAAAAATAAATTATTTAAAAATTAAAAAGAACTTAGATTTTGTTTCTAAGCTCTATTGAACTAACTCCATTCACCCCTAATTCTTTTACCAAAATTATTATACAAAATATTTAAAAATTAATTAACAATTAAATTTTATTGAAATTTTTTTAACTTATTTATTCTACTCATTAATAAAGTACAAATCTTATTAATCCTTCTATCCGTCATTCTAGTTATTTTCTTATATTTATGCAATAATTCATCAAATTCATAAACAACACTATTTAAATTAGATAAATCAAATCTTTTCATATTTTTAATTTTTGAAATAATTAAATCAAAATCATCAACATTATAGAAAAATCTTCCTTGTCCATTAATAACAAGTTCTTCATCATTATAATCCAATATATTTAAAGACTGACCATTATCAAATATCGGTGCCACATCTATCCACTTTAAAGTATTAACATCTCTAATAATTCCAAAATTATTTAAATGCCTATCTTCGTTTAATATTAAATAATCAAGTATAAACATATTTTCTAACTTTAAACGAACATTATCAATTCCCTTACTCTCTAAAATCTTAATATATTCTTCATAAGCATCTTCTTTTTCAACTATACAACTTAATATCTGATGTGCAGTTATAAATTCTGTATTTTCATTAATAAAGCACTCACATTTAGATACTACTTTATCATTTACAATATCCAGTGTATATTTAACGTGATCAAATCCCAATTTTTCACATATCATACTAGCTAAAACCTCATTAAAAGGTTGCATAACTTCATTTTTGTAACCACCTTTTAATAAATATCGTTTGCCATTTTCAATTATCCACGTTTTCTTTAATCTACCATCAGTAGTATTATTTGGAGATATTAAACTAATTTTTGTACTATTATCTTCTTCATTACCAAATGTTGCATTAGTAAATTCCAAATCCTTAAAATCATGGTCAAAAAAATTAATATCTTTATATTCTAAATTAGAATTAGTTTCTTTTACCCAATACTGATCAGATAATGAAAGTCCAAATGCTTTATCCAATAATTCATCTGGAGAAGTAATATTCAATTTTGCAAGTAATAAATCCAAATCATCTCTCCAAGAAGGAATACCTCTTCCCTTAAACCAATCTGTAAGTACAGAAATAATATTTTTATCTTTACTGTAGTTATTAAATAAAATAAGAGGTGCATAATCCATATTTTTAATTTCATATATTTCAGTAAAAACTTTTAATACATCATTATATTCTGCAACTAATACCTCTGTATTCTTATTCATTAAAGTACATTTCATACAATAACCATCTCCACACCATTATTATAACATATCTTTGATTTTTTTTATATTTTATATACTTAATTAGCAAAAATATAACCTGTACACAATAATTCATATAAAAGTTAAACAACATATAAAAGAGGTCAATTTTAACCTCTTTTATAATCACAAAATTCCAATATTTAACTAACCTTTTCTTTTTCCATAGTTTTTAAAACTTTTTTGCATGATTCTAAATCATTAGGTCTAGCAACAAGCTTACCATTAGTAACTTGATACTTTTCAAAACCTTTACCAAGAATAAAAACCATATCTCCTGCTTTAGCATTCATTAAGGCCTTTTTAATAGCGCTATCTCTATTAATTTCCAATTCATAATTATTATTTTTAACTTCACTAACCATTTCTTTAAGTAATTCATTAGGATCATCATATCTAGCATCTTCAATTGTAAAATATGAATAATAAACATTTTCTGTACAAAAATTAGCCATATCAATCATTCTTCGTTTATCTCTAGAACCCCCAGCACCAACAACAACTATTGCATTACCAGAAAAATTATTTTTCATATACTTATATAAATTTCTAAATGCATTAGCCGTATGAGCATAATCAATCATAACACTAAAACCAAAATTCGTTTTAATTAAACATTGTCTAGCATCAATAGGTTTAATTAAAGCAATATTTCTAATAATACTCTTAATATCATAACCAAAATGTCTCAAACAAAGAATCGCACACATCAAATTATAAACATTATATTCTCCAGATATATGAGAAATAATATGATGGTGACCATAAATACCATTAATATCAAATTCAAGTCTATTATATCTAACAACAATATTACTAGCATAAATATCAGCATCACTATTAGATAAAGAATAAGTTAAACACTCACCATTACATTTATCAATAAAATACTCTTTATAAGGATCATCATAATTAACAATCCCAAGGCCATCTTTTTTTAATTGTTCAAAACTAATAGCTTTAGCTAAAGCATAATTTTCCATTGTCTTATGAGTATCTAAATGATCTCTTGTCAAATTAGTAAAAATAGCAACATCAAAATTAACACAATCAAGTTTTCTTGTAAATAATCTTTCTGATGATGATTCCATCGAAACATACTTACAACCTAAATTTCTAAATTCATTAAATGCCTTAAATAAAACATCAGGCATAGGTGTAGTATGTTCATTATCCATTTTAAATTTTTTATACTTAATTCCATTTGTACCAATATAACCTGTTTTATCATAATTATTTAATAATTGATATAAAATTTCTGAAACAGTAGTTTTGCCATCAGTACCAGTAACTGAAATAATTTTTAATTTTTCTAAAGGATTATCATAAAACTTATTTAAAGCATTATTATATGTATATTGTGAATCATCAACTTTAATAACCGGAACACTACAATTTATATCTTCTTCTGTTACAACAGCAACAGCTCCATTTTTAATAGAACTATCAACATATTTATTTCCATCGTTTTCTAAACCTTTTATTGCAAAGAAAAGACCATTTTCTTTTATATTCCTAGAATCATCATTTAAATTATCTATCTCTAAATCCAAATTACAATTTTCAATTAAATCACTTATTTTTTTCATTTTTCCTCCCCAAAGTAAATACCATACCAAACTAAAAATGTATAAATCGTATATATTTTTCTTGCATTATTCCATTTTCCATTATAGTGATTATCTAATAATTTATTTATTTTTTCTTTATTAAAAAATTCATCAACATAATCTTTATTAAAAACATTTTTTACAATATTATAATATTTATCTTCTTTAAGCCAATTCTTAAAAGGTACTAAAAATCCAAGTTTAGGTCTAGTTGACCATTCCTTTGGAACAGTTTTTGATGCCGCTTTTCTAAATGCATATTTTGTAACATGATTATTTACAATATATGGTACCCCAATATGGGTACTATATTCAAAAACTTCTTTATCCAAAAAAGGTACTCTAAGTTCAAGCGAAGAAGCCATTGTCATTTTATCTGCTTTAAGTAGAATATCTGATGGAAGCCAAAAATTCATATCTAAATACATTTTCTTTAAAACATCATCTTTATTTTTTACATCATTGTATTTATCTTTTGTAATATCTTGATATTTTAAATCAGATTTATATTCATCTTTTAATAAACTATTTGCTTCATCATTATCCATAATAAAAGCTTGACCTATATAAGAATCATTAATGCTTGATCCACCTTGAATTAAAAAATGTTTACCTTTAAAATTAGGAAAATGAACAACTAAATTTTTAATAATTTTTCTAATACCAAAAGGTATTTTATTATATTTTTCATATTCTTTAGGAGTATCATATAAAAAGTATCCACCAAATAATTCATCCGCGCCTTCTCCAGATAAAACAACTTTAACATCTTTAGCTGCAAGTTTTGCTAAATAATATAAAGGAACAGCTGATAAATTAGCATGTGGTTCATCTGAGTAATATTGAACTTTAGGAACAGCATCAAAAAACATTTCTGGCGTGATTAATTGATTTGTATTTTCAATACCTAATAAATTTGATAAATCTTTAGCATCATTTATTTCATTAAATCCACCTTCTCCTTCAAATCCTACAGTATATGTTCTATTTACATTAGCGTTACTTACTATATAACTAGAATCTACACCACTAGATAGAAAAGATCCAACTTCAACATCACTTATTTTATGGTGTTCAATGCTATCTTTCATGATGTTATTAATTCCATCAACAATTTCATCTATATTATTATTATCATTTTTATATTCTATTTCAAAATATTTAGTTTTTTCAAAATTACCATTTTCATAAACAAAATAATATCCAGGCATAAGTTTATATGTATTTTCAAAAAATGTTTCTTCTAAAGGAGAATATTGAAAAACCAAATAATTTTTAAGTATTTTTTTATTTAATTTTTTTTCAAAATCAGGACATTTAATAAAACTTTTTATTTCTGAACCAAATATAAATTTATCATCTTTTTTATAATAATAAAATGGTTTTATACCAAAAGGATCTCTTGCTCCAAATAATTTTTTATTTTTAATATCCCATATAACAAATGAAAACATTCCTCTTAATTTTTTTACAACATCATAACCATATTCTTCATAACCATGAATTATTACTTCTGTATCAGATTTAGTTCTAAACTTATGTCCACATTTAATTAATTCTTCTTTCAATTCTAAAAAATTATAAATTTCACCATTAAAATTAATAACTAAATCTTTATTTTCATTATATAATGGTTGATCTCCACCTTTTAAATCGATTATAGAAAGTCTTCTAAAACCTAAAGCAATATCAGAATCAACATAATATCCTTCTTCATCAGGTCCTCTATGAATAATAGTATCATTCATTTCTTTAATTATTTTTTCTTTTTTATTTTTTTTACTTATAAATCCTGTAAATCCACACATATTTCACCACTTAAATTTTCTATATTTTCTTATATATTGTATTTTTCTTGTTATTAAATAAATTCTATGCTTTATTCCAGTATCACCTTTATATGTTAAAGGATCAACATGTTTATTATATAAACTTAAAGCTTTTTTTCTATATTTATTATTAACAATATATTTTTTTATTACATATTTAGGAACCATCGATAAAAGTAATACTTTATCTATAAATTTATATTCATGTTCCTTATTTTCAAATAAATCATCAATTAAATAATGAACTAAATTATATCCACAACCAGCTAAATAATAACTACTTCTTGCTTGTCTTGGATTAATTTCAAGTACTTTAAATTTTTGATCTCTTGGATCGTATTTTAAATCAAATTCTGCAAATCCTGTATAACCAATATCTTCCAAAAATTTTTTTAATTTTTTTACCATTTCTTCAGTTTTGCCATATTGATTATAATTATTGATTAAAACTGTACAATTTCCTAATGCAGTTGGTCCATGTTCTTGTAAACCTATTTGAGCAAATGTTGAAAGTTCAGTTTTACCATGACTATTTACATAGAAAACACTATCAAATAGATTAGTATCATCACCTTCTATATATTCTTGAATAATTAAATTTCCATCATATCCAGATTCTTTAATTTGAGAAACTACATTTTCTACTTCTTCTAATGAATTTAATCTATATACTTTAGCTTGATTACTGAAATGATGTCTATAATATAATAATCCATCACCTGGTTTCAATATTAATGGATATCTAAATTCTTTTGGTATTTCAAGTTTCTTTTTAATATCATAAAAATATGTATTTGGAAAATCTAATCCACTATTCTTATATGTTTCATAAAATTTTTCTTTTACTAAAAAACTATCCATTATTTTTTCTGTTGGACAATTAAAAGTATAATACTTTTTTAATTCTTTTTCATTTTCAACTACTAATCTTACATAAACATCATGACAAGGTACAAGTAATACTTTTTCTCCATTATAATGTTTTTTATAATAATCAACTAATATTTTTAAAAAATCATTTTTTTGTCTTAATTTTTCATTATAAGATATATTTATAATATTAGATCCATCTGTAAATCTCATTGGTTCTTTTCCCAAAACATCTGCTTTTTCATGATATAATTCATGATAACATCTTGCCATATAATATACGTTTATATCAGATCCTAAAAGCAATATTTTATGCATTATTTATACCTTCTTTCTATATTTCTATCTATCATTAACATAACTTCATATATGCTTGTATGGATATGAGATGCAACATATCTTATACTAACATCATTTCCTATTACTATTACTTTATCATGTTCTTTAACAGTTTCATCAACTTCTAAAAAACTCATTCCCATGCATATATCACCTATTACATTATATAATTTACCATTTATTTCCATTTTAGAGTTATATCTTCTTTTACTTATTCCATCACCATAACCAATATCTACTATTGCAACATACATATCATGATCAGCTTTATATATTGTTCCATATCCAACATATTCGCCTTTCTTTACTTTTCTAACCATAAATACTTCGCTTATTAATTTAAAGGCTGGTTTAAGTTCAATTTTTTTATATGGTTTTACTAAACTTATATTTTCTTTTTTTCTTATATAATTCCATTTTATATTTCTAAGTTTATTTTTTAATGTATTACTTTGTTTATGCATTACTTCAAATCCATACATAATTATTCCAAGTCTAACACCATTAGTAAACTCTAATTTATCATGTCTACACATTGTTACACTTCTATCAATATGAACTATATCAATTTTGTTTAAATCTATATCACTTGTTAATTCTTTAAATTTTAATACTTGATTATCATAATTTTTATCATATTCTCCACTTGTTGCAAAGTGTGTGAATATTCCTTCTAAATAAAGATTAGAATTTTTCTTTATATCTTCATAAAAATAATCAACATCTTCTTTATTATCAAGTCCTAATCTATTCATTCCTGTATCTAATTTTAAGTGACATTTTAATTTATATTTTATATTTTTAATTTCATCATAATATTTTTTAGAAAAAATACAGATTGAAATATTTTCATTTGCACATATTTCTAAATACTTTTTATCAATTGGTTCTAAACATAAAATACCTATTTTATTATTAATTTTTCTTATTTCTAATGCTTCATCTAAATTAGCAACTGCTAAATAATTTATTCCATTTTCTATTAATGTATTTATTATTCCATAACCATGTCCATAAGCATTACCTTTAACAACACCAATATAATACTTATAATCATAATTTTTAATTATATTTTTTACATTATTAGCTATATTTTTTAAATCAATTTCTACATACGTATTTCTATGCATCTTTATCACCATTATAATTATACATAAAAATATAATATTTTTCAATATAAAGAAAAAGTAACTCATAAAGAATTACTTTATATTTGACTTCCTTTTACGACATTAGATGTTTCTGATTTTGTTGCAATCATATTATCAACTAATGCACTTGCATCAGCTATATAATTTACTGTTATTTGGGCACCAGAAGCAGTTGCAGCAAGATTAAACATATAGCCATAATCAGTAACACCTGTACTCATTATATTTATTGTTGTTGTTAAGAATGAACAATTCCTAAACATACTATTCATATTAGTTACATTTGATGTATTAAAACTACTTAAATCTAAACTTGTTAAGGATGAACAATTGCTAAACATATACCTCATATCAGTAACATTTAATGTATTAAAACTACTTAAATCTAAACTTGTTAAGGATGAACAATCGCTAAACATAAAACTCATATTTGTTACATTTGATGTATTAAAACTACTTAAATCTAAACTTGTTAAAGATGAACAATAAGCAAACATTTGTTGCATATTTGTTACATTTGATGTATTAAAACAACTTATATCTAAACTTGTTAAGGATGAACAACCATTAAACATACCTTCCATAGTAGTTACATTTGATGTATTAAAACTACTTAAATCTAAACT
>CAYLJU010000027.1:0-12182 GCA_964384115.1 uncultured Muribaculaceae bacterium | reverse complement strand
CAATCCTCTAATTAGAAACTATTTATAAACTGTCCAACTTTTGGGGTTCAGTTCAAAATCATCCTTTTATAATGTATTTATAAAAAAAACGGATTAATCTCCGTTTTCTTTAATTTCTAGATCGCGCCATAATACATTATTATATGTACCATATGATATTTCATATTTTATTTTATATTTACCAACATTGTTAGTATTAATATCAGTTATAGGATTGTCTAAATCTTCTTTTAAATAATATTTTATATTTAATGTATATGATGAAGAATTAACATCAATTCCATTTTCATAAACATTAATACCTTGTTCATTATATTGTTCACCTTTATTGATTTCTATTTTTGAATCACCTTTTAATGAAGATGTAATAAGGGAAGCGCTAAAATTAGCTGTAATTTCTGTACCAATACTACTATTATCTATTCCATATGTTGTTGTAAATAATTCATATGCTGATTTTACAATAAATGTTGTTGGACCACTAATTTTGTATTCAAATGATGTTCCTTTGGTTGAACCTATATTAATAAGCTCACCATTTTCATTTTTAATATATATATTATATATAATTCCACCAATTGTTTTATTATTTAAATCGATTCTTCTTTTTAGAAATTTTTCTTGATCATTTTTACTTTTATAAATACTTGCAAAATATGTTTTTAAATATTCAGTATCAAGATATTTAGGAGTTGCAATTGGATCCCAAGAAAGTGTTGCTTTTAGATTAGAAACATTAACTTGTAATGAAGTAACATCATTTAATCTATTAAAGCGGTCAGATGTTTCAGTTGGAGCAGTACCAGCTTTAAATAGTTCATTAACAATAAATTCTTTTGGAGTATACTCACTTGCAAGTTTTGCTGGATATGTATCTTTTTCAACAGCAACTGTTTCAACACCATTACTAGGAATATTGAATTTTGTATTTTTACTAAACATGTTTTTTGCTATTGCAGCCCATAATCTAGCATTTTCAGCACTTGCAAATGTATTATAATATCCTTTATCTGCATAACCATCTAGTTTTGGATAACCATACCAAACAGAAATTGCGTATTCTGAATTATATCCAGCTACCCATAAATCATTAACAGCGCCTGCTTTCATATTGTATCTAGAAATAGTTTTTCCATCAAAGTTGGTAGTACCTGTTTTAGCAGCATATTCTCCAGTTAAATTTCTTGTTAAGTATCCATATGTTGATGCTGTACTTTTAAGAACACTTGTCATCATATAAGCTGTTTGAGTACTCATTGCTTTTCTTGTTGTAGTTTTATTTTCAACTACTTCTTCTGTTTCACGGTAGATAAATTTTGTAAAACTATGAGGTGAATTATAATATCCACCATTAGCGAATGCTGCATAGGCAGCTGCCATAGTAAGTGGTGATTCACCACTATTTACACCATCACCATATGCACCAATTGAATGGGCTTCATGTATATATTTATCTGTTCCTTCATATTCTGGATTCAATCCTAAGTTGGTAACAAATTCTCTTATATTAGAATTTTTTACTGATTGGAAGGCTTTTAATGCAGGAATATTTCGTGAGTTGACAACACAATCTCTTAAAGTAGTAAGTCCAACATATCCTGCATACCAGTTTGAAATTTGAACTCCTGATGAATAACCATGAGCTTCATCTACGAATGGGTAATATGTTGACCAGTTATTGTATTCAATACCAGGACCATAATCATATAAAGGTTTTGCGGTTGATCCAATTTGTCTTTTTATATCAGTTGCATAATTATATGTCCATACACCAGTTCTGTTTCTACCGGCTCCAACAGCAACGATTGCACCAGTATTAACATCTATAACAATACTACCGGCTTGAACTTTGTCATTTTCCCATTTATATGTTTCACCATTAAATATTTTATTTATAGCATCTTGTTTTTTTAGATCCATTGTTGTATATATTTCAAGTGATGTATTATATGGGTTAATTCCTTTGCCATCAGGACTATTTTGTGCAGTATATGTGTATATTTCATCAACAACAGTATCTATAAATGCTTGATATTCAGAACTATCTGCTTTATTTTCAACTAATAGACTTTCAACTGGTATTGATTTGGCTATTTCAGCTTCTTCATTAGTAATATATCCATGTAATTCCATTAAGTATAAAACTTGATTTCTTCTTGCTGTTGCTCCTTCAGGATTTTTAAATGGATTATAGGCATTTGGTGCTTGGAATAATCCTGCTAATAGGGATGCTTCTGCTAAATTTAAATCTTTAGCGCTTTTTCCAAAATATGTTTTTGATGCTTGTTCAACTCCATATGCACTAGATCCTAATAGGGTGTCATTTACATATAATTCAATTATTTCTTGTTTTGTGTAACTTTTTTCTATTTGAAATACTGATACATACACATCTTTAAATTTACGTATGATACCTTTTATTCCACTTGCTTCTGTACCGTTTATATTGTTTTTAGCTATTTGCATTGTAAGGGTAGATGCACCACCTGCTTGATGTCCTAATAATTGTCCAATGGTTGCTTTTGCAAATCGTGGTATGTCTACACCATTATGTTGGAAGAATCTTGAGTCTTCTGTTGCGATAATTGCATCAACTAATACTTCTGATAATTCATCATAAGTTATTTTTTCACGATTTTCTGCACCAATTCTCGCAAATTCATTTCCGTCTTTATCATATAGTATAGTTGCTTCTGTTTTATATAATTTTTTTTCATCAAATTTTTCGGTTGTTGTAACTATGTAGGTAAAGAAAGCTCCTACAGCAACTAATCCAATTAGAAATAAAATACAGAAAAATATGAGAATGTATCTTAAAATTTTTTTATAGGTTGGTTCAGTTTTCTTTTTTATTTTTTTTATTTTTGTTTTTTTTGTTTCATTTATTCTTTTTTTCTTTTTCACAAACATACCTCGTTTCCAGCATACTAATATTGTTATTATATCAATTATTAGTGTTATTATCAAACTTATATACCATTTTAGGAAAAATAATAGTATTATAAATAATAATATTGAACTTAATCCGATTATAAAATATATTTTATTTTCTAGTATAAATTCATAAGATATATAGTAGCTTTTTTTTATCTTTTCTAAAATGTTTTTAAAAAAAACTTTAATTTTATGCATTGTTACCTCCAAAATATAGATATTCAATAATTTTCAAAAAATCACAGCGAGGATTATATTTATCTTTTATTAGATATCCTTTTTTTTCAAAGTAAGAGTGGGGGATTGTTGATTTTTTATTATTATCTATAAATTCAAATAGATCTTCTGCTTTTAGATAAAAGGTTTCATTTTTGGTTGTAAATCTTATTATTAAAAAACCAATACCTCCATGTTTTACGATTGAACGTAAATGTTTTATTTGATGTTCATGAATGTTTCTTAAAGGAAAATTTTCACATTTGGTTTCTTTGGCTTCAAAATCTATATACTTGCCTTTATATATTCCATTATAATCTGTTGTGGATGGTATTCTAAAATGTCCTTCTTTGATAACAGCATCATTTTTGTTTGTATAATCAACTTTACTTATTGTTATTGGTGTTGGTTTCTTATATATAATAGCTATATCATTAATTAAATAATACTGACATGTTGTATTTAAATCAGATTCTAAATTCATTCCTCTATTACTATAGTTAATTGAATTGTGTTGTGGTTTTACTATTCCTTTTGGATAGTTCATGTTTATCACCTATATAATTATACTATATTTTTGTTCATTTTTGAAGTTACCTTTTAAAATATTTTGTCTGATATATTTTTATTGTCAAAAAATGTAAAATGTGTTATCATTATGCTGGTGATAGATATGTATGATTTAGATGGCAAAGAAATTAAAATTGTTTCTGAAGATGAGATTGAAACAAATGTTATGGATGACTCGGATAATACTATGGATTTGACGGAAGTTATAAAAGAGGTTAATGAGAATGGATAAGGAATATGCAAGTAATTTTTTTGAATATTTAAATAAATTATATAAATTTAATAAGTTAAATAATCATGATTTTGAAATTACTTCTGATATGGTTTATACAGTTTTAATTAATTATGGGGTTATAGAAAAAGATAGTGTTGAAAATTTATTCAATATTTGGATTGAAAGATTTAAAACAAGACCAGGTATTCATGCTCTTAGAACAGATAATTTTAGATATTTTTGTCAGTTTATAAATCCTGGTTTTAATGGTAAAGATGCAATTAAAATATATGTTCCTTTAAAAAAACATAATTTAGATGAAAATGTTACTAGAATATTTGAATTTATTAGATCTAATAATATTATGCATTATTCTAAAGTTGCTAAAGTAATTCGAAATGATAATGTTGTTATTAGAGTTTCTAATCAAAAAGATGCTGATAGAATAATTGATTTTATAAGTAGTGATGAAAATATAAGAAAAGCTTTAAATCCTGTTAGCCCACTTACATTTAATTATAGAGGTGTTGGTATTGCTAGGGATGGAGATCTCTCATATAACATGGAACTTTGTGTAGTTATTGCTTCATGCTTAAATAGAGGTATGATGTTAGATGTAAATAATTTTACAAATTATTTGAAGCAAAAGGCAGCTAATGAGTCTAATGCTGATCGCAAAATGATTTATGAAATAGGATCTAAATTATTTAAAGATTTGTCGTTTGCTAGTATTTGTAATATGGAAAATGATCCTAATAAGGATGATGAATTTCTTTTTGAAGCTATGCGTGTTACTAAAGAAAAATATAATATTACCCAAGTTAAAAGGGCTTTATATGAATATATATGTAATTCTAATCCTAATTTTTTTACTAGAGGAAATGATAGAAATCGTGATTATAGATCAGAATTATGTTCTAATTTGACTCCGACTGATGTTTTAAATATAGTTAAAAAGAAAGTTGGTGAAGTAAATAATATAAGTGTAGCTATAGAAAAGTTTGTTAATAGTATTTATGCTGATGAAATTTCACGTTTAAAAGAAACTGAAAATATAAGTGTTGATCATTATTTGAATTATCTTAAAATGGAATACGATAAAGGTAATCATGACTTAGCTTCTATAATTAAAAATCAAAGAATTCAAGGCAATCATTCTATGACTTTGATTCAAAATAAAATAATTAAACAATTATATCCAAGTTATTCTGAACGTGATATTGATGCTTTATTTATAGATTATACAGGTTATTATATAATTGCAAATTTAGCTATGCAGAGACGTTTAAATGATTTGGATAAAGAAGAAGATGCAATTTCGGAAATAGCAAATTATTATTTAGATTATTTAGAAAAAACATTTTATTATAATATGAATTACGATAATTTTGTTTTATTTATTTCAAACCAATTTTTAGCTAATGATAATATAAAAGGTATAAAAACAGAAAAAATATTGCATGCTATTTTAGAATATTTATATCATGGAAATTATTATTTAGCAGAAAAAGCTTGTAAAAGTGATAATGTTGCAGTAGTATTGGCTGATTTAATTATTGATAGATTAAAAGCTAAAGAAGAACGAAAATCAGGAAGTAAAAAAGTATAGAAATATACTTTTTATAATATAGGAGGATGTATGTTTGCAGGTGTTGTTATTGAAATTAGTAATAAAAATATAGATAAAATTTTTACATATAGTATTCCTCCTAAATTAAATGTTTTAGTGGGAATGCGAGTTCTTGTTCCTTTTGGAAAAATGCAATTAGAAGGTTTTGTTGTTGAAGTTAATAATATAAAACCAGATTATTCTGTAAAAGACATAATAAGTTTGATTGATGAAAAACCAGTTTTGAATCTTGAAATGATTGAACTTGGTAAATATATAACAAAAAAAACATTGTGCACTTTATCAAGTGCTTATCAAACTATGCTTCCAAAGGCATTAAAAGCAAAAAATGGAAGTAGAGTTAATATAAAATATGAAACTTATGTTTTGATTGAAAAAGAAGGAATATTTAAAGGTAAAAAGCAAGAAGTTTATGATTATGTTAAAAAAAATGGTAAAGTTTTAAAAAATGATGTAAATAGTATTTCAAATTATGCTGTTAATCAATTAATAAAAGATGGTTTTTTGAAAGAATTTAAAGAAGAAGTTAATAGACTTGTTAAAAATGATGTAAAAGAATATAAAAAAAATATACTTAATAGTGAACAAGAAAATGCTGTTTTAGAAATAACTAAAGAAAAAAAGTTTAAACCATTTTTATTACATGGGGTTACGGGATCTGGTAAAACAGAAGTATATATGAATATAATAGAAAATGTTTTAAAAGATGGAAAAGAAGTAATTGTTTTAGTTCCAGAAATTAGTTTAACTCCGCAATTAACAAATATTTTTAAATCAAGATTTAAAGATAATGTTGCAATTTTACATAGTAGATTATCTGATGGTGAAAGATATGATGAATGGAGAAGGATTGAAAAAAGGGAAGTTAGTATTGTAGTTGGTGCAAGAAGTGCGATATTCGCACCATTTACTAATATTGGATTAATAGTAATTGATGAAGAACATTCTAGTTGTTATCATCAAGAAAATGTTCCTACTTATAATGCTATTGATATAGCTTTATTTAGGGCTAAAAAGCATAATTCCTTAGTTGTACTTGGAAGTGCAACACCATCAATTGAAAGCTATACAAGGGCTAAACTTGGTATTTATAAACTAGTAGAAATTAAGAATCGTGTTAATAGGCAATTACCAAATGTAGAACTTGTTGATATGAGAGATGAATTTAAAAAAGGAAATACTATTATTTCAAGTAAACTTAAGGAAAAAATAATAGAGAGATTAAATAATCATGAACAAGTTATTATTTTACTTAATAGAAGGGGATATACTACTAGTTTAGTTTGTTATGATTGTGGTAATACGATAAAATGTCCTAATTGTGATATTCCTTTAGTAAAACATAAGTCTAATAATAAACTTAAATGTCATTATTGTAATTATGAAAAAAGTGATGTTATTATTTGTCCTAAATGTCATTCTAAAAATTTAAAATCTTTTGGTTTTGGAACAGAAAAGTTAGAAGAAATTGTAAATGATATGTTTAATGCTAGAGTTGTTAGGATGGATGTTGATACTACTAGTAAGAAAGGTTCACATGAAAAAATTATTAAATCTTTTGAAGAACATGAATATGATATTTTAATTGGAACACAGATGATCGCGAAGGGTCTTGATTTTAAAGATGTAACACTTGTTGGAGTTATTAATGGAGATGCCAGTCTTAATATTCCGGATTTTAGAAGTGGAGAACGTACTTTTCAACTTTTAAATCAAGTTGCTGGTAGATCGGGAAGAAGTAATAAAAAGGGTGATGTTATTATTCAAGGGTTCAATATTGATCATTATAGTATAAGGCTTGCTGCATTAAATGATTATAATAGTTTTTATAATATGGAAATGAAGATTAGAAAAGAATTAAATTATCCTCCTTTTTGTGATATTTTACTTATTAAAATTCAAGATAAGAATTTAGATAAATGTTTTGATGAAGGAAATAAAATTGTTGATTATTTAAATAATATTAAAAATATTAGTGTTTTAGGTCCTTCTACTGCTATGATACCTAAAATAAATAATATATATTGTGTTCAAATAATTATAAAATATAAAGAATATAAGTTAATTGCTGATAAAATTAATTATATTAATAATAATTATAGAGAAAGTAAAACAAAGGTAATACTTGAATTTAATCCTATAAGATTATAAAAGTATTCTTTTTTGTTTTAAAAAAGATATGAAAAAAAATTAATATGTGTTAAAATGTTTATTGGAGGTAGATTTTAATGGATGTTAAGATAGTTTTTATGGGTACACCTCTTTTTAGTGTTCCAATACTAGAAGCACTTATTGAAAATTATAATGTTATAGCTGTTGTAACACAGCCAGATAGGATATCAAATAATAAGGTTTTGGAACCTGCAATTAAAAAAATTGCAGAATCTCATAATATTAAGGTTTTACAACCTGTGAAGGTACGTAAAGAATATCAAGAAATACTTGATTTGAATCCTGATATGATAATTACATGTGCTTATGGTCAAATTATTCCAAAGGAACTTTTAGATTTTCCACGTTATGGTGCGATTAATATTCATGCTTCGCTTTTACCTAAATTAAGAGGAGGAGCACCAATTCATCATGCTATAATTGATGGTTATGATAAAACGGGTATTACTATTATGTATATGAATGAAAAAATGGATGAAGGCGATATTATATTACAAAGTTCTACTAAGATTTCTTTAGAAGATACGACCGAAACATTACATGATAGGTTATCTATTATGGGGCGTGATTTAATTTTAGATGCTATACCTAAAATAGTAAGTGGAAATATAAATAGAATAAAACAAAATAATTTAGAAGCTACATATGGTTATAATATTAGTAGGGAAGATGAAAAAATAGATTTTAATAAAACAAGTCATGAAATATTTAATCAGATAAGAGGATTAAATTCTTATCCTGGTGCTTATACTATTTTTAATAATAAAATATTAAAAGTATGGAAAAGTGAAGTTGGTGATAAGAAATATTCTGATAAAAAAAATGGAGAAATTGTTTGTTTGTATGATGATGGTATTGGTGTTAAGTGTTTAGATGGTGAGATTATTTTAAAAGAAGTGCAACTTGAGGGTAAGAAAAAACAAAATGCTAAGGATTTTATAAATGGTCATAAAAACGAACTTGTTGGTAATACTTTAATATGAAAGAAAAAATTAAATTAATATTAAGTAATGTACAAATGAGAAATATGATATATCTTGTTTGTGGTATTATTTTCATTTTGATTTTATTTTTAATTTATAATCCTAATTTTGAGTATAGAAATTTTAATAATATTGTTGATGAAGAAGATGTTAAAATTATTAGTAATAAAAAAAATATTAATAAAATACTTTATGATTATAGTTTAAGTGATAATTATTATACGATATATTATAAAGATTATGTTGTTAATGGTTATAGTGAATCAAATATATTTTATGATGATATAGATGTTGATGAAATAAAGAATATTGAAAATATAATTATGCCTAACAATATATATAAATTAATTATAGATAAAGATTATGTAAATAGTGGTAATAGTTATATATATAATATAAATGGTTTTATTAAAAAAATTACTGTTTTTATTGAGAATGAAATTGTTAAAAAATTAATACTTGATATTGAGGATCAATTTATAATAGAATATGGAGGATAGTATGTTAGATGTAATAATTGTTTTAGCAATAATTATTGTTGCTTGTTTCTTTTTGAAAGGTTTTAAAAGAATCGTGTATTTTATATGTGCTTTTGATATTTTACTTAGAGTACTTAATGCTATTAGTAGTTTTTATGGTAAATATTTAGGTGGTTTTTCAGCATTTGTAAATAAATATATACCAGCTTCATTACCTAGTATAATTGATCATTATACTAATAGTACGTTAGAACTTATTTTGATGGGCGTATATATTATTATATTCGCAATTTTTGAATATTATATATTAGCGTATATGATAAAAAATAAAAGGTGATTTATGTATGATTATATATGTGGGAATGTTAGTATAATAGAATCAACTTATATAGTTGTTGATAATAATGGAATAGGATATAAAATTTATACTCCTAATTCTTATATTTTTAAAGAAAATGAAAATGTTAAAATATTTGTTTATCAATATGTAAGAGAAGATGAGATTAGTTTGTATGGGTTTAAATCTTTAGAAGAAAAAAATATGTTTCTTAAACTTATAGATGTAAAGGGATTGGGTTGTAAAATGGCTCTTCCGATGCTTGGAAGTGGATCTATTGATGGTTTAGTTGATGCTATTGAGAGAGAAAATATTTTATATTTGAAAAAATTTCCTAAAATTGGTGATAAGGTTGCTAGACAAATAATTCTTGATTTAAAAGGTAAACTTGTTATGACTAAAGAAGATAAAAAGGTTAATGAGGAATTAGAAGAAGCTTTAAAAGGATTGGGTTATAAAAGTAGTGATATAAATAGAGTTATTAAAGATGTTGATGATTCTAAGTCTATAGGTGATCAGATAAAGGATTCTTTAAAGTTGCTTTTAAAAAAATAGTTAGGGGGAATATATGAATGATGTTTTAAATGGTGAGAAATTAGAAAATGAGATTGAACCAGAAAATATAAGGCCACAGTCAATTGATGAATATGTTGGTCAAAGTGAGGTTAAAGAAAATTTAAAGATTTTTATTAAAGCTGCTAAAATGAGGGGTGAAACACTTGATCATACACTTTTGTATGGTCCTCCCGGTTTAGGCAAAACAACGCTTGCTAATATTATAGCAAATGAACTTGGTACTAATATTAAAACTGCTAGTGGTCCAGCTATTGAAAAGACAGGTGATTTAGCAGCTGTTTTGTCTACTTTAGAACAAGGCGATGTTTTATTTATTGATGAAATACATAGAATTCCTAGATTTGTTGAGGAAATTTTATATTCAGCAATGGAAGATTTTACAATTGATATTGTTGTTGGTACAGATAATTCTAGTAGATCAATTAAAATTGATTTACCTCCTTTTACTTTAGTTGGTGCGACTACGAGAGCTGGTGATTTGACTGGTCCTTTAAGAGATCGATTTGGGATTGTTTCTAAACTAAATTATTATACAATTGATGAATTAAAACAGATTGTTAAAAGAACGTCTAGGGTTTTGGATTATGAAATTGATGAGGATGCTGCTTTAGAGGTTGCTAAAAGAAGTAGGGGAACTCCTAGAATTGCAAATAGATTATTTAAAAGAGTTCGTGATTATGCTTGTGTTATGAATGAAAATATAATAAATAAAGAAGTTGCTTCTTATGCTCTTGATAAACTTAAGGTTGATAAAGAAGGACTTGATGAGACTGATTATAATTTATTAAAGGCTATTATTGAACGTTTTAATGGTGGTCCTGTTGGAATTGAGGCTATTAGTTCTTCTATTGGTGAAGAACAAACTACTATTGAAGATGTTTATGAACCTTATTTACTTCAAAATGGGTTTTTAAAGAGAACTCCTAGGGGAAGAATGGTTACGGAAAAGGCTTATGAGCATTTAGGAATAAGAAAGGGTTAATTTATGAGAATTTTGTGCACGGGATGTACTGGCTATATTGGTAGTCATACTTTGGTTGAACTACTTGATCGAAATTATGATGTTGTTGGAATTGATAATTTTTTTAATTCTAGTATAGATGTTATTGATAGAGTTAAAAAAATTACAAATAAAGATTTTAAATTTTATGAAGGTGATGTATGTGATAAATCTATTTTAAGGAAAATATTTAGTGAAAATAAAATAGATGTTGTTATTCATTTTGCTGGTTATAAAGCAGTTGGTGAGAGTGTAGAAAAACCTTTAATGTATTATAGGAATAATATTGATAGTACTTTATCTTTACTTGAGGTTATGGAAGAATTTAATTGCAAAAATTTGATTTTTTCTTCTAGTGCGACTGTTTATGGAAAACCTAATACTTTACCGATAAAAGAGGATTTTCCTCTTAGTACTACTAATCCTTATGGTACAACTAAACTTACTATAGAATATATTTTAAAAGATTTATATAATTCTGATAATTCATGGAATATTGTTATTTTAAGGTATTTTAATCCTGTTGGTGCTCATGCTTCTGGTTTAATTGGCGAGAATCCTAATGGTATACCTAATAATTTGATGCCTTTTATTGTTGGAGTAGCAAATGGTGAATATGATCATTTGAATGTTTTTGGTAATGATTATGATACTATTGATGGTACTGGTGTAAGGGATTATATTCATGTTGTTGATTTAGCAATTGGTCATGTTAAGGCTATTGATGATATTAATAATAATTGTGGTCTTGATATATTTAATTTGGGTACTGGTAATGGTTATAGTGTTTTGGAAATGATTAATGCTTTTGAAAAAGCTAATAATGTAAAGGTTCCTTATGAAATTAAATCTAGACGTGATGGTGATATAGATTCTTGTTATGCTGACGCTACTTATGCTTTTGAAAAGTTAGGTTTTAAACCTTCTAAATCACTTGAGGATATGTGTAAGGATTCTTATAATTATGTTAAAACAAGATAATTCTTGTTTTTTTGTTGATTTTTGTTTATAAATATTATAAAATTAATATAGAAAGTAAAGGAATGTTGATAACATGAATACACAAATACA
>CAYLJU010000026.1:0-12345 GCA_964384115.1 uncultured Muribaculaceae bacterium | reverse complement strand
AAAAGTAGACTAGAGTTTTTTTTCTCTTTGTCTACTTTTATCATATCACTTCAAAAATGGTTTCTTTTTTGTTGAAAAAGTGTTATATTTATTATAGAATTATTATTGAGATAGGGTTTGGGAGAGAATATGAATAAAGATTTACTTTTTGAATATGCAAAAAAGGTTAGAGAAAATGCTTGTACGGATACTGGTTTTAAGGTTGGGGCTGCATTAATTACAACTGATAATAAAGTATATACTGGTTGTAATATTGAAAATGCTGGTATACAAAGTATTTGTGCTGAGAGATGTGCTTTTGTTAAAGCTTTAAGTAATGGTGAAAGAGCTTTTAAAGCTATCTTTGTTGTTGGTAAACGTGATAATGATGATAAATATGCAGAGACATTTCCTTGTGGATATTGTAGACAATTTATGAGATCTTATGTTGATTTAGATTTTAAAATTTATACTTATTCTGATGAATTTGGTATTCATGAATATACTCTTGAAGAACTTCTTCCTCATAGTTTTGATTTGTAGGTGATATTTTGGTTTTTACTATTAATGATTTTGAGGGTCCTCTTGATCTTTTGCTTCATTTGATTAAAGAAGATAATATTGATATTTGTGATATTTCAATTGCTCGAATAACAGAACAATATCTTGATTATATTACAAAAATGCAAAATATGGATTTGGATATTGCTTCTGAATATTTAGTTATGGCAGCTGAACTTGTTGAATTTAAATCAAGAACATTATTACCTAGTGTGGATATTGATGAAGTTAATGAAGAATTTAAAGAGGAAATTGTTGATAAACTTTATGATTATAAGCAATATAAGGATGTTTGTGAAGATTTAAAAAAACTTGCTTTAGATAGAAGTCTTATGTATGATAAGATGCCTAGTGATTGTCATGAGTTTATTAGTTATGATGATTATAAGAATTTGGGTAGCGCTGTTGATTTGTCGAAAGCGTTAGAGAGAGTATTACAAAATTTAAATGATATGAAGCCTATTGAAACAAAGATTACTTATAAAGAGTATTCTGTTTATGAGAGAAGTTTAGAAATTAAAAAAGTTGTTTTTGATAAAAAAAGAGTTTTATTTAATGAATTATTTAATATTAAATCAAGAGATTATGTAGTTGTTACGTTTTTATCAATTTTAGATTTAGCGCGTAATCATGAGATAAAGATTGAACAAGATTCTAATTTTTGTGATATTTATTTATTGGGAGGTACTTCATGAATTATAGTGAAATATTGGAAGGATTATTGTTTTTATCTGGTGATGATGGTATTAGTACAGGTGAGATTAAAAAAATTTTAGAACTTGATAATATAGATGATTTAGTTATGGAACTTAAACAAAAATATGCTTCTAATAGTGGACTTGAATTAGTTAAATTTGGTGATAATTATAAATTAGTTACTAAAAGTAAGTATGCTGATTATTTTAAAAAAATGGCGGATAATTATGCTTCTGGTCCTGTTAGCCAAGCTGGTCTTGAAATTCTTGCTATTATTGCATATAATGAACCTATTACGAGAATTCAAATTGATGAAATAAGGGGCGTTAATAGCAGTTATGCTCTTAGAAAATTACTTGTTAGAGGGCTTGTTTGTGATTGTGGTAAGGCAGATGTTGCTGGACATCCAACACTTTATAAAACTACTGATAAATTTTTAGATTATTTTGGTTTACAATCTAAAAATGATTTGATTCCTGTTAATAAGGAATTTGAAATTATTGAGGATATTAATTTGTTTGATACAAAATATAAAGAAAATGTTTGAAAACAATTATAATGTGTGTTATAATTGTTTTGCGCAGGAGTGGCGGAACTGGTAGACGCGAAGGTCTCAAACACCTTTGGTAGCAATACTGTGTGGGTTCGATTCCCATCTCCTGCACCATAGTGGAATTTGGTTGAATATGTGTTCAACTTTTAAGTAAATTTCAATTCTAGAAATGGAATTGATTTTTTTTGTTTATTAGAAAAAAATGAATTTATGGTAGAGTAATAACATAAAAAGTTGAGATTGAAGAATATTTAAAGAAGAATATATAATTTATATGTAGTTTTTGTAATATCACACCAACAATAGAAAATGATAATTTAATAACAATAGAAAGGCTAATCTTACATATGCAGAGTCATATAGAATAATAATAAAAGTAATAATTTTTTTGTATTTAATTATGAAACCTGTATATATGTAAAAAGTTTAGAAAATAAAATATTAATAAAGAATTTAGAATCTTATATAAAGATTATTTAAAAGAATTTATCAATTCCATTTTGGTTTTTCCGAAAGTTGTATTGGTTAAATACTTGAATGGTTATTTAATAAATGATATAATCTTTTTGTTAATAATTATAATTATTATGCATAAGGAGTTTTAATATGAATGAAAATGTAAAGTTTTATGTATGCCAAATTTGTGGAAATATAATTGGGTTAATTGAAGGAAATGCTGAAAATATTTTGTGTTGTGGTAAAAAAATGCAAAAAATGATAGCAAATTCTACTGATGCTGCTAGTGAAAAGCATGTTCCTGTATATGAAAAAATCGAAGACGAAGTTGTTGTAAGAGTTGGAGAAGTTGAACATCCTATGGAAAAAGATCATTACATTATGTGGATAGCGCAGGTTTCAGATAATAAAACAACTCGCGTAAGGTTATATCCAGAGCAATCTACAGAAACTCGTTTTCCATATATACCTGGTTCTACATTATATGCTTATTGTAATAAACATGGTTTGTGGAAAAAAGTTATTGATTAATATTTAATAAAAACACATAATTTTAGTAATTTATGTGCTTTTATTTTAATATATTATTTTTTAGAGGGATGTTATGTTTAAATTATCTTTGCTTATCTATTTCTATTATAATTATACTATTGATTGAAGGATGGTATTAGTTTGATAAATTAAGATATTATAGTTGTTTTTTATCAAAAAACAATAAATTGTATAAAAACTTTTCAAATAAGGTTGACACGATTTGAAAAGTTGTGCTATAATCTACCTTGTAAATTGGTTTGGAGAAATACCCAAGTTCGGTTGAAGGGACCAGTCTTGAAAACTGGGAGGTCGGCGACGGCGCGGGGGTTCGAATCCCTCTTTCTCCGCCATTAGTTGTTATCGCGGGATGGAGCAGTTTGGTAGCTCGTTGGGCTCATAACCCGAAGGTCGATGGTTCAAATCCGTCTCCCGCAACCATATTTTGGTCTCGTGGTGTAGTGGTTATCACGTCTGCCTGTCACGCAGAAGATCGCGAGTTCGAACCTCGTCGAGACCGCCATTTTTTTTTGGCTACGTAGCTCAGTCGGTAGAGCAGAGGACTGAAAATCCTCGTGTCGGTGGTTCGATTCCGCCCGTAGCCACCATCTTTTTAGCGCTCGTAGCTCAGCTGGATAGAGTGTTTGGCTACGAACCAAAAGGTCAGGGGTTCGAATCCCTTCGGGCGCACCATATATAATCGGAAAATAGCACAATTTGGTAGTGCACTACGCTTGGGACGTAGGGGTTGCAGGTTCAAATCCTGTTTTTCCGACCAGTTTGTTTATAACTCAAAGTATTATCTTTGAGTTTTTTGTTGGATTTTAGTTGGTAAAATTATTGTTTATTATAAATAAATGTGTTATAATTTCTTTAGATGTTGATATTACATCTTAGGAGGGTATAGAATATGAAAAATGATAAATTATTAAAAAATAGTAAGAGAGTAAGTAATGTTGATTCTAAAAATGGTTTTAGTAATTTTTTATCGGCTGTATGCGAACCTAAAGTTTTTGGAACATTTTTGATTGGTTTAATAGTTGGTTTAGTTATCATGAGATTATGTTTTCCAGAAAGAATTGCTAAGCTTGCTGATGGTTCAGAGGTTGTAGTTTCTTATAATGATAAACAAATAACAGCAGATACTTTATATGAAGATATGAAAGAATTCTTTTCAGTAAATGTCTTACTTAATGATGTCGATATGGGAATATTAGATGCTATGTATGGTGAATCTGATGAGAGAGATGAGTCTGCAGAGTATTATACAAAATATTATATTGATATGTATAAAGATTATTATGGATATTCTGAAGATGATGCTATAAAAGCATTAGGATTTTCTTCTAGAGAAGAAGTATATGAATATTTTGAGTTGGATTATTTGAGAAACAAATATTATGATGAATATTTAGACAAACAAATAACAGAAGATACAATTGCAAAATATTATAAAAATAATGTTTATGGTGATTACAATACTAAACATATTTTAGTTAAAGTTGCTGATGATGCTACTTCTAGTGAGAAAAAGGCTGCTAAAAAGTTGGCTGAAGAAATTATTAGTAAACTTAAAAAAGGTAAGTCATGGGATGAAGTTGTTACAGAATATGGAGATAAAATAACTGCTGAAGATTTAGGAGTAAAAACATTTAAAGATAGTATTGATGAAGCTTATGTTAAAGCTGCTTTGGCATTAAAAGTTGATACTTATTCAACAAAACCTGTTCTTGGTACATATGGATATCATATTATTTATAAAGTATCTCAAGAAGAAAAGAAACCACTTGATGAAGTAAGAGAAGATGTTATTGAATTGATTAAATCTGATATGGAAAAGAAAGATTCTAAGTTATTCTATAAAGTTTTAGTTACTTTAAGAGAAGAAGCAAATTTAAAAATTTATGATACAAAACTTAATGATGAATATAAATATTTGGTTGCATCATATAAATAAACGATAATTAATATTATCGTTTTTCTTTACATATAAAAATAATTTTTATAAAAAATATTTCTTTTACTATTTTTTTGTGATATACTTTTAATGATAGGAAGGACTGACTGTATGACAATTGATCAGATTTTTTCGTTTTTAAGAAATTTACTAGACACTTTAGTTGTTTGGTTATCAATATATTTTGTTTTGAAAAGTTTAAGAAAAAATGTTAAAATGATTCTTTTATTTAAAGGAATTTTAATAGTACTACTATTAAAACTTATGAGTGATTTTTTGGGATTACCAACTATCGGTTATCTGCTTAATTATGTTATAATGTGGGGACCTCTCGCTTTGATTATTATTTTTCAGCCGGAAATTAGAAATGTTTTGGAACAATTAGGTAGGAGCCAATTATTGGGTAGACATAAAATACTTACTGTCGATGAAAGAGAAAAATTAGTGTATGAAGTTGTTAATGCTGCTGAAACACTTAGAAAAAGTCGTATTGGTGCATTGATTGTTTTTGAAAGAGATAATAGTTTAAGTGAGTATATTGAAAAATCTCATAAAATTTATGCTGATATTTCTAGTGAATTATTGGTTACATTATTTTTCCCAAATAATCCACTACATGATGGTGGGGTTATTTTACAAGGTGATAAAATATCATGTGCTGGATCTGTATTTCCAACAAGTGATAATATAAAGATAAGTAAGAGACTTGGCACTAGACATAGGGCTGCTTTGGGTATTGCTGAAGAAACAGATTGTATTGCTTTAGTTGTATCTGAAGAAACAGGAAGGCTTTCACTCGCATTTGGTGGGGAATTGCATTACAATCTTACTTTAGATGAAATTAAGATGATGCTTTTGGAAGAACTTAGACCAAAAAAATCATTGTTTGTTGAGGAGGAGGATACTGATGAAAAAAATAATTAGTTCTATTCTTAACTTTTTTGATAAAATTTTGGTTGTTCCAATGACTAAATTTGTATATAAAATAAGAAAAACTTTTAATAGTTCTAATTGGAGAATAGAAGCTTGGCTTTCCAAGAGTAATACTTTGCTCTTTATTTCATTAACTGTTGCTATTATTTTATCTATTGCTGTCAATCAACAACTTTTGGTTTATTCTGAAAATAATGCTATTGTTTTACATGATCAACCTGTTGATGTAAAATATAACGAAGAAGCTTATGTTGTTGAGGGCTTACCTTCTTCTGTAGAAGTTACTTTAATAGGTAATAGTTCTAATCTTTATTGGGCTAAACAGTCTAATACTCATAAGATTACTATTAACTTAAATGATTTAAAACCTGGACAGCATAAGGTTGATGTTATATACGAGAATGTTTTAAAAAATATTGATTATAGTGTTAATCCATCAACTGTTACAGTTTGGATATATCCTAAGGTATCAGCAACAAAATCTCTTACTTATGATATGCTTCATATAGATGAACTAGATAAAAGACTTAATATTGATGGAGTTACTTTAGGGGCAGATCAGGTTGTTATTAAAGGATCTGAAGAACAAATTTCTAAGGTAGCTAATGTAAAAGCTTTAATAGATGTAAATAATTTTGATACTCAAGATGTTGGAGAAATGGTTATTGAGAATGTTCCAATAAAGGCATATGATGCTTCTGGTAATGTTGTTAATGTTGAAATTGTTCCCGGAAAGGTGAATGCTAATATAGAAATTTCTTCTCCAAGCAAGGAATTGCCTATTAAAATTATTCCTATAGGCAATGTTACATTTGGTAAAGCAATAAGCGCGATTGAAACTAATATTACTAAGGTAGTTGTTTATGGTAGCGCTGAGGCATTGGCAGATTTGGAATATATTCCTATTGAAATTGATGTTTCTAATTTAAGCTCAAGTGTTGATAAAAAATTAGAAATTCCTAAACCTACTGGTGTTAATTCATTAAGTGTAAACAATATTACAGTAAAAATTGCAATATCTAATTCTACTAATAGGGATGTTGAAAAAGTTCCAGTTAACCCAATAAATGTTGGGGAAGGTTTGGCTGTTAATATTTCTCCATCAGCGTTTATAACTGTTGCTGTTTCAGGTGTTGAAGATGTCATTAAGAATCTTGAACCTTCTGATATCACTGTTTATGTTGATTGTTCTGATTTAAAAGAGGGAGAATATGACTTGGATGTTAAAGTTGAAGGTGGGGATTTGAGAGCTAGTTATATTCCTAAAACTTTAAAGGTTAAAGTTATAATAAGCAGTAAAAAATAAAAATTCTACATTGTAGAATTTTTTTATGGTTCAAATTCATAAAAATAGATACCAATATTTATTAGACCACATATACCAACAATAGAATAAATTATTCTTGTTAGCATTGTATTGATTCCAAACAAAGTTTCTACTAAATTAAATTTGAATAAACCTATTAGTCCCCAGTTGATTGCTCCAATAATTGTTAGTGCTAGTGCTACTTTTTGTAATGTTTTCATATTGCTCCTTTCATATATATTTTGGTAGATTATTTTATTATTATTCATATGTATTTAAATATTTCATATAATTTATTGAATAATTGAGGTGAAAAATGAAAAAAATATTGATTGTTTTATGTTGTGTGTTTTTAGTTGCATGTTCTAAATCATCAAATGCTTTAAAAGACATTTCTAAATCTATTAATGATTGTAATGGTTATTATTTAGATGGAACTCTCGAAGTTATGAATGGTGAAGATTCAAGTTTCTATGATGTGAAAGTTTCTTTTAAAAAAGAAAATCTTTTTAAAGTAAGTTTAATAAATCAAATTAATAATCATGAACAAATCATTTTGCGCAATTCTGATGGTGTATATGTTTTAACACCTTCTATTGGTAAAAGTTTTAAATTTCAAAGTGATTGGCCATATAATAATTCGCAAGTTTATTTGCTTCAGACTTTGTTAAATGATATTAATAATGGGGAATATACATATAAAGAGTCTAATGAAGGCTACACTTTTACAACAAACGTTACTTATGCAAATGATCGTAATTTGATTAAACAAGATATTAATTTTGGAAAAGATTATTTAATTAAATCTGTTTATGTTTATGATAAAAATGAATCTATAAAAATGAAGATGATATTTAATAATGTTGACATGAATAAAAATTATGATAATAGTTATTTCACTTTAGAAGAAAATATGAAGACAGATAAAACGGAAGAAACGACCGCAAGTTTAAATGATGTTGTTTATCCGATGTATGTTCCTAGTGACACATATTTAACAAAAAAAGAAATTGTTGATGTTGCAAATGGAAAACGTGTTATCTTAACTTTTACTGGGCAAAAACCATTTACTTTTGTTCAAGAAAATATTTCCTTAACGGATGTAACAATACTGATTGATGGTGATTTTGTTTTATTGAATGATGTTATTGGCAATGTTACCAATAATGAAGTTTCATGGATAAGTAATGGTATTGAATACTATATTACTAGTGATGTTTTAACTCAAAATGAGATGATAGAAATTGCAAAATCAGTTGGTCTACTTGCTGTTTCAAAATAATAAAAGGAAGTTTTGACTTCCTTTTATTAAAAAGTTCTTGTTTCTTCTTCTATTTTATTATATAATTGTTTTTGGGTGAACATTATGAAAAAAGGAAATAAAAATCGTCGCAATACACCTAAAAAAATATCTTATAATAGTGAAAATCAAATGATGACTTTATTTAAAATCATAATCATATTAATTGTTATATTTGGTGTTTTTTACGGATTAACATTATGGAGAACGCGAGATAAGGCTCTAGATGATACAGATGTCAAAGAAACAGAAATTCAGTATGATGAAATTTTAGTTGGAACATTGTTGAAACAAAATGCTAATGAATATTATGTTTTATATGCAGATTTAAATGCTGTTGACTATTCTAAATATAAAGCATATATTGATTTATTGGGTGAGAATCCTGATATTAAACTATATACAATTGATAAAGAAAATGTTTTCAATAGGTCTTATATTGGTAATGATAGTAATGTTGAAAATTATGTTGGTAAAAGTTCAATAGATGGCATCATATTTAATGAAGATTGTCTTATGCATATTAAAAAAGTAAAAAACAAAAAAGGAGTTAAAGAAACTAAATTAACAGAAGTTTTTGCTGGCGATGAAGAAATATTGAAAAAATTTAGTAAAATGGTAGAGACTAAATAGTCTTTACTTTTTTTTTATTTAAATGTATAATTTAAGGTAGTGGTGAATAAAATGAATGAAACAAAAAAAAATTTTTTTAGTGCTTTATTTAATAAGACAAGAAAAAAAATAAAATTAAAAAAAAGTGATAATTCTTTTTCAATTATTGAAGTTTGTTTAATTATACTTTGTACTACTGTTATAGGGGTTTTAGTTGGTGTTCTTTTAGATAAGAAATTATTTAGAGATGAAAATAAGTATAGTGATCAATTAAATGAACTTATTAATAATTATCAATATATAGTTAATTCGTATTATGGCGAAATAGATGAAGGTAATTTAGTTGATGCTGCTATTAATGGCATCGTTAATGAACTTGGAGATACATATAGTACTTATTTTTCTGAGTCACAAGCTGATAATTTTGATAAAATATTAACTGGATCTTATGAAGGTATTGGTATTCAGGTTGGTGCATATACTAATGGCGATATCGTTATTGTTTCTGTTTTTGAAGGCACAAGTGCATATGAAGCAGGTTTGAAAACGGGCGATCTTATTAAGAAAATTGATGGTAAGTCTGTAAATGGACTTTCTACTAAAGAAGTCGCTGATATGATAAAAAATGCAACTGGTGAAAAAATTATACTTGATATATTAAGAGGTAAAGAAGAAATGACTATTGAAGTAACTAGAAAAAAAGTCGTTTTGAAATCTGTGGATTATGAAATACTTGAAAAAAATGGTAAAAAAGTTGGTTATATATATATAAGTATATTTTCTTTAAACACTTCTCTGCAAGTTAAAGATGCTCTAAGTGCTCTAGAAGGTAATGTTGATTCAATAATTATTGATGTTAGAGATAATAGTGGGGGCCATTTAACTAGTGCTGAAGAAATATTATCATTATTTTTAGATTCTTCAAACATTATATATAAAATGGATGTTAATGGTAAAGTTACATCGTATTATAGTAAAGGTAATAAAACCAAAACTTATCCTGTTGCTATTATAATAAATGAAGAAAGTGCTTCAGCTTCTGAATTATTAGCAATTACAATGCAGGAAAAATATAAAGCGATTATTGTAGGTGTAAATAGTTTTGGGAAGGGTACAGTGCAAGAAAAGGTAGTTTTATCTACTGGCGCAAGTTATAAAGTAACTACTAAAAAATGGCTTTCTCCGAATGGGAATTGGATAAATGAAGTAGGGGTTACCCCTGATGTGTATATAGAAGGAAGTAAAGAATGGTATAATTTTTCTCATGAAAAAGATGTTCAATTACAAAAAGCATTAGAAGAAATAACTAGATAAACGTTAAGTTTATCTTTTCTTTTTAATTAAAATTAGTTATAATATTTTTGGAAGAAGGATTGTATGAATAGATTATGTATAGGAGATAAATTGCAAATACAGTGTTATAAACATAATAAAGAACTTCATCGTATGTGGAAGGAAGCTATTGTTCTTGATGAAGGTAAAGATTTCCTAATATGTGGAAATGATAAAACAACTGTTATTGAATCAAATGGAAATACTTGGAAAACTAAAGAACCTGCTATTATGTATTTTTTTAAAGATAAATGGTTTAATGTAATAGCACAATTAAAAAAAGATGGTATATACTTTTATTGTAATATCGCTACTCCTTATATTGTGGAAGATGAAATGATAAAATATATAGATTATGATTTGGATTTGAGAATTTTTCCGAGTGGTGATTTTAAAGTTTTAGATTGCTTGGAATACAATTATCATAAAAAAGTTATGAATTATTCTGAAGATTTAGATAAAGTAATAAGATTATCGTTGGATGAACTTATTGGTTTATATAAAAATAAAAGTAAAATATTTGATAAAGAAATGATTGTTAAGTATTATGAACAATATGCAAAAATTAAGGAAGAAGTGTTGGAATATTTTGGATAATATTGCATATTATATTATGTAAATAGCTTTTTTTAGATAAATTTACAAAAAAAAACAAAAATTTCAAAAAAAGTATTGACTTACTTTTTGATATTTGGTAAGATTGAGATGTTTTGTGCGAGGAAACTTGTGTAAAATGTAAATAAAAATGTTCTTTTGAAAATTTTGAAAAAATACTTAAAAAAACTATTGACTTAGTTAGTTTAAGGTGGTATATTATGGTTACCTTGAACGAACAAGTGCTTTTTTTAAGCCAAATAAACAAAATTTAAAAAAAGTTCAAGTTGGGCTTGACAAATCAAATTGCTTCTGTTATTATAGTGGCAGCTTGATTGAAAAAGCGAAATGATCTTTGAAAACTGAGCAAAATGTCAATTCAAATTTAGTTAGGACAAATTTTTATTAAGAATTCAATTTTTTTATGAGAGTTTGATCCTGGCTCAGGATGAACGCTGGCGGCATGCCTAAGACATGCAAGTCGTACGAAGAAGCCTATTGAAGATTGAGTGCTTGCACGAGATTGGATATAGATACTTCTTAGTGGCAGACGGGTGAGTAACACGTAGGTAATCTACCTTAGAGACTGGGACAACGTTTGGAAACGGACGCTAATACCGGATAATTCGTAAACGGATAACTGTTTATGCTAAAAGGTGCTTCGGCATCACTCTAAGATGAGCTTGCGGTGTATTAGCTAGTTGGTGAGGTAATGGCTCACCAAGGCAACGATGCATAGCCGGACTGAGAGGTCGAACGGCCACATTGGGACTGAGACACGGCCCAGACTCCTACGGGAGACAGCAGTTAGGAATATTCGTCAATGGGGGAAACCCTGAACGAGCAATGCCGCGTGAGTGATGACAGTCTTTTAGATTGTAAAACTCTGTTGTAAAGGAAGAACACCTACTATAGGTAATGATAGTAGGCTGACGGTACTTTACCAGAAAGCCCCGGCTAACTACGTGCCAGCAGCCGCGGTAATACGTAGGGGGCGAGCGTTATCCGGATTTATTGGGCGTAAAGGGTGCGTAGGCGGTTTATTTAGTCTAAGATCAAAGCCCGAAGCTTAACTTCGGTTCGTCTTAGATACTGGTAGACTTGAGTATAGTAGAGGCAAACGGAACTTCTAGTGTAGCGGTTAAATGCGTAGATATTAGAAAGAACACCAGTGGCGAAAGCGGTTTGCTGGGCTATTACTGACGCTGAGGCACGAAAGCGTGGGGAGCAAATAGGATTAGATACCCTAGTAGTCCACGCTGTAAACGATGAGTACTAAGTGTCGGGAAACCGGTGCTGAAGTTAACACATTAAGTACTCCGCCTGAGTAGTACGGTCGCAAGGCTGAAACTTAAAGGAATTGACGGGCACCCGCACAAGCGGTGGAGCATGCTGTTTAATTCGAAGATACGCGAAGAACCTTACCTAGACTTGACATCCCGGGCAAAGATATGGAAACATATTGGAGGCTATCCCGGTGACAGGTGGTGCATGGTTGTCGTCAGCTCGTGTCGTGAGATGTTCGGTTAAGTCCG
>CAYLJU010000025.1:0-13769 GCA_964384115.1 uncultured Muribaculaceae bacterium | reverse complement strand
TCTAATGTTGTAAAAGGAAGTCAAATTTAAGACCTTTATGGTCTTTTTTTGACATTTTTATATATTCTAATATTATAAAATATATATGGTGATATATATGTATAGGTATTATATATTTGATATAAAAAATAAATTTAAAAATAATGAAAATCTATATAGATTATTAAAAACATTATATACTTTAAATTTAAAATATATTAATTATGGAGAATTATTATATAATGAAGTATGTAAACCTATAAATAGAGAAAAAATATCAGAAATATTAAAAGATTATAATTCTAAAAAGATTGATCAAAAATATTTTATCTGTTTAGAAGATGAAATAACAATTGTAGTAATAAAATATTCAAGATTAATTATAGTATCTAATAAATTATATCCAGATATATTTAATCGATTAAAAATTGAAGGTAATAATTTATTTGTATGTAATTTTGTACATGATAATTATTTTTATGTATCTAAAATATTATAAAATTGTTGTAAAAAATATATATTTATAGTAAAATTATATAGGGAGATGAAAATATGCCACAATGGTTAATTGACGTATTATATTTATTAGGTGGAATTATTGCTGGATTTATAGCAGGATTTTTTGTTGCTAGAACAGTAATGCAAAAATATTTAAAAAAGAATCCACCAATCAATGAACAAATGATTAAAGCTATGATGACACAAATGGGAAGAACTCCTAGTCAAAAACAAGTAAATCAAATGATGAAATCAATGGCTAAATACATGTAGCCTTTTTCTTTTGTAAAAGTGGAGGAAGTATGGAAGAAGTATTAAAAAATTTGCCAGCCCATATATGTGCTTTAATAGGATTTATTTTCTTAATAATAAGTACACAAGAAAAAAATAAAAATAAAATATTAATATCTCAAAGTCTATTTTATTTATTTTTCTTTTTACAATATATTTTAATAGGTGTATATTCAGCATCTATATTATGTATAGTTAGTTTAATAAGGAACATAATATATTATTTTAAAACAAATAAATTATCATATTTCATAATAATATTAGTACTAATTATTGGAACAATAACAGGAATATATGATATAAATAATTATGGATTAATAATACCCTTTTTACCACTTGTAATTAACTTAATATATACTTATGTATTAAGTAAAAATAATATTAAATTTATAAAAAAAGGATTCCTTATTTGTTCAATAATATGGATAATATATAATTATTTTATAGGAGCATATATTGGATTAATATGCAATATATTAGAAATGTTTTCATATATATTATATTTTCAGAGGTTAAAAAAATGAAAAAGGTAGTTTTATTATTTTTGATTATAGTATTTAGTATATTATTATTTGTAAAATATAGTAATAGAGAATTAATTATCATAGTACCAAATCTAGAAGTAAACAGTGAATATAAACTAGATAAAATAGAAGTATGCTATGGAAATAAATATAAATGTGATATAGTTAATGCAAAAATTTTAAAAATTGATTCAATAGATAATAGTGTAATCGGAAAACAAAAAGTTAGTTTTACAGTAGAATATAAAGGAAATATTCAAAAAATTGAAAAAGAAATTGAAATAATAGATGATATAAAACCTATAATTACCTTAGAAGAAGTAAATATAGAAAATGTATGTGACAGTTTTGTAAATGAAAAAAATTATACAGCTATAGATAATTATGATGGTGATATTACTGATAAAGTAAAAGTAATAAGAGATGGAAATACTGTTATATATAAAGTATCTGACAGTAGTGGTAATGAAATTATTCAAACGAGAAATGTTAACTTTAATGATAATATAAGTCCTACATTAAAAGTTAATAGCTATGATACAGACTACGTTAAATTAGGTAGCATTTATAAAGAACCTATGTATTCAGCTATTGATAACTGTGATGGTGATATTACAGATAAAGTTATAAAAGAAGGAAATGTTGATACTAGTAAAGTTGGAGAATATAATATAAGTTATAAAATAATTGATAGTAGCAATAATATAAGTACAGTTAATAGAAAAGTTATTGTTTCTGACTTTAAAAGTAACACTAATTCAAATAAAATTATATATTTAACATATGATGATGGACCATGTGTATATACAAATCAAATATTAGACGTTTTAAAAAAATATAATGTAAAAGCAACATTCTTTGTAACAGGTCAATTTGGTTATTTCGATATGATAAAAAGAGAATATGAAGAAGGACATACCATTGGTCTTCATACATATTCACATGATTTTAGAATATATAAATCAAGCGAAAGTTATTTTGAAGATTTAAATAAAATTGAAGATGTAGTTTATAAAAAAATTGGAATTAAACCAAAATTAATTAGATTTCCTGGAGGAACATCAAATACAGTTAGTCGTAATTATAAAAAAAATATAATGACTGAATTAAGTCGGGAAGTTATAGAAAAAGGATACAATTATGTAGACTGGAGTATTGATTCTGGAGATTCAAAATCTAGAAGTGCTAGTAGCTATGAAATATATAAAAATGTAATAAATAGTTTATCAGTTAATAGAGTTAATATAGTCTTAATGCACGATATAAAAAAACAAAATATTGAATCCACAGAACTTATAATTAAATATGCTTTAGCTAATGGATGGACATTTTTACCAATAAGTGAAAACACCCCACTTGTTAAAGCAAGAGTTAATAATTAGCTAGGTTATCCTAGTTAATTTTTTAGATTTTTTTGATTTTTAAAGAAATTTATTATATAATTATTAAGGAGTTGAGTATATGAAAATAGCTGATGTTGATATTGAAAAAGTAAGCCCAATGATGAGACAATACATGGAAATAAAAAAAAATAATCCTGATATAATAATAATGTTTAGATTAGGTGATTTTTATGAAATGTTTTTTGAAGATGCAATTAATGTAAGTCATGAACTTGAATTAACCTTAACTGGTAAAAATGCAGGATTAGATGAACGAATTCCAATGTGTGGAATACCATATCATGCTATAAATGTATATTTGGAAAAACTAGTAGAAAATGGTCATAAAGTTGGTATATGTGAACAATTAGAAGATCCAAAAGAAGCTAAAGGTGTTGTTAAAAGAGGATTAACAAAAATTGTTTCTAAAGGAACTATAATGGATGATAGTTTACTTGAAAATGAAAATAATTATATCGGCGGATTAATTGATTTTGAACACATATATTCATTATCATATATAGATTTATCTACAGGTGAAGTAAATGTTACTTTAGTTAACCATGATATTTCAAGTATTGTAAGTGAAATTGTTAATATTGGTATTAAAGAATTAATAATGGATGATAAATGTGATAGTTCAATTAAAAATTTATTAACTGATCAATTTAAAATCGATGTAACAATTGTAAATGAATATAATTCTTTACCAGATTATAAATATATTTATGAAGACATATCTGATGTAAGATATATTAAACCAATAGAATATTTAATTAACTATTTATTAAAATTACAAATGCAAGATTTATCACATTTAATGAAAGCAAAAGTAATAAAAAATGGTGAATATTTAAAAATGGATATTCATACAAAAAGAAATCTTGAATTAACAGAAACATTAAGATTAAAACAAAGACAATATTCTTTATTATGGTTACTTGATAGAACCAAAACAGCAAGTGGAGCGAGAATGCTAAAAAATTATATTGAAAATCCATTAATTTCAAAAAATGAAATTAATAATAGATTAAATATAGTTGAAAAATTAATTAAAGAATTTATTTTAAAAAGTGATTTAAGGGATTCATTAGACGGAGTTTATGATATAGAACGATTAACTGGTCGAGTCGCGTTAGGATCAGCTTCAGCTAGAGATCTATTACAATTAAAAAAATCACTAAGTCATTTACCACAAATACTAGAAATATTAAAAAAAATTGAATACCATAGTTTATATGAAGTTCCATATGATTTATATAATTTACTTGATAAAAGTATAAGTGAAGATGCACCACTTACATTAAAAGAAGGATCACTTATAAAAGATGGTTATTCTAGCGAATTAGATGAATTAAAAGATTTAAGAAAAAATGGTAAAGATTTTATTGCTAAATTTGAAAATGAAGAAAGAATTAGAACAGGAATTAAAAATCTAAAAGTAGGTTATAATAGAGTATTTGGTTATTATATTGAAGTATCTAAAGGTAATATTGATATGGTAAAAGATGAATTTGGATACGAAAGAAAACAAACACTTGCTGGCGCTGAGAGATATATAAGTAAAATATTAAAAGAAAAAGAAGATTTAATTTTAAATGCTGAAGAAAAAATTATAAAAATTGAATATGATTTATTTATTGAAATTCGAAATAAAGTAAAAAATTATATTCCTATTTTACAAAATATCGCCCATATTATAAGTGAAATAGATGTTTTGCAATCTTTTGCTACTATTGCTGAAGAAAATAATTATGTAAGACCAATTTTTAGTGATGATCGAAAAGTTGAAATAATTGAAAATAGACATCCTGTAATTGAAAAAGTAATAAATAATTATGTTACTAATGATATTAAAATGGATGAAAAAACTAACATTTTATTAATAACAGGACCTAATATGGCTGGTAAATCTACTTATATGAGACAATTTGCAATTACAGTTATTATGGCCCAGATTGGATCTTATGTTCCAGCCAATAAGGCATATATGCCTGTATTTGATAAAATATTTACGCGAATTGGAGCATCTGATGATTTAGTAAGTGGTGAATCTACATTTATGGTTGAAATGAATGAAGCTAATATGGCAATTAAAAAAGCTAGTGAAAATAGTTTGATTTTGTTTGATGAACTTGGTAGAGGAACTGCTACATATGATGGAATGGCACTTGCTCAATCTATTATAGAATACATACATAACAATATAAAATGTAAAACTTTATTTAGTACTCATTATCATGAATTAACAGATTTAGAAAAAAATCTAAAAAATTTAAAAAATATTCATGTAAGTGCTCATTTAGAAAATGGAAATCTTACATTTCTTCATAAAATTGAAGAAGGTAGTATAGATAAAAGTTATGGTATTCATGTTGCTAGATTAGCAGGATTACCTAATGAACTTATTGAAAGAGCTGATCAAATTCTTAAAATATATGAAAATAAAGAAATTAAAAGAGATGTTAAAATTCAAGAAGCTTTACCTCTTGATGAACTTGTAGAACATAAAAGTTTAGTTGAAGAAGAAATTAAAAAAATTGATCCTATGAATACTACACCTATGGAAGCATTAAATATTTTATATAAATTAAAAGAAATGATAAAATAATATTTATTTTAAATTAAAAATATTATATAATTGTTTGAGGACGTGAAAAAATGGAAACAAGAAGTGAATTAAGAAAAAAAATAATGACTATTTTATATCAAATGGCTGTTTTTGATAAAAATAAAATTGAATATAAAATAGATGATTTAATAAAAGATAACGTTGAAATTGAAAATGAATTTATAAAAGAAATTGTTTATGGTACATTTACTTATAAAGATGAACTTGATAAACTTGCAAATAAATATATGAAAGATTGGACTATCGATAGACTTGGATTTACAGATATTGCTATACTTAGAATGGCAATATATGAACTAATTTATTCTGATACACCAGATATAGTTGTAATTAATGAAGCAGTTGAACTTGCTAAATCATATAGTGATGATAAAGTTGTTAAACTTATAAATGGTGTACTTGATAAAATATATCATGAAGAGGTTAATAAATGAATTATCAAACAATAGGTGAGTTTACTAGTTATTTAAAATTAATGTTTGATAACAGTTCTAAAATGAGAAATGTTTATTTAAAAGGAGAAATATCTAATTTTAAAAAACATCCAACAGGACATATGTATTTTTCATTAAAAGATGAAACTAGTAAAATTAATGCTATTATGTTTGCACGTGAAACATATAAATTAAAATTTATTCCAGCTGATGGTACTAAAGTACTTGTTCATGGGAGAGTTAGTGTTTATGAACAAACGGGAAATTATCAAATTTATATTGATGAAATGGAAGAAGATGGAGTAGGCAATCTATATAAAAAATATGAGGAATTGAAAAAAAAATTACAGACCGAGGGATTATTTGATCAAAATGTAAAAAAAGTTATTCCTTTTTTTCCTAAAAGAGTTGGCGTTATTACGGCGAGAACAGGTGCAGCTATAAGAGATATTGTAACAACAATTAAAAAAAGATGTCCTATAGTTGAAATAATTGTTTTTTCTAGTTTAGTTCAAGGTGATGGTGCGAAGGAAGATATTGTAAAAAATATTCATTTGGCTGAACAATATAATATTGATACATTAATTGTTGGACGTGGTGGTGGATCGATTGAAGATTTGTGGCCTTTTAATGAAGAATTAGTAGCGCGTGCTATATATGAATGTAATATTCCTATAATAAGTGCTGTTGGTCATGAAACTGATTTTACAATTGCTGATTTTGTAGCAGATGCTAGAGCAGCGACACCAACAGCAGGAGCGATGCTTGCTGTTCCTGTATTAACTGATTTGATAAAACATAATGATCAATTAAGAATTAGATTAAATGAAACTATTTTAAAAAAATTAAAAATATTTAATTTAGAAATTGATAAATTTAAAAATAGTTATATTTTAAAAAATCCGATGGTTATGTATGATAATAAAAAACAAAAATTAATAATGATAAATGATAAAATTAATTCTTTAATTGAAAAAATTATTATTGATAAAAAAAATAAACTTAATATTTTACATAACAATCATATAATAATTGATCCTTTATTTATGTATAATGATAAAATAAAACATTTGGAAAAATTAACTGAAAAATTATTGATAGTTAATCCTTTAAATACTTTAAAAAGAGGATATAGTGTTTTATATAAAAATAATAATATTATAAATTCTATCAAAAATTTAAAAATTAGCGATAATTTAGTAGTTAAAGTTGTTGATGGTTTAGTTTATGTAAATATTAATAAATTGGAGGAAATTAATGAAAAAGAAAACATTTGAAGAAAAGTTAATGGAACTTGAAGCAATTATTGCTGAACTTGAAAATGGTACTTCAACTCTTGATGATTCTTTTAATAAATATAAAGAAGCTATGGATTTATTGAAATCTTGTGATGAAGAATTAAAAAATGTTGAAGAAAAGGTTAGTAAAATAGTTACTAGTAATGGAAGTTTAGAAAACTTTGAAGTTACTGAGTAACTTTTTTAATATTTAATTTAATTATGTAAATAATAATAATAATAATAAAATTTTTAAATGGTAGTTTTTGTCTTAATAAATTTTTTTAATATTCAAATAATAATAATGTAGTCTGTTAGGAGATGAAATAGTGCGTTTAAAAAAAGCCTTGATTATGCTTCTTCTACTTATTATTATGCCAATAAATATATATGCCTATTCAGAATATATTTATGCCGGCGGAGAGAGTGTTGGTATTAAAGTTAATAGTGATGGTATATTAGTTGTTGGACTTTATAGCACTTCTACAAAAATTGATTTACAAGTTGGAGATATTATAAAAACTATCGATAATAAAAAAATTAATTCTAGTAATGATTTTATTGATGCTATAAAAGGCAAATCTGTTGTAAGTGTTGGTTATATTAGAGGTAATAAAGAATACAAAACAGATTTAAATATTGTTAAAGAAAATGGAATATATAAATCAGGATTATATGTAAAAGATAGCATAACCGGTATTGGAACACTAACATATATAGATCCTGAAACAAGACTATTTGGGGCTTTAGGGCATGAAATAATTGAAAAGACTACAGGAAAGTTATTTACTGCAAGTAGCGGATCCATTTTTGAATCAACTATAACAGGAATTACTGCAAGTTCTAAAGGAATACCAGGAAGTAAAAATGCTAAGTATTATACTGAAAGTGTACTTGGAACTATTTTTGAGAATACTAATAAAGGTATATTTGGTAATTATGTTAGTAAATTACCTGATAAAAAACTTTACAAGGTGGCATCTTTTGATGAAATTAAATTAGGAAATGCTAAAATATTAACGGTTTTAGATGGTACAAGTGTAGAAGAATTTGATATTAATATCGAAAAAATAAATAAAAGTGACATAAAAAATATTTTATTTGAGATTTCTGATAATGATTTAATTGAAAAAAGTGGTGGTATTGTTCAAGGAATGAGTGGTAGTCCAATTATTCAAGATGATAAAATAATTGGTGCGGTTACGCATGTAATTATTGATAATCCAATTAAAGGTTATGGTGTATATATTGGTTCAATGTTAGAAGAAGCAGAAAATTAAAAAGAAAGAATTTCTTTCTTTTTTTGATGGTATTTTATAATTTTTATATTTTTTTTAAAAAAAATTAAATTTTTACTTGCTTTTTAATTTGACAATAATTATAACAAATAACCAAACAGGTAGAATTGTATATGAATTTATTGAAATTTTTTAAATATTATAGAATAGAGGTGTAATTCTAGATGGAAAGTAAAGAATTAAAAAAAATGAGTAGAAAAGATATGCTTGTAATTTTACTTGAACAAACAAAAAGAATTAGAGAACTTGAAGAAGAACTTGAAAAAGCTAATGAAAAGCTTGAATCAAAAAAAGTTATATTTAAAAATGCTGGTTCTCTTGCAGATGCAGCACTTCAATTAAGTGGAATATTTAATACAGCTCAAGAAGCAGCAACGATCTATTTAAGTAATATAAAAGAATTAAAAGAAAAATCAGAAGAAGATATAGAAAAATTAAGAAATAAAATGCTTAGGGATACTGAGAGAAAATGTAAAAAAAGAGAAAAAGAAGCAAATGAATATATTCATAAGATTGAACTAGAAGTTAAAAATATTGTTAAAGAAAATCCTTCTTTAAAAGAAAAAGTTCAGGATTTAAAAAAACAAAAAAAGGAAAAATAATATGAAAGATTTTTCAAATTTAAGTATTGAAGATATTGAAAATGAATTAAAAAGGGAAACTTATAAGACTAAATATAATAAAATATTAAGAAGTACAATTTATACTTTAATTATAGTTGTTGCTGTTGCTACTATAATTGTTTCACTTGTAATGCCAGTTGTAGAAATTAGTGGTTCTTCAATGACACCTAAATTATATGAAGGTGATATAGTTTTATCTATTAAAACTAAAAATCTAAACTATGGTGATATAATTGCATTTTATCATGGTAATAAGATTTTAATAAAACGTGTTATTGCTGGTGCAGGTGATTGGGTATATATTGATGAAGATGGAAATGTATTTGTTAATGGAAATGCATTAGAAGAAGATATTGAAAATAAGATATTGGGAGATACTGATATTTCATTTCCTTTACAAGTTCCAGATGGAAAATGGTTTGTTTTGAGTGATAAAAGGGATTTGTTAATAGATTCTAGAAATTCTGAAATAGGATGTATATCTCAAGATGATATTATAGGTAAAATAATTTTTAGGGTTTGGCCATTAAAAAAAATTGGAAGTGTAAGTTAAAAGTTTTGGGAGGTTTTTAATGAAATACTTTAGGAGGTTTTTAGGTTTAATTTGTTTGATTGTCTTACTAGTTAGTCCTTTTTTAACTATATTAGCTCAATCTAATGTACTTGATGGATATAATCAGGTTGTTAATAAGGGTGGAACTAATAAAAATGAAGAAGATGGAGTTATTGTTAGTAAGACAATATCAGAGTCTGGTTTAGAAAATTATTTTGATATTAAATTAAAAGTTCAAACAATGTCTAAAGCAGAAGATCAGGATTTAGCTGTTGTTATAGTGATGGATATTTCCAATACTATGAATACAAAGATGAAAGATGATATTACTAGGTTAGCAGCTGCTCAAGAAGCAAGTAAAAATTTTATTGATGGTTTTTATAAAAATGCTACTAGTTCTAATGGAACTGAGAGAAAAATTGGTTTTGTAGCTTTTAATACTGATGCTCATACGATATTTGGTCTTCAAGATTGTAATAATGAAAGTATGGCTACATCATTAAAGAATACTCTTGTAAATGAAACTAATAAAATCGCACGCGCAGAAGGTTATGAAAATGCTCATAGTAGATTTACTAATATTGAAGCTGGTTTGAAGATGGCAAATGATATGTTAAATAATGCTGGTATAGCCAATAAATATATAGTATTTTTGTCAGATGGTTTTCCAACTACTTATATAAAAAGTGAATATAGTGGTTATGATCCATATGATTCAACATCTAAAAGTTCTATTGAAGGAAGATTTTATGATGCAGTTTTAAGAAAACCTTGTAGCTATGGAACAAGTTATAGTAATAGAGCTGCTATAAAAGCAAGAAAAATGGCAACTAACATTAAAGATAGTGGCACGAAAATATATTCAATCGGTGTTGATGTTGAAGGTCAAACTATTCAAAAATATGTAACCCAAAGTGAGAATGCAAATGGATTTTCTGTAGTGGATAGAACTGATACAAATTATGAAATAGGTAATGCTAGTAGCAGTGAAGCTTATAAAAACTGGCTTGGAAATAAAATTGGTTCTGGTTATTACTGGGATGTAACAGATTCTAATGCATTAACTACTGCTTTTAATGAAATATTTGAAAAAATTATGTATTTATCAGAAGCTTCTTGGGTTGCTGAAGATCCTATGAATGTTTCTGGAGAAATAAAAAATATTGAATTTGTTGGAATTTATGATGATTCTAAAACTAATTTATTTGAGAAAATCGAGAGAGGAACAGGAATTAGTAATACTGCTAGCTATGGATTAAATACTGATAAAATTAATTGGGATTTGAAAAAATCTAATTGTACAGAAGTAAAAGATGGTAATATTACTTATTATGTTTATGAACTTAATTATCGTATTAGATTACAAAATGAACTTGATAATTTTGATGTATCAGAAATTTATAAAACTAATGGTACTACAACATTAAGTTATGTAGTTAGTAAGAATGGAACTACTTCTGAACTTAAAAATATTGATTTTCCAATTCCAGAAATTGTAGGTTATTTAGGAAGTTTAGAATTTACTAAAATTTCTAAATTAAATAATATAAATTTAAGCGGTGCGAAGTTTAAACTAGAGCATGATGATAATTGTCCTTGCCATAATGAAAATAAAAGAGCAAGTGATAATGATTTATATTTTGAGGCTATATCAGATGAAAATGGAAGTGTTAAATTTACTAATATTCCATCTGGTCATAAATATAAATTAGTAGAACTTGAAGCTCCTTTAAAACATATACTTAATAATACAGAGTATAATGTAGAAGTTGCTTATGGTAATACTACTCATAATATAGAAAATAATCAAATTATTAATGATTATGAAAAAAGTAATTTAAATATTTCTAAAGAAGTACAAGGTAATATAAGTGATTCTGGTGTATTTAATTTTAAATTAATTATTAATTATAATAATATTCCAATAAGTGGAAGTTTTAAATATAAACTTGGCGATAAAGAAGGAAGTCTTTCATTTGATGAAAATGGAAGTACTACCATTAATTTAAAACATAATGAAACAATTTATATATATGATTTACCATATGGTTTAAGTTATAAATTAACAGAACTTGAAACTAATGGTTATGAAGTTAATTATAAAATTAATGATGATAAGGTTAAAAATGGTTCAAGTTTAAGTGGAAATCTTGGACTTGGAAATACAAACAATATTAAATTTATTAATATTGGTGGATATATATTGCCAGAAACTGGTAGCTCTGGCATGCTAATTTTAGTAATAACTGGTATCTTACTAACAGGGGGTTCAGTTATTAATATATGTTATATATATTTTAAAAAAAGAAGGTTAAGCTGACTTCTTAGTTAAAATATATATACGAAATAGATAGGAAAGGAAAAACAAAAATGAAAAAACTATTTAATTTATTAGTAGCTTTTGTATTATTAGTTGGTATCGTACCAGTTTTTGCTGATACTACTACTGGAAAAATTACTATTACAAATGCTGCAAACGGTAAAGAATATAAGGTGTATGAAATTTTACATTTGGAGTCTTATGATAATGCTAAAAAAGCTTATGCATATAAGGCTACTAGCACATGGAATAGCTTTGTAAATAGCGCTGACATTAAAGGTGTTTATTTAAATGTTGATACTCAAGGCTATGTTACATGGGTAGAAAATGCTGATGTAAAAGCATTTGCAGAAATTGCTTTAAAATATGCTAAGGATAATGATATAGATCCTACTGCTACTAAGAAAGCAACTGCTGATGGTAGTTTAGTATTTGATGGCTTAGATCTAGGATACTATTTAGTTGATTCTTCAATGGGTGCATTATGTGGTTTAACAACTACTAAACCAGAAGCTGAAATTAACGAAAAAAATACTATTCCTACAATCGAAAAGAAAGTAAAAGAAGATTCAACTGGTAATTATGGTGATACTAATACTGCTCAAATCGGCGATGTTATTGATTTTAGAACTACAGTAACTGCTGGTAATGGTGCAGAAAATTATGTTATTCATGATACTATGACTAGTGGATTAACTTTATTAACTAATTCAATTGTTGTTAAAGTTAATGGTATTACTGTTCTTCCATCTACTGAAACAACTAAAACATATACAGTTACTACTACTAGTAATGGATTTACAATTACATTTGATAATACTTATAGTAAAGATTTTACAAGTTCAACAAAAATTGTTGTTGAATATCAAGCAAAATTAAATGAAAATGCTATAGTAGGTAAAGTTGCTGATAACGCAAATGGAAATGATAATGATACATATTTATCATATGGTACTAATCATGAAACTTCTCATGATAAGACTAGAACTTACACATTTAGTTTTGATTTAGTTAAAACTGATAGTAATGGTAACAAACTAGAAGGCGCTGAATTTATATTACTTGATAAAAATAAAGTTGCTATTCCAGTAGTTAAAGTTGGTACTACAGGAAATACATACCGTGTTGCTGTAACTGGTGAAACTGGCGTAAATATTGTTGTAGGTAGAGCTACAATTGAAGGACTTGATAGTGATACATATTACTTAAAAGAAGTAAAACAACCAGCTGGTTACAATATACTTGCTAGTGAAGTTGAAGTTAAAATCGTAGATAGTAATAATTCAATTACAAATATTGAAGAAGTTAAAAATAACGATAGTAATGTAGTTACTATTAAATATACTGGTGGTGTTCAAGTTATTAATACTACTGGTGCTGAACTTCCATCAACTGGTAGTTTTGGAACATTCATGTTCGTATTTATGGGAACATTAACAGTTCTTGTATGTGGCATTTTATTAGTAACTAAATTTAGAATGTCAAAAATTTCAGCTTAAAAAAATAAAACATATTTAGGGTTAAGGCTTTAGCCTTTTCCCTTACAAATATGTTAAAAGGAGTGACAAAGACTTATGAAAAAGAATAAAACTACAATTATAATGGTATTATTTTTCTTCATAGGCCTAGGAGTGCTTTTATATCCTTCTATAAGTGATTTTTATAATCAAAAAGTTCAATCTAAAGCTATCGTTGATTATGAATCCATTTTAAATAATATATCTAAAGAAGATTATACAAGTTATTTTGAAAAAGCAAATAATTATAATAAAAAATTATTAGCTATGAAAAGACCATTGTTAACATATAAAAATATTAAAGATTATAATCAAATACTTAATTTAAACAGAAATGGAATGATTGGTTATTTAACTATTGATAAAATAAAAGTTGAACTTCCAATATATCATGGAACTTCAAATGAAGTTTTAAGTAAAGCTGTTGGTCATTTAGAAGGA
>CAYLJU010000024.1:0-15459 GCA_964384115.1 uncultured Muribaculaceae bacterium | reverse complement strand
CTATTTTATAATAAAGTATCAGGGAAATTAGTCTTAAAAGACGGAACTAATATTGAAAAAATATATAATGCGCCAACCTTAAATAACTATATTCCAGATACAATATATAATAATTTTATAGAAAAGATGGGTAATATCGAAATAGATATATTAAAAAGAATATCGGAAATAGAATATAAACCAAATGAAGTAGATACCAAAAGATTTTATCTTCTTATGAATGATGGTAATATCGTTTACTTAACACTAGATGATTTCTTAAAAATAAATAACTATATCGAAACACTAAAAACATTAAATGGAAGTAAAGGTATATTATATTGGGATTCAGGTAATTACTTTGAACTAATCAAAAAATAGTGACTTTTAACTAAAAATATGATAATATTATAGTAGAGGTGTGATAATGAAAAAGAAATTAATTAAAATATCAAATAAAATGGAAGAATTAAATATTAAAAATAAAAAACTTAAAGATCATATAGAATTATATAATCAAGCTAAAACCGGATTTATGAATATATATACTATATGTAGTATTTTTATATTTTCTCTATCAATAGGTACAATTTTGTTATCATACATAATACCATCTTATATAATGGGATACCTAGCACTTTTAACTAATTCAATATCATTATCATTCTTAATATATTTAATAAGTGAAAATAAAACCAATTTAAAAGTGATGGAAAAACTAAACTTAAACAAATTAAAAATAGAATTAAAAAAATATGAAAAGCAAATAAATGCATACGAAAATGAATATAAAAAAATCGTTGAAACAGTTATGTTAGGCGATGATATGTAATAAATACAAACATAATTCAAGCGAATTATGTTTTTAAATAAAAAAAAGTATTAAAAAATATAAAAATGTGATATTATATATCACGGTGATTTTACATGAATGGCTTTACATTTCTAACAAATGATCAAATTTTTGGCAATAAAAAATTAAATGTATTAAAAAAATACGGAACAAAATGTGCAATAACAGACTTTTCGATTTTATTAGGAGGATATGTATCACCAGATGATTACACAAGTGAAGGAATTTCTAAAAAAGATCGAACTGGTTGGTGGTGGACTAAAACTGCATATGATAATAATGCATTAGCAGTAACAACAAGCGGACATAATGAGGTTGGCCATGTCAATAAACGTTATGGTGGAGCTCGTCCAGTTATATCTTATCCATTGATATCGCCAAATTTATCAAATTTAATAATAACAAAAGAAGGAATTCTAGAAGCAGAGTATGGAGAATACCCACAAACTGTAGTTGATGAAAATTATTCACGTGAAATAGAACGTGCATACAACAATGGAAATATAAGAACTACTGGTAAAACATATACAACAGATTCAGAATTGTATATGTTTTGTAATTCCAACTTCCAAGCTAGAAGACATATCGAATATGAATACAAGGGTAAAAAATATGTTCGTGTGGAAGGTAATTCACTTTGCGTTGAAAATATGTTATCAGACGGAAGAATTATATGTGATGGTGACATCTATTGGGTAGCAGTTGAACCAATTAAGTGGATGATAGATGAAATAGCAAATATAGCAATTTCAAAAAAATTAATATTCGCTGGAGTTCAATTTAACAATAAAGAAGACTATCAAGGTGATTTCAATAAAACAGATATGGGAAAATTTATGGATATATTTTTTTCAGGAGAAATAATTCCAAGTATTTCAAAAAAAATAATAATAGAAGAAAAGAAACAAATTGAAATAAAAAAGACAAAAATAAGAAATCCATACAAATTTGATTTAAAAGAAGTAAGTGAAGAAGAAATAATAAAAGGCGCAATTGAAAGTGGCGTTGCTGTATTTTTACATGGACCATCATCAGAAGGAAAAAGTGCAAGAGTAAAGCAAATTGATCCAGATTGTGTAATTATATATCTTCGTAATGCAACTCCAGATAGTTTAAATGGTAAAAGTGTATATAATCAAGAAAATGGAGAAATAATAGATATTAAACCAACCTGGTTAAAAAAACTAGAAGAAAAGTGTGAGAAAGAACCAAATAGATTACATATTGTATTCTTTGATGAAATAACAAATGCACTACCAAGTATTCAAGGTATAGCATTTAATATAGTTTTAGATAGAGAAGTTAATGGAATATGGCAATTACCAGAAAATGCTAGAATAGTTGCAGCTGGTAATGATATGAAAGATAGTTTAGCTGCAAATCAACTTGCAGAACCATTATTTAATAGATTCGCACACGTATATATTAAAACAACTGTAGAAAGTTGGCTAAAATGGGCAAGCGAAAACAATATACATCCAGCAATATATTCATATATGGCATATAAAAATGGTGAAACTCTAAGAAGTAAATATGATGGAGAAAAACCAAATGCCGATCCAAGAAAATGGGAAATGGCCTCAAAAATGTTATATGCAACAGGAAAACCTGAAATGTTAAGAGCATTAGTTGGAGAAAATATTACAAGGGAATTTGTACAATTTTGTAATCAAGAAGTTATTACTTTAGAAGATGTGCTAACTGGTAATTATTCTGATTTAGACATCCAGGATTTAAATACAGCTGAAAGATATGCAACAGTAATGGGACTATCACAAGTTGATAATGATAACTTAGAAAAAGTAAGAAATTTCGTAATAAAATTAGGTGCAGAATTTTGTTCGTTATTTGATTCATTATGGGCTCGTAGCGATGAAAGTAGATTAGAAAGAATAGCAGAAGTAAGGCTATCAAATCAAGAAGGAGTAATAAAAATAAAATGCAAGTAAATAAAAGTGAATTATTAATGAGTTATATTAAAAGTAATGTAGCACCAATATTGATAAACTGCATTGGCAGATTAAAACTTCCTAATAGCGTTACCATATCTGCAAATTGTAAAAAAGAAGATCTTAATGGCCACTACGAGAATGAAAATTTTCTCTTGCCATCATGGTATAATGAACTTTTAAAATTTAATAGTTATTCAATTTTAATTATTGAGCAAATTGATACCATTTCAAAAAATGAACAAACAAAGTTTGTAGAAATATTAAAGCATCGTCAAGTATCTACATTTAAACTTCCACAAAACACAGTAATTATAGTTACAGCAAACAAAATAAACAAAGAAACAATTAATGAAGAAATATACTCATTAGTTGCAAATATAAAAGGATAACTTTATGAACTTTGATATTGAATCAATAAAAAGAAAAATGCTTGTAAAATATCCGTTTTTTGGAAGTGTTGTAGCTAATGTAGAATATAAAGAAAATAAAAATATAGAAACAGCAGGTACAGATGGAAAAACAATTTATTATAATCCTAAATATTTAGAGAAATTAAGCCAAGAAGAACAAATATTTTTATTTGCGCATGAAGTATGCCATATTGCCTTTAATCATATTTTTAGAAGTGAAGGTAAAAATTCTTATATATGGAATATTGCAACTGACGCAGTAATAAATGCTTTTCTAAAACGAGATGGTTTAAAAATGGTTGAAGGTGGAATTGATATGGCAGATGCTATCAACTATGATGCTGAACAATTATATGAAAAGCTATTGAAAGAAAAACAACAAAAAAATAGTCGAAGTGGAGGAAATTTTTCTTCAGATACAGAATCTCAAAAGAAACAAAATAATCAATCATCTGGAAGTAGTGAACGAACTTCCGAAGAAGAAAAACAAGATGTTGGACACGATACTCATAGTATGTGGGATAAAACAATCAAAAAACATAAAGAAGAACAAGAAAAGAAAAATAAAAAAGAAAGTATATTTGATGAATTAATTAAGAAAGACAAACAAAAAAAAGAAAATAAAAAAAGTGAAATAGAAAAGAAACAAGAAGAAATAGAAAACTTAGGAGAAAAAGAAACCTTCAAGAAAAATTTAGAAGAAAAGAAAAATAAACTAAAAGAATTAAAAGAATCATTATTTAGACAAACTATAAAACCTGGTTCAACGACAAATAGTAACATCATAAATATGACAGATATTGGAAAATCAAAACCATTAATTGACTGGAGATATATATTAAGAGAAACAATTAAATACGATGTTGATTGGTCTTATAAAAATGCAACAATTGAAAATGGTGTAGTAAGTGCTAATTTAGAAGAACAACCAATACCTGAAACTGAAATAGTTTTAGATACAAGCGGTTCAATAAATGAAACACTACTAAAAAATTTTTTAAGAGAATGTAAAAATATATTAAAGTATTCAAAATTAAAAGTTGGATGTTTTGATACAAAATTTTATGGTTTTAATGAAATAAGAAATGAAGAAGATATTGAAAACATGAAATTTATCGGTGGTGGCGGAACTAATTTTAATGTAGCAGTTAATGCTTTCTCAAAAAGAGTAGAAAACAAAATAATCTTTACTGATGGTGAAGCTAATATGCCCAATATGTCACTTGATGCAATATGGATAGTATTTAGCAGCAAAAAAATAAATCCAAAAGGTGGTAAAGTAATTCAAGTAAAGAATGAAGAGTTATGCAACCTTTTAATAGATAAACAAAAAATTTTGTCAAAAAAATTAGATAAAATACAAATAATTTAAAAAGCAAAAACTTTCACAGTAAATATTGACGAGTCAAATAAAATATGCTATTATTTATATAGCACGAACGAGTGCTTTTTAAATACAAAAATTTAAGGAGAAATTATGGGTTTTTTAAAAGACGTAAAAAGTGAAATGAAAAAAGTTAGATTTCCAAGCAGAAAAGAAATGATTACATATTCAGTAGCAACAATATCATTAGTAATATTTTTTGCACTTTATTTTGGATTATTAGACTTAATAATTGCCGGAATAAAAACTCTAATTAATGGGTATTAATTATGAATAAAGAATGGTATGTAGTAAACACTTATTCTGGACACGAAAATAAAGTAAAAGAAAAATTACTTATGCGTGCATCAACAATGGGATTAGAAGATTACATCTTTAGAGTAGTTGTACCAGAAGAAAAAGTAGTAGATGAAAAAGGAAAAGAAAGACTTAAAAAAATATTCCCAGGATATATATTAGTTGAAATGATAATGACAGACGAAGCATGGTTCGTAGTACGTAATACACCAGGCGTTACAGGATTTATCGGATCAAGTGGTAAAGGTGCAAAACCATTTCCACTAACACCAGCTGAAGTAGACAAAATACTAGGAAGCATGGGTATGAGTAGACTAGACATTGCAAATGAATTAGAAATCGGAACAACAATTAAAGTAACAAGTGGTCCATTTGCAAATATGATAGGAAAAATCAAAAGTATTGACATGGAAAAACAAGAACTTGAAGTAGCGCTTGATCTATTCGGACAAGAAACAGCAGTCGAATTAAAACTATCAGAAATTGAAAAAGTACTATAAAATTTAAAAAATTTGATGTAAAGTGTAGACAATAAAAATAGAATGTGCTATTATTATTACGCTATATTTTATATAGACAAGTGGGAGAAAGCTTAAAAAAGCAAAACGTGAAAACGCGTAATGGTCGATTGAACCACATACAAAAAAATATAGGAGGCGAGAATATGGCTAAACAAATTGTAAAAGAAGTAAAATTACAAATACCTGCAGGTAAAGCTACACCAGCTCCACCAGTTGGAACAGTTTTAGGTCCAGCCGGAATCAACTTGCAAGAATTTTGTACAAAATACAACGATGCAACAAGAGAAAAAATGGGAGATATATTACCAGTTGTAATTTCTATATATGACGATAGAAGTTTTGACTTCGTAATCAAAACTCCACCAACACCATTCTTAATCAAAAAGACACTAGGACTTAAGAAAGGTGGCGTTAAAGGAGCTAATGAAACAGTTGGCACTTTAACAAAAGAACAATTAAAACAAATAGCTGAAATTAAAATGCCTGATTTAAACTGCTATGACTTAGAATCAGCAATGAAAACAGTTGCTGGAACAGCAAAAAATATGGGCGTTAAAGTAGAAGAATAAAATATATTCTAATGTGGAAGGATAAAATATCCGTTTTCAAGTAAAATTTTCCCAAAATACCACATAAGGAGGTCAAAAAAATGAAAAAAGGACGTAAATACACAGAAGCTTGCAAAAAAGTAGATAAAGCAGCATCATACACAAAAGAAGAAGCAGTAAAATTAGTAAAAGAAACATCAATTACTAAATTTGATTCTTCAGTAGAAGTAGCAATTAAATTAAATCTTGATACTAAGAAAGCTGATCAACAATTAAGAGGTGCATTCGTACTTCCAAATGGATCAGGAAAAACTAAAAAAGTATTAGTAATTGCTAAAAATGCTTTTGCAGATCAAGCACGTGAAGCTGGAGCAGACTACGTAGGTGATGTAGATATGCTTGAAAAAATCGAAAAAGAAAATTGGTTCGATTTTGATACATTAATCGCAACACCAGACATGATGCCACAACTAGGTAAATTAGGTAAAGTATTAGGACCAAAAGGATTAATGCCAAACCCTAAAACTGGAACAGTAACAACAGACGTTAAAAAAGCTGTTCAAGATGTTAAAAGTGGACGTATTGAATATCGTACAGACAGTTTTGGTAACATCCATGCATTAATAGGTAAAGTATCTTTTGATGAAGAAAAACTATTACAAAACTTAAATGCATTTGTATCAATGATTGCTAAAACTAAACCAGCCGTAGTTAAAGGAACTTATATTCAAAATATAAGCATATCTTCAACAATGGGTCCAGGAATTAAAATAAATACAAATAGCTTTGACATTTAAAAAAATATATGTTAAAATAATTTCGTTGAAACCGAAGACAGCAGGTGCATATGCTTAAATATCCTGCCGAGGAGAAAAAGTATAAACTAACTCTTTGCTGTCTAATCGGTGAAGAGTTTTATTAATTTAGGAGGAAATATGGCAAACGCAAAAATAATTGAAAAAAAGCAATCAATTGTAAAAGAAATTGCCGATAAAGTAAGTGAATCATCTTCAGTAATACTATTTGAATATGATAACATGAGCGTTGCAGAAATGACAAAACTACGTCGTGAATTAAAAGCAAATGACGCAGAATTAAAAGTTTACAAAAACACACTTACAAAAAGAGCAATTGATTCATTAAAATTAGACCTAGGCGAACATTTAAATGGCCCAAAAGCCATCGCGTTTGGTAAAGATGAAGTAACGCCAGTTAAAATTTTAAATGAATTTTCAAAAAAATGTCCAGCATTAGAACTTAAAGTTGGAATCATTGAAGGAAAAGTTGCTGATCTAGACACATTAAAGAAATACGCTGCTATACCATCAAGAGAAGTATTACTTACTCAAGTTGCTTCAGGATTAATCGGTACAGTACGTAATCTTGCAATCGCCCTAGATTTATTAGCACAAGAAAAAGAAAATAACTAGTCATTAAAAGGAGGAATAGAAAATGGCAAAATTAACAAAAGAAGCTTTTATTGAATCATTAAATGAAATGAGTATATTAGAAATCAAAGAATTAGTAGACGCTATGAAAGAAGCATACGGAGTAGATCCAAGTGCTGTAGCAGTTGCAGCTGCACCTGCTGCTGAAGCAAAAGAAGAAGGACCAAGTGCATTTGATGTAGTACTTGCATCAGCTGGTGCTAACAAACTTGCTGTTATTAAATTAATTAAAGAAATCACTGGATTAGGATTAGGTGAATCAAAAGCTATCGCTGATAACGGTGGAGTAATTAAAGAAAAAGTTGCTGCTAATGAAGCTAATGAAATGAAAGCTAAATTCGAAGAAGCTGGAGCTACAATCGAACTTAAATAACAACAAAGTCTATACGAATAAAAACATTTCGTATAGACTTTTAATAGTTTATGGCACATTATTTTACAAACGATAACATTGAGCATAACAGAAAAATAATAAAAGTAAAAATTAAAAACCAAGATTTTCAATTCATAACAGATAATGGTGTTTTCAGTAAAAACGGAATGGATTTTGGAACAAGAACATTGCTTGAAAATCTAAATTATGAAGAAATAAAAGGAAATATACTCGATTTTGGATGCGGATATGGAAGCATAGGAATAGTCGTTTCCAAACTAACAAACTTAGAAGTGGATATGTTAGATATAAACAAAAGAAGTATAAATTTAGCACGTGAAAACAGTAAATTAAACAAAGTAAAAACAAACATATTTGAAAGTAACATATATGAAAATGTTACCAAAAAATATGATTACATAATAACTAATCCACCAATAAGAGTAGGCAATGAAATTTTACACAAAATATTATTTGAAGCTCATGAACATTTAAACAAAAACGGTCAATTATGGATCGTCGTAAACAAAGACCAAGGTGCAAAAAGTTTAATCGAAAAACTTAAAAAAATTTACAATGTAAACGTAATAACAAAAAATAAAGGTTTTTTTGTCATTTTATGTTTAAAATAATTGACACTTTGACATTTGTTTGCTAAAATTATAAATTGGTAGCAATTACTTTAAATATTTTTTTAAAGAGTGTCTAAATCATAGTAATAGGGGTGAATTAATGGCATTTAATGTGAAAAAATACGGTGATTACCGTGAAAGACGTAGCTATGCTAAAACAAAAAACTCAATTGAGCTTTCGAATCTATTAGAGATTCAAAAAAAATCTTATGACTGGTTTATGACAGAAGGAATCAAAGAAGTATTTGAGGATATTTTTCCTGTGGAAAGTTTCACAGGTAATTTAGTACTTGAATTCGGTGATTTTTTCTTCGAAGCACCACGTTATAACATAAAGGAATGCAAAGACAGATATTCAACATATGCATCTCCTTTAAAGGTTGAAGTAAGATTATTCAACCAAGAAACAGGTGAAGTAAAAGAACAAGAAATCTATTTAGGAGATATGCCAATAATGACAGACAGTGGTTCATTTGTCATTAACGGAGCAGAACGTGTAATAGTATCGCAACTAGTTCGTTCACCAAGCGTATATTTTGGCCGTGAAGTAGATAAAAATGGCCGTATATGCATAACAAGCCAAGTAATACCAACAAGAGGAACTTGGCTTGAATATGAAACTGATACAAGAGGCGTAATATATGTACGTATCGACAGAACAAGAAAAGTACCAGTTACAACACTACTAAGAGCAATTGGATTATCAAATGACGAAGAAATACTAGAAATATTCGGTGAAAATGAATATATCATAAAAACAATCGAAAAAGATGTAAACAAAAACACCGATGAAGCATTAATCGATATTCATGCTAAATTAAGACCAGGAGAACCAAGTACACTTGATTCAGCCAAAAACCAATTAGTATCTAGATTCTTTGACTCATTCAGATATGATTTAGCAAAAGTAGGAAGATATAAATTCAATAAAAAATTAAACGTAATCGAAAGATTATTAGGATGTACATTAGCTGAAAACATCAAAAAAGACAAAGAAGTAGTATTAGAAAAAGGAACAGTAATAACAAAAGATAATCTTAATATACTAAAAGAAGCTTTAGAAGCAGGATTTGGTGTAAAAGAAGTTCCATATAACACATCACTTGATGAAGAAATAGCAGTATGTAATATTCAAACAGTAAAAGTATATGACAAAAACGATCCAACAAAAATCGTTAAAGTTGTAGGAAATGATCAAAGCTTAACCGTTAAAAGATTAACAATATCAGATATTTATGCATCTATTTCATATTACCTAAATTTATTAGGTGGAATTGGTAATTTTGATGAAATAGATCACTTATCAAATAGACGTGTTCGTCAAGTAGGTGAACTACTTCAAAACCAATTTAGAATTGGTATTGCTCGTATCGAAAGAGTAATAAGAGACAGAATGAGTACTCAAGATATATCAGAAGTTACACCAAAAACTTTAATCAACATAAGACCACTTACAGCAGCAATTAAAGAATTCTTTGGAAGTAGCCAATTATCACAATTCATGGATCAAACAAATCCAATAGCTGAATTAACAAATAAAAGAAGATTAACTTGCTTAGGACCTGGTGGACTAGCAAGAGATAGAGCTGGAATGGATGTGCGTGATGTTAACCCATCACACTATGGCCGTCTATGTCCAATTGAATCCCCAGAAGGACAAAACATCGGATTAATAACATCCCTTGCATCATATGCAAGAGTAAACGATTATGGATTCATCATGACACCATATCGTAAAGTTGAAAACTGTAAATTAACTGATGAAATAGTATATATGACAGCTGACGAAGAAATGGATTATTACATTTCCCAAGCAACAGTTAATATAAACGAAAACAATGAAATTATAGATGCAAGAGTACCAGCAAGATACAGAGATGACAATGTAATCATTGAAAAAGAAAAAGTAGATTATATTGACGTATCACCACAACAAGTTGTATCAATCACAACAAGTGGAATACCATTCTTGGAACATGATGACGGAAAAAGAGCTCTAATGGGCGCTAATATGCAACGTCAAGCATTACCATTAATAACAACCGAAGCACCACGTGTAGGAACCGGCGTAGAAGCAATCGCCGCTCGTGATTCAGGAACAGTAGTTATATCAAATACAGACGGTATAGTAGACTATGTTGACGGTAAAAAAATCATTATTAGAAATATAAGCGGTAACTTAGAAACATATTGGTTAAATGGATTTGAAAGATCAAATAATGGTACATGTTACCATCAAAAACCAATCGTTAAAGTAGGCGATGAAGTTAAAAGAGGTCAAGTAATTGGTGATGGACCAAGTACAAATAAAGGAGAACTAGCATTAGGTAAAAACGTAACAGTTGCATTCATGAACTACGATGGATATAACTATGAAGATGCCGTTATCCTAAATGAAAGATTAGTAAAAGATGACGTATATACATCAATTCATATAGAAAGTTATCAAATAGAATGCCGTGATACAAAACTAGGACCAGAAGAATTCACAAGAGATATCCCAAATGTAGGTGAAGACGCAAGACGTAACCTAGATGAAAACGGTATAATCAGAATTGGAACTGAAGTTCATGATGATGATATATTAGTTGGTAAAGTAACACCAAAAGGAATGGCTGAATTAACTAGTGAAGAAAAATTATTACACGCTATATTCGGAGAAAAAACAAGAGAAGTGCGTGATACATCACTTAGAGTACCACATGGTGGTGAAGGAATCGTTCATGACGTAAAAGTATTTACAAAAGATGATACTGATGAACTTCCACCAGGAGTATCTAAAATAGTTCGTGTTTACATAGCCCAAAAACGTAAAATCCAAGTTGGAGATAAAATGGCTGGTAGACACGGTAACAAAGGTGTTATATCACTAATTTTACCAGAAGAAGACATGCCATATTTAGCAGATGGTACACCAGTTGATATATTACTTAACCCACTAGGAGTTCCATCACGTATGAATCTTGGACAAATTCTAGAAATGCATTTAGGTGCAGCAGCCAAAAAAATGAATATCTATGTTTCAACACCAGTATTTGAAGGCGCAACTAGAGGTGAAATAATAGATGCTTTAAAAGAAGCAGGATTAGATGAAGATGGCAAAACAGTTCTTTATAATGGTAGAACAGGTGAACCATATGATAATAGAATAAGTGTCGGCGTAATGTACATGATAAAACTTCATCACATGGTAGATGACAAATTACATGCTCGTTCAACAGGACCATACAGTATGGTAACTCAACAACCATTAGGAGGAAAAGCTCAATTTGGTGGTCAAAGATTTGGTGAAATGGAAGTTTGGGCATTATATGCATATGGCGCAGCTAACGTTTTACAGGAAATGATGACTGTTAAATCAGATGATGTTGTTGGTCGTGTTAAAGTTTATGAAGCCTTAGTTAAAGGTGAACCAATACCAAAATCAGGAGTTCCAGAAAGCTTTAGAGTTTTAATAAAAGAATTCCAAGCATTAGGTCTAGATATAACAGTATTAGGCCAAGATGGAGCTTATCACGAGTTAAAAGAACTTGAAGACAAAGATACAAATGCAAATACTCCAGAAAGTGAAGTAGATAAAGTCATAGATCTAAATCTATCTGATGATACAGATGAAGAAACAGAATCAGAAGAATTAGATGAATTTGAAGAAGAATTAACAGATGATGCAATCGAACAAGATTTCATGGATGCATATGAGAAAGGGGAAATTGAATAATGGACGTAAATGATTTTGAGGGTATAAGAATTTCAATTGCTTCCCCAGAAAAAATAAGAGCTTGGTCATATGGCGAAGTAAAAAAAGCTGAAACAATAAATTATCGTACATTAAAACCAGAACGTGATGGTTTATTCTGTGAACGTATATTTGGACCAACCAAAGATTTTGAATGTTCATGCGGAAAATATAAACGCTTAAGATATAAAAATATCGTATGTGATAAATGTGGAGTTGAAGTTACACGTGCTAAAGTAAGACGTGAAAGAATGGGACACATTGAACTTGCAACTCCTGTTTCCCACATTTGGTTCTTCAAAGGTGTACCATCAAGAATGGGACTTGTTCTTGATATGTCACCAAGAGATCTAGAAGAAGTATTATACTTTGTATCGTATGTAGTTTTAGATCCAGGAAGTGCACCACTTGAAAAAAAACAAACTATTTCTGATAAAGAATATCGTGCTTACTATGAAAAGTATGGAAATTCATTCAGAGTAGGAATGGGTGCTGAAGCAATAAAAGAATTACTATTGCAAGTAGACTTAAAAAAAGAAGTTGAAAACATAAAAGAAGAAATTGCTTCAATTAAAGATTCAGCAAGTCAAAAAAGAGTAAGATTAATTAAAAGATTAGATGTTTTAAATGCATTTTTAGAATCAGGAAATGAACCATCATGGATGATACTAGATGCTCTACCAGTAATACCACCAGATTTAAGACCAATGTTACAACTAGACGGTGGCAGATTTGCAACATCTGATTTAAATGATTTATATAGAAGAGTTATTAACCGTAATAACAGACTTAAAAAATTAATGGAATTAGGAGCACCTTCTATAATTATTCAAAATGAAAAACGTATGTTACAGGAAGCTGTAGATGCCTTATTTGATAATGGTAGAAGAGGAAGAAACATAACTGGTGCTGGTAATAGACCACTTAAATCACTTTCAAGTATGTTGAAAGGAAAACAAGGACGTTTCCGTCAAAATCTATTAGGTAAACGTGTTGACTATTCAGGTCGTTCAGTTATCGTTGTTGGACCATCATTAAAAATGTATGAGTGTGGTATTCCAAAGGACATGGCACTTGAATTATTTAAACCACATGTAATTAATGGATTAGTAACAAAAGAATTAGCTTCTAACATAAAAGCAGCTAAAAAAATGATTGATAATAGAGATCCTAGAGTATGGGATATTGTTGAAGAAAAAATGAAAGAGCACCCAGTAATGTTAAACCGTGCTCCGACACTTCACAGACTTGGTATTCAAGCATTCGAACCAAAACTAATAGGTGGAAAAGTTATTCGTTTGCACCCCTTAGTTTGTACAGCATTCAACGCTGACTTCGATGGTGACCAAATGGCTGTTCACGTACCAATATCTGAAGAAGCCCAAGCTGAAGCTAGAATATTAATGTTAGGCGCAAATAACATCCTATCACCAAAAGATGGAAAACCAATCGTTACACCAGGACAGGATATGGTACTTGGTAATTACTATTTAACACTTGAAAAGAAAAATCTTGAAGGTGAAGGAAGAGTATTCAAAAGCCCAGACGCAGCTTTAATGGCATATGAAAGAAGAGAAATTACACTTCATACTAGAATTGCTGTTCCAACTAAATCATTTAAACATAAAATATTCCCAGAAGAATATATGGATAAATATTTAGTAACTACACCAGGTAAAATCATTTTCAATGAAATATTCCCAGATAGTTACCAATATATAAATGAAGGTAGCGCGGAAAATATTGAAAATATGACACCAAGTAAATTCTTCTTAAATAAAGGAACAGATATTAAAGAAGCAATTAAAAATATGCCAATTGTAAATGCGTTTAATAAAGGTGTATTGGGTAAATTAATTACACAAATATATAAGCGTTACGCAACAACAGAAACATCTGTTATGCTAGATAAATTAAAAGATTTAGGATTTAAACATTCAGCATTATCAGGAATTTCAATCGCGATAAGCGATGTTGTAGAAAGTGTTAAAAAACCTGAAATTATAGCATCTTCTCAAGCAACAGTCGATACAATCAATAAACAATTCAAACGTGGATTAATTACTGAAGAAGAAAGATATAATAAAGTTATTGAAACATGGACTAAAGCAAAAGCTGAAATTCAAGCTGAATTGAAAGAAACAGTAGAAGATGATCTAAAGAATAATCCAAATCCAAACCCTATTTACTTAATGATGGATTCAAAAGCCCGTGGTGATATTAACTCACATACACAACTATGTGGTATGCGTGGATTATTTACAAACCCATCTGGTGGTCAAGTAGAAATCCCAGTTATCTCATCATTTAGTGAAGGTGTTTCGATATCAGAATTCTTTATTTCAACCCATGGTACTCGTAAAGGTGCTGTTGATACAGCCTTAAAAACAGCTGATGCTGGATATTTAACAAGAAGACTTGTTGATGTTGTACAAGATATTATTGTTCGTGAAGACGATTGTGGTACTGATCAAGGTATGACAGTTCGTGCATTCATAAATGAAAGTGATGGTACTGTAGTTGAAACATTTAAAGAACGTATATCTGGAAGATATACAGCTAAAAATGTAATTGATTCAAATACAAAAGAAGTTATTTGTGAAAGAAATACATATATAACAGAACAATTAGCTGATAGAATATGTAAGGCAGGAATTGAAGAAATTTCAATCCGTACTGTTCTAACATGTAAAGCTGATCATGGCGTTTGTCGTATGTGTTATGGACGCAACTTAGCAACAGGTTCAATTGTTGAAACAGGAGAAGCTGTTGGTATAATGGCTGCTCAATCAATTGGTGAGCCAGGTACACAGTTAACCATGAAAAACTTTAACACCGGTGGTGTTGCTGGTGGAGATGATATCACACAAGGTTTACCTCGTGTTCAAGAATTATTTGAAGCTAGAATACCAAAAGGAAAAGCTACTATATCAGAAATTAATGGTGTTGTAACCAAAATTGAAGATGATGGTGGCAAATGGATTATTACAGTTGTAAATGATGCTGATAAGAAAGAACATACTTCAAATTATGGTGCAAAACTTGCTGTTGAATTAAATCAAGAAGTCAAAGCAGGTCAAAGATTGACGCATGGTGCGATTTCTCCAAAGGAATTATTAACTGTAACAGACCCTATTACTGTTCAAAATTATATATTGTTAGAAATTCAAAAAGTTTATCGTTCACAAGGTATTGATATTAGTGATAAACACGTTGAAATAATGGCTAAGAGAATGATTTCAAAAATCAAAATAATCAATAGTGGTGACACATTATTCTTACCAGGAACAATGGTAAATATTAATGAATTTACTGATACAAATAAA
>CAYLJU010000023.1:0-16879 GCA_964384115.1 uncultured Muribaculaceae bacterium | reverse complement strand
GGTTAATAGTTTTATCAGGTAATTTAACTTTTCTATTTAAAATAGAAGCAACTTCATAAGCAAAACCAATATGATAAAAACAATCATTATTTCTATGTTTATGAATATCAAGTTCATATAAAGTAGAATCCATATTCATGTATTTTATAGGATCTTCGCCAACAGGAGCATTATCATCAAGTTCATGTATACCTTTATTATAATTTTCTTCTGTCTTTTCTTCTAAACCAAGTTCAAATAAAGCACATATCATACCACAAGATTCAACACCCCTTATATTACCTTTTTTAATTTCAAAATTACCAGGTAATAAAGCGCCTTCTAAAGCAACAATAACTTTTATACCAGTTCTAACATTTGGCGCGCCACAAACTATTTGTAATAATTCATTACCAACATCAACCTTACAAATATGTAAATGATCACTATTAGGATGATTAATACATTCTACTACTTGCCCTATTTTTAAATTATTAATATGATTTGTTATTATTTTTTCTACATTAACACCAGCTTTAGTTATTTTTTCAGCTAATTCTTTAGGATCTATATCACTAATATCAACATAATCATTTAACCATTCTAAACTTATCATAAATTACCTCCTACTAAAATTTTCAAGTTCTCTTAAATCAGTATTATAAAATACTCTAATATCATTTATACCATATTTAAGCATTGCTAAACGTTCAGCACCAAATCCAAAGGCAAAACCAGTCCATATTTTGGGATCATATCCACAATTTCTTAAAACGTTAGGATGAACTATTCCAGCACCTGATACAGTTATCCATCCAGTATTTTTACATAGTGGACATCCTTTTCCATGACATACAAAACAACTTATATCCATTTCTACAGAAGGTTCTGTAAATTGATAATAACTTGGTCTAAATCTTGTAATACAATCATCACCAAATAACTTTTTAGCAATTACATCAAAAGTTCCTTTTAAATCACATAAACTAACATTTTTATCAACCAATAATCCTTCAATTTGCATAAATTGATGAGAATGAGTAGCATCATCATCATCTCTCCTATAAGTTTTACCAGGACATATTACTCTTATTGGTTTCTCACCCTTACCTTCTAACATTACTCTAGCTTGAACAGGTGAAGTTTGACTTCTTAAAAGAATTTTTTCATCTTCCAAATAAAATGTATCTTGTGCATCTCTAGCAGGATGACCTTTTGGAATATTTAATAATTCAAAATTATAATGGTCTTCTTCTATTTCTGGTCCATCAACAACATCATATCCCATTGACATCATTAATTCTTCAATTTCTTCAATTACTTTTTCTAAAATATTAGGTGATCCAAGTTTAATTTTAGTTGCAGGTAAACTTATATCAATTGATTCTTTTTCAAGTTTATCATTTAATTCTTTTTCATTTAATTCTTTCAATTTTTCATCATATTTTTCATTAAATGCATTTCTAACATCATTTACTAGTAAACCAAAATTTTTTCTTTCATTTACATCAAGTTCTTTCATTTTTGATAACATTTCTGTTATTATTCCTTTTTTACCTTGATATAAAACCTTTAAATCATTTAATTCTTTAATAGTTTTTACATTATTCAAATTATCAATCATTTTTAATTTAATTTCATTTAATTCTTCTTGCATTTTATCCTCCTAAATAAAAAAATCCTTAACAATAATGGGACGATATTTACCGCGGTACCACCCATTTTCCTGTTAAGGCTCTCTTTGATTAACGCTCATACACGATTTAAAGCTCATATATTGAAATTCATTATTTTACCTTTCTTAAATAGTTCTCAGTTAATAACTATTCTTCCTGTCAGAGACTTAAAATAACTACTTAGATATAATCATCGCTTTCTTGATTAAAATTTTAACACTTAAATTAACTATTGTCAATTATAATATTTTTCAAAATACATCTTTACTTTATCTTTTATATCATTCCATAATTTTTTTAAACTATCATAAGATAATTTATCATCTACTTCATCAAATGAAATCCAAAATGTTGGATGAGTATCAGTAGAATCATTATTACTTTTACCAATATCTTTACTCAAATAATAATATACCTCAACATCTTCACCATTTTCTGTTACATATTTATCTATATAAATTGGATTATTTTCAAGTAAAACACAATCTCTTTTTGTCTCCTCTGCCGTCTCCCTTATCGCGCATTCTACAAGTGATTCATTTTCTTCCAAATGTCCCTTTGGAAAAGAAAAATCTTTTAAATTTTCCCTATAAACAAGTGCGACTTTCTTATTTTTTAAATCTAATAATATACATCCAGCTTTTTTTACTTTTTTCATTATTATAACCTCCAACTCCAAATATTATATCATCATTATAATTTTTTATCCAATCATTAAACAATTATATCATTTTATCAATATTTTTTGGAACCTCATCATTAACAACCGCTTTTATTATTTTATTTTCTCTTTCTTTACTAATTTCTCTACCAGTCATACTACCCAATTTTTGAATAATTTCCCTTAAAGTATTCTCATTTTTCAAATCAGTTTCTTGCAACTTCTTCGCTAAATCAAGAATAGTACCTTTATCAACATTAGTTTTCTTTTCAACCCTTCTAAAAAAATTATCAGAAAAATTCATTAACACCCTCCTTTAGTATTATATGAATAAGACATTTTATTGTACCAAAAAAGGATGTTAAACATCCTCTTCACCTTTATTTTTAAATTGTAAAACTATTGGTGTACCACTAAAATCAAAAGTTTCTCTTATTTTATTTTCTAAATATCTAGGATATGAAAAATGAATCAATCCTTTATCATTAACGGAAATATTAAATGTTGGTGGTGCTGAAGAAACTTGTTTTGTAAAATAAATTTTTAGTCTTCTTCCTTTATATGATGGAGGCAAATTAAGTAAATAAGCATCCATAATACAATCATTAATAGCTGAAGTTTTAATTTCTTTATGCGTATTTTCATAACATTTTATAATTTCAGGCATTAAAGTACCAAGTCTTTTTTTAGTTTTAGCAGATAAAAATACAATTGGCGCATAAGGTAAAAATTGAAAATTATTACGAATATCTTGTGTAAATTTTTTCATTTCTTCATCTTTATTTTCAACAACATCCCATTTATTAACAACTATAACAATTGGTTTACCTGATTCAAGTGCATACCCAGCTATATGTTTATCATGCTCGATAATACCTTCCTTAGCATCTAAAACAAGAGCACATACATCAGAGCGATCAATTGCTTTTAAAGCTCTAAGTAAACTATAATGTTCAACATTTTCATATATTTTTCCTCTTTTGCGCATACCAGCAGTATCAATAACTGTAAAATCCTCACCATTATATTTAAAAGGTGTATCAATAGCATCTCTAGTTGTACCAGCTATATCAGAAACAACTACTCTCTCTTCATTTAATAGAGCATTGGTCAAACTACTTTTACCTACATTTGGTCTTCCTATAATTGAAAATTTAATTCCTTTTTCTTCTTCATAATTAGACTCTGGAAAATCTTCAACTATTTTATCTAGTAAATCACTTATACCATCTTTAGCTTCAGCACTTATATAAACATATTCATCAAATCCAAGTTCATAAAAATCATATTTATGATTTTCTGATTCTTTGCTATCACATTTATTAACTGCTACAATTACTTTTTTACCAGATTTTAAAAGCATATCTCTAACTGCATAATCATTTACAGTTAATGTTTCTTTTGCATCAACAACAAAAACAACAACATCAGATTCATCAATCGCTAAATCAACTTGTCCTTTTATTTCTCTCCTAAAAGAATCAGTTCCCAAATCAATACCACCAGTATCAATTAAATGAAAACTATAGTTTTTATAATTAACAAGTCCATATATACGATCTCTTGTTATTCCAGGTATATCTTCAATAATTGCCTGTTTTCTACCAACTAATCTATTAAAAAGCGTTGATTTACCAACATTTGGTCTTCCAACTAAAGCAACAACATTTTTTTTCACACTAAACTACCTCCATCTACTTTATTTTTTTCTTTTTTAATTTTTTTTACAATACTTCCATATATTATTTTTGAATACTCTAATATTCTTCCTATTTTAATCCAATCATTTTCTTTTAAATGCATATAATAATTATTTTTATATTTATAAATATCAGCATCAATATCAAAATTTATTGTTTCTTCTAGTTTAAGTAAAAAATTTTCTTCTTTAGAAATAGATACATTAATATCAAAAGAATTAAAATAATCATCATCTGAAGAAAGTTCTAAAATAGTACCTAAATTTTGATCTTCATAAATAACCATATTATTATAATTTTTAATATCAATACCCATATTTTTATAGTTTAATAAAATACCACTTATATCTTCTAAATCAATTTTTTTATTTATGTAAATAATAAACTTATCATCAAAAGATTCAATATGCATTTTTATCACCTAAAATATATTATGATTTATGAAATTATACGTTCAATTTTTTCATAAACTTCATCTCGTCCTTGTTTAGTAACATTTGAAAACATGAAAAAATCATCTCCAACTACTAAATCCAAATTATTAAGTATTACACTTCTTTGTTTCTGTTGATGCGTTATTGAAACTTTATCAACTTTAGTTGCAACAATTGTTACAGGAACTTTATAATATTTTAAAAATTTATACATTTGTAAATCATCATTACTAGGTTTATTTCTAAAATCAATAAGCATAAAAACATGTTTTAAATTTTTGCGATTAATTAAATAATCTTCCATCATTAAACCAAATTTTTTTTGTTCTCTTTTAGAAAGCGTAGCATATCCATATCCAGGAGCATCAACCAAATAAAATTCTTCATTAACAAGATAAAAATTAATTGTTTGTGTTTTACCAGGTGTAGAAGAAGTTCTTGCGTAATTCTTTCTATTTATTAAAGTGTTAATAAAACTACTTTTACCAACATTTGATCTACCTACAAGTAAAAATTCAGGTAAATCATCATTTGGATATTGGCTTCTCCTTACAGCACTTATTTTTAGTTCAACATTTTTTATTTTCATTAAGCCACCTCTTGACTACAATGATTATATCACAAAGTAATGATAAAAATCAATTTAAAAAAATACAGATAAAATCCGTATTTTATATCCATACTCCAAATGCAATAGATATCATTGCAAATATAATACCTACAACCCAAAATGATTTAACAATATCATTTTCATTCCAACCAAGTTTTTCAAAATGATGATGAAGAGGAGTCATTAAAAACACTCTCTTTCCAGTTAATTTAACTGATGCTATTTGAATTATACAAGATAAAGTTTCAATAACAAATACACCAGCAACTAATATTAAAGTAAATTCACGACCAGTTAAAATTGCAACAGCTCCAAGTGCACCACCTAAAGCTAAAGCACCAGTATCACCCATTATAATTTTTGCTGGATAAGTATTAAACATTAAAAATCCCATCAATGATCCAATCAAAATAAAACAAAATATTGCCATATCCGAATTTCCAACAATCCATTTAGAATTCCAAGCAATTAAAGCAAAGCATAAGAATGCAATAATTGATAAGCCCCCAGCTAATCCATCTAAACCATCAGTTAAATTAACAGCATTACTACTTGCTACTAATAAAAACATAATGAATAATATATAAAATGGACCAAAATTAAGATCAATATTAAGACCAAATGCATTAACTTCTAAAACAGGTGGATGTCCACTTTTCATATATATTATATAAAATCCTAATGCAATAAATAATTGACCCAATAATTTTTGAGTTTGTGTTAAACCATTATTATTTTTTTTAACAACAATTAAGTAATCATCAATAAATCCAAGTATTCCATATGCTACAAAAACATACATTAAAATAAATAAATTTTCTGAAAACTCTATTTTTTTCATAAATAAAAGTATAATTACAGTAACTATTGTGGTTGTAATAAAAATCAATCCCCCCATAGTAGGAATTCCTTCCTTTTTTTTATGAGTTTCTTTTAAATATTGATTTATAGATTGACCTATATGAAACTTTCTTAAAATTGGAATTAAAACAAGACCAAGTATTATAGCCAAAATAAAGCCTATCATCATAGCCATAGTTGCTTTTGCAAGTATTAACATAAGTTATCATCTCCTATTTAATTATATATACTTTTTTATTTATTTGCAAGAAAAAATAGACATATAGTCTATTAAAATTTTAAATCAAATATTTTATCTAAATCATCAATAACAATAAAATCAGAATCCTTTGGCTTTAAAGAAAATTTAATACCTATTCCACCTTCACTTTTCCATTCTTCCAAATTACCTGTATAATCATCCACTAATATAGCATCTTTAGTATGAACCATTTTAGTTTTTGATATAGCTTTAGGAACAGGAATAATTGTTATATCATTATAAAACTTTCTAATAAATTTTACTTTTTCAATTGCTTCATTAAGTGAATTAACATGCGTTAATATTGCAACATTAAACTTTGATGAATCATTTAATTTTTTAACTTTCAAAATAGATCCATTTATTTCATTTGCTTCAGAAAGTAATTTTTTCCAATCAATATTTTCATAAAATTTTTTTACATCTTCCCTATTACTTTTATCAATATTTTCATCATCCATCATTTTATATGTCATATTGATTGTATCCATTATAACACCATCAAAATCAATATATAAATTTATCATAATTCACCTTCTTTTTAAGCAAATTTTTATATATTATATTATATTTTAAAGCACAATTTTTATACCATATTTTTCATTTAGTAGATTAATAATAAGCTCAAAAAACGTCTTTGTTTGGAAATATTATCGCTAACTCATTATGCCTATTTCCTCCGAGATATATTTGTGATCGTTCAAGCATAGTTGGCGTATATATCATAATGCCATTTTTGATATTTTCTTTTAGAAAAAGTCCAACAACATACTCACTAGAACATAAAATTTTAGTCCTCTCAATTACTTTTCTTTTGTTCCATTCAAATAAAGAATAAAATTTTTCTCCTCTTTCAACTATTCTATCAAATGTCCTTTCATCAATTGGCAAAGGATTAATTTTGATTCCCTCGTATCCAATCAATTCTTTTAAAATAGGAAACTTTTCACTCAACAGATAAAATTTCATATTGTCTAATAAATACTTTTTCGCATTTTCTACATTTATACTTAAATCATTAATTTTTTTTATATTTTTTTTAGGATCTTCTATAGCCAAATCAAAGAAAATAACCTCTGGTATTTCACACTCAAATCCCAAATTTTCACTTATTTTTTTCATATATTCAAGCATCAAAAATGCCTTTTTTGTCGTTTCCCCAACATCATCAGTACGAAATCCAGAATTTTTATTTTTAATATAGGAAGGACATAATAACACATAAAATTGTATTTTTTTATCACTAGATAATATATTACATATTTGTTTATTAATTTCCGTAGTTCTCCAACCTGGTATTTCTATTTTTTGAAGTTCATAAAACCATTTTATTATTTTAATATTTCCTTTTGTTATTTTAGCAATATATTTAAGTTCAGTAAAGTTTCCTTTATTAATTGACGCACCATCAATTACTTGATTAATTATCTCATTCATTTTCTTTCCTAATAGTCGGCATCTTTTTATCGAATGAAACAATATTATATTGCTCTATATTTTGTTCAATACATAATTCTCTATATTTATCATCCCACGATAATCTATATGCATCTTCTATTTTTAATCCTAATTTATTTACCCATTTTTGAACATTTTCTATTTCATTTTGTCCTTTACTTTCAATTTCAAGTGCTAATCCAAAAGGATATTCATCTACAGAAATTTCTACTTCTTCATTTTCAAATACATTTCTATATCTTTCATAGCTTTCTATTAATTTAAAATGCATTACATTTTCTACTATATAAATAAAGTTTTCATAATTATCTATATGTACTTCTTTTTCTTCCTCTTTATTTACCTTTTCGCTTGTCGTTTCTTTTAATCTTCTCTTCCAACTTAATTTTGAAATCGTTTCATTTTTATTTTTAGATATTCTGATTCTAAATCTTCCGTCCACACTTTTATTATAAAAACTATATTCTTTACATGTATGATCATATTGAGATGTTTTTTCATAAGTCCTTGGTTTTTGCTTTAATTCTTTAAATGATAGTAATTTTTCCATTAAATTATCTAATTCCTTAGTATTATAATAATATCTTACTTCGTACTCCATATTTATTTACTCCTCATTAATTTATAAATTTCAATTTCTTCATTTATCACAGCATTTTTATCAGAAAATCGCAAATTATATTCTGACATATTTCTTTCAGTTAGCGTATCATCACTAATTATATTCATTAATACATTTAAATTATTTTCACATATTTTGTTAATCAAATTTCGTATATCCTCTTTTTTTCCATACACTTCCATTATTCTATTTTCTTTTAATGGAATTTTTTTTATATAAATATTTACTTTAGGAACAACATTTTCAGAAATCATTGTAACCATTTCATCTCTTTTTTTATAAATATATAACGGATTCTCAAAAAAGGCATTAAGTGCTGATGATGAAAAATCCTCATTTCTTACTATATCTTCTTTTCCATCATATCGAGATATAGTAGAATAATTTTGATGATTCATAAATATGCACTTGCTATCTATGCTATCCAAAATTTCACTTTTTCTAACAGAAATTTCATTTTTATTAATAGTATTTTCAAAAAAATATATTTTTTCAAATGCTATTCTATCAAATATATCATTTCCATAAATATCTGTTAAAGTTTTAAAAATAGCTGAACTTACTTCGCATGAAAAATTATTTTGAATTTTGATATTATTTTCATTACCAATTATGTATTTTTTTTCATCTCCACAAATAATCTTTTCATATGTGTCTAAAAACTCATTGGAATATTCAAAATTTTCTGAAAATTCCTTATCATTTTTTATTTTTCCAATTATTTTTAAAAATGTACTCAAAGTTCTATCATTATATTTCCTATTCACCATCACTGTTAACAATTCATCAATAATATCTTTTTCATAACAGTGCGTACTATTGCAAATTTTCACAAGATATTCTGAAACGTTATCAACATCTATTCTTCTTTTATTGTTTTCATTATATTTCCCAACTTTAATTCCAATTGCTTGCAATTCTTTTATTTTCTTATCACTATCAGTAATAAGTTTAAATTTTTTATCTATGATATCTAAATCCTCAAAAATCTCTTTAATAACATCATATTTTCTTACATCTCTAAATTCATCATTACCTAACAAATACCTCTGCGCACTGTCTCTATCATGCACACCAATATATTTGCCTTCTTGATTTCTTCCTGATACCTGCAATTCCAACTCGCTATGTTTATAAAAAAGTCCCCAACCTTGTGCTTCTTGTGGCAAATGTATAAATATACCATCGTTTTCAGCTATTAAATCAATTACATTCTTTCTTTGTCGTTCACAATCACAATGTGAATCACCATACATGCCCAAAAAGCACTCAGATTGAATTCTCAATAATGTATCATCTTCAACTATTTCTTTTATCATTTCATAATAATTACAATCCCTTTTAGCAAATATTTTTTTTGTGTTTTTACTCTTTACAAATAGCTCTATATATTTTGATGTTAATGCGTATTTTTCAACATTTTCATTATCTATTTCACAGCAAACACTTATTACGTTATCTTTAAATAATAAATTATTTTTTTGAAAATAAAATGAATATTTATATTTCATTTATACACCTCAAAATCACTAAATTATTTGGTGGAGTCGAATGGTTTTTCACCATTTTCTGAAAATTCCGTTTTATATACATATAACTACGACCCCATCGACTTTATACTACAATTTTTATTAATATTTGTCAATACTTTTTCTGAAACTTCAAATATAAATATAAATTTAGAATAATACCCAAATTATTATTAAATTTTTTTTATCATATATATATTATTTAACAAAAAAAGATGTAAAACTACATCTATTTTGATAATGCTTCAACTAATTCAGCTTTTTTCATTGAAGTATAACCTTCAATATTAGCCTTTTTAGCAAGTTCTTTTAATTCAGCTACAGTTAACTTAGAAAAATCTTTAGTTTCTTCCTTAACTACTTTTTTAGTTTCTTTTACTTCAACAGTTTTACCTTCTAAAGCATTCTTAGCAACATTTACTAAAGCAGTAAAAGCAGCAGGATCATTAATAGCAACTTCAGATAACATCTTTCTATTAACTTCAACACCAGCCTTAGCTAGTCCATTTATGAATTTTGAATAGCTGATATCATTATTACGACAAGCAGCATTAATTCTTGTAATCCATAATTTTCTAAAATCTCTTTTCTTTTGTCTTCTATCTCTGTATGCATAACTTAATGAATGCATTACTTGTTCTTTAGCTGTTCTATATAAACGATGTTTTGAACCAAAATAACCTTTTGCTTCATTTAAAACCTTTTTACGACGAGCAGCATGTATTGTTCCACCCTTAACTCTTGGCATATTTTATTTCCTCCTTACTTAACAATTAAACTCTTTATTCTTTTTAAATCTGTCTTATCAATAGCAGATCCATTCGCGCAAGCTCTACTAAAACTAGCTGGTTTCTTACCAGTATTATGTCTACTACCTGGTTTACCAATTTTAATAGAACCACTTTGTCTAATATTTAAAACTTTCTTTGTTCCTTTATGTGTTTTTAATTTTGGCATAATATCCTCCTATTTTTCTTTTTTAGGCGCTAATAACATAGTCATTGTACGAGCCTCTAATATTGGTTTTTGTTCAACAAATGAGCATTCATCTAAAGCTGAAGCAAATCTTACTAAAACATTTAAACCTAAATCTGTATGAGCCATCTCTCTACCTCTAAAACGAATTGATGCTTTAACTTTGTGACCTTTTTCTAAATACTTAGAAGCTTGCTTAACTTTAGTATCAAAATCATGTACATCAATAGTAACAGATAAACGATATTCTTTTAACTCAAGATTAGTTTCTCTTTGTTTTTTTAAATTTTCTTTGCTTTTCTTTTTATTTTCATACTTAAATTTATTATAATCCATTATCTTACAAACAGGTGGATTACCATTTGGATTAATAAGTACTAAATCAAAACCAGCATATGATGCAAGTGTTAATGCATCCTTTAATGCCTTTGTCCCTAATTGCTCACCACTTGGACCAATAACCATTACTTCTTTTGCTCTTATTTGTTCATTAATAAACAAATTTTTTTCTTTATTCGCGATACCAGACACCTCCAACATAAAAAAAGTGGCTCAAATATCCACTTTAAAAAGACTTAACAAAGCTTTTTACCCATTACTATTATAATCGGGTGAGAAAATGGATATTTCTTCTTTCTTTTTTTAAATTTCTTCATTATTATACTTATAAAATATATGTTTGTCAACTCATTTTATTCATTTTTTTCATCAACAACAACAATTTTTTTATCATCACCATTTTTTATTTTAATTTTTTCAAATGAAAAATTAGTCCACACATCAATAAAACAATCAACTAAGAAAAATATTCCAAGTATTCTAATTAATAATTTAGCTGCGCCAAATGGATTAATAATAACAACAAGTCCAAATACAATAAATATTATTGAAACAACTAAATCAATCCACCATTCATCACATGAAAGTTTTTTCAAATCAATTGCATGTTTCATTTTTTCAAAAGCATCCATCAAAATAATCATTCCTGCAACAAAAGGAATAATTGATAACAAAACCTCAGGATTACATATTAAAAATACACCACATATAATTGGTACAATACCAACAGTTAAACTATATTTTGAATATGTAGTAACTTTATTATTACCTAAATATCTAACAATATAATCAATACCAAAAAGAATAATTAAACCACCAATAATGTAATTAATAATATCGTTAACTGTACCAGGAAATATTATCATCAATAATCCAAGTACAAAATAAACAATTGGCAAAAAATAACTAAAACTTTTTACTTTATTTATTAACTTCATAAACATCAACCTCATCTAAACTAATTATACCATTAAAAAAGCAAAAATAAAACACCTAAAAGGTATTTTATTTATCATCTATTCTTTCAAAAAGTAATTTTAAATCATTAATAAGAATATCTCCATTTATAACTTCTTCCATCCAAGAATAAGATTTTAAAGAAAGCATTTCTTTTATCTTTCTACTAGTATCTGGCATAAAAGGATTAATTAAATTAGCAATATTAGCGATCATATAAATACAAGTATAAGTAATATCATTAAATTTATTTAAATCTTCCTTAACAGCAACCCAAGGAGTATTTTCATCATAGTATTTATTACCTAAACTAATATAATCAAAAATCTCATCCAAAGCAGATTTTAATTCAGCTTGTTCAATTAATTTACCAACAACATTATATTTTTCACAAGTTATTTCTTTAATTTTTGAATCAATATTTCCATTTTTAATTAAACCATCAAATTTTTTAACAATAAAAGATAAATTTCTATTAACAAAATTACCCAAAACTCCAACCAAAAATTTATTATGAGCTTGAATTAAATCACTTTTAGTAAAGTTAACATCTTTTTTTTCAGGACCATTAGCAATCATATAATATCTAACAGTTTCTGCTCCATAAGTATCAACTAAATCATTTACAGTAAGTAAATTACCTTTTGATTTACTCATTTTTTCATCATTCATATTAATATATTCACCAGAAACAATATAATCAGGTAAATTATAATCATTCTTCATAGCCATTATTAAAGCTGGAAAAATTACTGTATGAAAAGGTATATTATCTTTACCATGAGCATAATAAGAAATTGTATTTTTATCTTTAATGAAAGATTCAAAATCAATACCTCTATCTAAAAGAACTTTTTTACATGTAGATAAATATCCCATAACTGCTTCAATCCAAACATAAATTCTTTTATCATCATATCCAGGTATAGGAACTTCAACACCCCAATTAAGCTCACGCGTAGCCGCTCTATCAATTAAACCCATTTCTAAAAACTTTTTAGTTTCACCATATGCGTTTTTGCGCCACTTATCTTTATGTTTATCAACATAATCATTAATTTCATTTTGAAAAGCTGATAATTTAAAATATAAATGTTTATTAGGTTTACTAATAGTAGAACTACCACAATTTTTACATTTTTTATCTAAAACCTGATCTGCATTAAGAGAAACCAAACAATCATCACATTGTTCACCAGTAGCATGTCCACCACAATGAGGACATACTCCAACTATATCTCTATCAGCCAAAAAAGTATTACATATAGGACAAAAATCCTCATTTTCTTCTTTTTCATATATATAACCATTGTCATATATTAATTTAAACAATCTCTTAACTTCTTCTTCATGATAAGACTCAAAAGTAGATCCATAATAATCATATGAAAACTCTGCTTTCAAAAAAGATTTTTTAAATTCTTCATGATAAAACTTAGCAATTTCTTCAGGAGTTTTTCCTTCTTTTTTCGCCCGTTGCGTTATTGGAGTACCATGAGAATCAGTACCAGAAACATATACAACATTATCATTACATCCTCTATAATATCTTGCTATAATATCACCAGGAAGCAATGCAGACAAATGACCTATATGCAATAAATAATTAGCATATGGCCAAGCACCACCAATTAAAATATTTCTTTTCATTCAAATCACCTTCCATAATTATATACTATTTTTTGAATTTCGTGTTAATATTTTTTTAATTTTATAATTAAAATCTCTATTTTTTTCATATTTTGACATAAAATACTCAATATAAAGTAATTTTAACATAAAATCAGATACTTCTTTATTTAAAGAAATTATTACATTATTAGGTATTAAATACCTAGCATCAATCTGCTTAAAATTACCATCTAAAGTATTAAATTCTCTATATAATTTAATTTTTTTATCATCTGGAAGATAAGAATTTATAGTATTTTCCTTACTTATAGCATCTTCCTTAGAAATAGTAGCTGGATTTAAAAAAATAGCTGAAGTAAGTGTATATTTACGGTCAAGTTCCCACATAGATGTATTAACTTGCACTCTAGTAGCTCCTTTTAAAGCGAAAGACTTTTTAGGAAATCTTCTATCAACATTATGATTACCAAAACAGCATGCATTACCAGCCATAGAATGTTCTAAAGAAATACCAGGTGTATAAAAATCATAACCATCAATAAGATTATTATTAATAACATTACTAGTCATACTAACAACATCATCACAAGTAGCAAAAATACCAGCATGGCCAGAAAATCCACCTAAAACACATGCTTTAGCATCATTTGGTAAACATGTATCAATATTAGGTGTTCCTGTAATATTATTTCTAAGTAAATTAGGTATAGAAACAAAAGTTGATTTCAAATTTAATTCATCTAAAACTAAATTTTGAAGTAAATTTTCATAAGAAACACCAGTAACTTTTTCAGCAATTTCTTTTAATATCATACATCCAATATCATTATAATTGTAATCACCTACATTTTTAATATGAACATTTTTTAAAATACTTAATGCTTCTTCTTTTGATTTGGCATCATCTATCCTTTTACAAGTATCAAATGAAGATACAAAATAAGTTAATTCCAAAATAGTTAAATTGCCAATATTAGGATAATCAAGAATATCTCTTACCTTAGTAGTAAAAGAAATTATTTTTAATTTTATTAACTTATATATTATAATCATAGTATATTGTTTAGTAATAGAATCCAAATCAAATAAAGTATCATCTTTCATTAATTTGTAATTAAAATTCCGATAACCACCATATAATTTTATATTAATATTATTTGTTTTAAAATTAAACATAAAACCAGGTGAATTAGAAATATATTTGCCAAAGCTAAAATCATCGATAATTTTACTAACCATTTCATCTAATGATAAATTACCAATAATTTTTTTCTTTAAAGGCAAAAGCAATTTTTCAATTTCTTCCTCGTTAATATTAGGATTATTATATTGTAAGTCTCTTATAAATGAATTTATTTTTTTATCAAACATATTTTCTCCTTTGAAGTATAATATATCACAAAAAATGAAAATAATAAATATAGGATAAATATATAAATTTTAAAACTCATACATTTATCCTAAATATTAAAAATTCTTAATTATATTTCTACACCTTTTACTACATTAGAAGTACTTGATTTTGTTGCAATCATATTATCTACTAAAGAACTTGCATCAGCTATGTAATTTACTGTTATTTTAGCACCATTACTAGTTGCAGCATTATAAAACATACCACTATATTGAGTAACACCTGCATTCATTATATTTATTGTTGTTGTTAAGGATGAACAACCAGCAAACATACGATACATATTTGAAACATTTGATGTATTAAAACTACTTACATCTAAACTTGTTAAGGATGAACAGTCCATAAACATAGCTTCCATATTCGTTACTTTTAATGTATTAAAACTGCTTAAATCTAAACTTGTTAAGGATGAACATTTCCAAAACATATATTGCATATCTGTTACATTCGATGTATTAAAACTACTTAAATCTATACTTGTTAAGGATGAACATCGATAAAACATTCTATACATATCAGTTACATTAGATGTATTAAAACTACTTAAATCTAAACTTGTTAAGGATGAACAACCAGAAAACATATAACTCATATTTGTCACATTTGATGTATTAAAAATTCCTAAATTTAAACTTATTAAGGATGAACATTCCTCAAATAATCCTCCAGCTCCACCACCTAAACAAAAACCATAATTGCCAGATAAATTAATAAGATTTTTGGTATTAAAGCTACTTACATCTAAACTTATTAAGGATGAACATTGATAAAACATAGCAGCTATAGTAGTAACATTTAATGTATTAAAACTACTTACATCTAAACTTGTTAAGGATGAACATTTCATAAACATAGCACTCATTGCTGTTACATTTGAAGTATTAAGACTACTTAAATCTAAACTTGTTAAGGATGAACATTCATAAAACATAGCGTCCATATCAGTCACACTAATTGTATTAAAAATACTTAAATCTATATTTTCTAAAAGCCCACAACTCCCAAACATAGCTTCCATATTCTGTACTTTTGATACATTAAAACCATTTAAATTCAAATTTATTAATGATGAGTTTTTGGCAAACATAGCACGCATACCAGTAACATTTGATGTATTAAAATTATCATTAAAATCTATTGATATTAGATTAGTAAATTTATAAAACATATAAGAGCAACTAGTTGGTGCGAATATTGGTGCTTCACTCACTATATATAAATTATATAAATCATGACTAACACTATCAGTATAATCAAGTCCACTATCTATTAAATATGCATATACTTTTTTATTTTGTGTAGAACTATATGATACATCCCAACATAGATCAGAGCCTCCTGTACAACTAGATGGTAAACTACTCAAATCGTTATAAAATTTTATTGTTCTTATATAATGCCTATATGCATCATTCCAAAACTCTGTACCACCATTCGCACTATTATACCCATTTTTCATCATCGCATATTCACTTATCTGAACTGCATTTACGTTTACTGTAGCTGTTAAATCAGTTTTATTTATAAATTTATTATCTTCCGTGTCACTAATAAAAGGATTCCAGTACCAATATACTGTTATATTTTTACTTTGATTAGATGTATCCATAAATTCATAATATTTATGTAATTCACTCTTATAATCACTACTTGTATAAAACTTTAAATTTGTAGGTAATGTTCCTTTATCTATTGATAATGTTACATACATATCAACATTTGAATTAGTTGCATCTAAACTTAAAGTAAATGATCCTTTATCTCCAGGTATTAAATTACCTTCTTTTA
>CAYLJU010000022.1:6984-17860 GCA_964384115.1 uncultured Muribaculaceae bacterium | reverse complement strand
CTAACAAGTTTAGATTTAAGTGGCTTTAATACAGCAGAAGTAACAACTATGAAAAATATGTTTTACAAATGTTCATCTTTAACAAGCCTGGATTTAAGTGGCTTTAATACAGCAAAAACAAATGATATGGATAGTATGTTCAGGGCTTGTGAGTCATTAACAGCAACAATAGGAATAATGAATAGCTCAATTACTTCATACGCTTATATGTTTAGCAATGCTGCAATCAAAAATGGAGCTCAAATAACAGTAAATTATATAGCAGATGCATCAACTGTAGCTGATAGTATGATTGCAACTAAATCAAGTACTTCAAATGTTATAAAAGGAACGGTAATATCATAACTTTATATAAAAATATAAAGTTTAAATTAATAAATACTGCAAATATAGGAAAGTGGGTAAAATAAATGAATAAAAATAAATATCTAATCATTACAGTAATTGCACTTTGCTTTTTATTAACTATATCAGGAACAGTAGCCTATTTTGATTATAGTGTTAATGGAAGAATAAATGTAAATACAGCAAATTATACACTAAATATTACTAGTGAATCCATAAGTAATCAAGCAATTAATTTAGGAAATAATTTAAAACCATATGATAAAGGATCATTCACTATAAATTTAAATTTAAACGGTACAAATACTGATGTTTTAACAACAGTTAGTATAGAAAGAGTTAATTTACCAAAAGGATTTAAATTTTTAGCCCAAGATGATAACATCAGTCCATTTTCAATATATAGTAAAACATTTGAAGCATCAACTTCAACTAAAACAGATAGTGTTACGGTATATTGGTATTGGGATGGAGATGTTGATGATGAAAGTGATAATGCTTTTATTAATCAATCATTAAGTGCTAACATAGTAGTAAAAAGTAAACAAATGAATGGTGCAATGATGAAAAATGGATATAATTCTGAAAGTGCAAATAGGACAGAATTCTGGAAAGATGCATATAGACCATATATAAGAACAATTACATTTGTAAAAAATTTAAGTAATATGCCATCTAGTTGTACAGGAGATAGCGATCTATGTTGGGATATATCATATAGTAGCACGCAAGAAAAGAAAGTATATGCATATTTAATTGATAGTGGACTTGATTATACAGATAGTGAAAGTGTAAGTCATGATTTATATAACTTATATATAGCAAGTATTGCACCAATATATGCTCCAGATAACTGCTTCTATTTGTTTTCGGAATTTACTAATTTAAATTCAATTAATTTTAATGATAATTTTGATACATCAAAAGTAACAAGTATGGGTAACATGTTTTATAATTGTTCATCGCTAACAGAACTAGATTTAAGTAGTTTTAATACATCCAAAGTAACAAATATGACAACTATATTTGCCAATTGTTCATCATTAAAAAGTGTCGATTTAAGTAGTTTTAACACGTCAAATGTAACAACTATAAATTATATGTTTTCAAATTGTTCCTCACTAACAGAAATAGATTTAAGTAGTTTTAATACATCAAAAGTAACAGTTATGAATAATATGTTTAATGGTTGTAAGGTTTTAACAGAAGCAGATTTAAGTAGTTTTAATACAATAAGTACAACAAGAATGAACGTTATGTTTAATGGTTGTGCCGCTTTAAAAAGTATAAATATAAGTAGTTTTAATACATCAAAAGTAACAAGTATGAAAGCAATGTTTCAAAGCTGTAGGGCTTTAACAGATTTAAATTTAAGTCATTTTAATACACCTCTTGTAACCGATATGAGCTATATGTTTGCATATTGTAATGCTTTAACGAGTGTAGACGTAAGTAATTTTAACACGGAAAAAGTAGAACTTATGAATTACATGTTTAATAAATGTTCAAAATTAACAAGTTTAGATTTGAGTAGTTTTAATACATCAAAAGTAACAAATATGTATGCTATGTTTTGCGATTGTCTGTTATTAGAAAGAATAGAATTAGGTGCTTTTGACACATCAAAAGTAACAAATATGGCTTATATGTTTGACGATTGTTCATCATTAACAAACTTAGATTTAAGTAGTTTTAATACACCAGAAGCAACAGATATGAAATATATGTTTTACAATTGTAAACTCTTGACAAATCTAGATTTAAGTGGCTTTAATACAGCAAAAGTAACAGACATGAATCGTATGTTCTCTGGTTGTGAATCATTAACAGCAACAATAGGAATAATGAATAGCGCTATTACTTCATACGCTTATATATTTAATAATGCTGCAATCAAAAATGGAGCTCAAATAACAGTAAATTATACCTCTAGCGCATCAACTGTAGCGGATAGTATGATTGCAACAAAATCAAGTACTTCTAATGTTGTAAAAGGAACATTAATATCTTAAAAGATGCTATAATAGCATCTTTTATCTATATTTCAAATATTTATTTAAATTATAACCATCAAATAATGTTGTAAAAATAAATCCACTAACAACACTAATAAGTAAACCATACATTCCAATATGTACTAAAGAAAAAACACTTAAAGTAAATAATTTTATAATAATTCCAATAATAGTACCAATAAGTAAATCTTTCATCTTTCCCATTGCTTGAAGAGAAGCTGAAATAGGCGCTTGAATATAATGCAAAATAAAGAAAATAGCAAGGAATCTAACATAAGAAGCACCAGACGAAGTATTATAAATAAAAAGAAGTAATTTATCAGGAAAAACCATAAAAATTATAGTAGCAGGAATACCAACAAGTAATGAAATTAAAATAGATTGTTTTAATTTTTTTTTTACAACCTTAATCATACCATTAGAATAGGCATAACTAATATTTGGCAGAAGAGCATGACTAATCGCACTAGTAAAAAAAGAAGGAAGTAATAAAAGAGGCATAACAAATCCGTTAACAACACCATATTCACAAATAATAAAATCTTTACTATAACCAGAATAAAGAAGTAAAGAAGTTAAAATAATGGGCTCTAAAAAATAGGACACATTACCAATAATTCTTGAACTAGTTGAAGTCGCTCCAATATTAATCAAATCTTTAACATTATTTTTATCGGCCTTTAAACTTATGTTAGATAAATCAATTTTTTTAGGCAAAAACAAAAGTAAAACAATAATAGAAATACTTTCACTAACAACATTAGTTAAAATCATATAAGCCATACATTTATCAGTACCAATACTAAGAAAATAAGGAATACCAAAATATAAAAGAAGCATTCTAACTATATCCTCAACAACATTACTAAGAACATGAGGAACCATCTTTTCTTTACCAAAAAAATATCCCCTAAGTATACTAGAAGTACTAATAAAAGGCAAAGTAAGTCCCATACAAAAAAGTCCCAAATAACATCTTCTCTCATGCAACAAATATACAGAAATAGATTTAGAGAAAATAAACATAAAAACAATTAAAACTATATTTATAGTAATAGTAATAGGAACAACAGAAACCATTAATTTAAAATTATTTCTTTTTTTTTCGCTAATAAGTTTACTAATAGAAATAGGAAAACCAAATTGGGAAAGAGCAATGAGTAAACTAAAAGTTGGCATCATTAGACTATAAATTCCCATGCCCTCAGGACCTAATTTCCTAGACATAATAATTCTAATAAACATGCCAATTACCTTAGTAATGAAACCACCAATTAACAAAATAATTGTCGATTTTATAAATTTACTCATTAAATATCACCAATAAATTGTATGAAAATGAAAAATATTATTGTCATAAATAAACATAAATGATAAAATAAATTCATGGAAATTAGTGGTGATAAAATGAACACAATATGGAATTTAGAAGAATTTTTTAAAAACAAAGATGAATGCTTAAATGAAATAAATAGTTTGAATGAAATATATGAAAAAATTAAAATGTTTAAAAGTATTTCAATAGAAGATGAAAGAATTTTATTTGCATTTTTAAGAACATATGAATTATATTCTCAAATGCAGTATGAATTAACATCATATTTTGAACTATTAGAAGCATCTAATTACCGTAATCCCGATTTAAAAATATTACAAAATAAATTTAAACAAATCGATGATAAAATGTGTGAAATGTTTGATAAAATATTTAGTATGATTATAAAAAATAGATTAATTGAGAAATATAAAAGTAATAAAGATTATGAAAAATACTCAAAATTAATAGCAAATTATAGCATTTTCAAAGGTGATTCAATAGAAAAACACATAAATACATTTAATATACTTATGAATGATATTACTACTAGTAATATCAATATACTAAACTTTAGTCATACATTTATAGAAATAATAAACAATTATTTTAAAGAAGTAAATGAAGTACTAGAAGAAGACTATGAAGACTATATATATTACTTTCATGAAGAAATAGAAAAAGAAGATTTAAAAAAATTATTGGAAACTATAAAACAAAACAGCAATATAAATAATAGTTACTACAGTATCATTTTGGATTATATTCCTAAAAAAATAAATATAAGTTTTGAAGAAGCAAGAAAAGAAATAATAGAAGCATTTAATATCTTTGGAACCGAATACAGAAGTATACTAAAAAGCATATTTAGTGGAACAAATTTAGATTATGAAAAACGAAAATACAAAACAAATAGTGATATGACATATATGATTAGTAAACACAAATCATTTGCAAGTATAAATTATGAAAAAGATATTGGATCAGCCTTTACATTAGCCCATGAATTAGGCCATATGATGTCACATGACATAAAATATAAACACGGTACAACAAGTGTTGATGAAATCAATAGCGCATCTGAATTATTTTCTATAACAAATGAAATAATATTTGGAAATCATTTATTAAAAAAAGCTAATACATTAGATGAAAAAATAGCTATATCAAATGAATTAATTAATCTATATTATGCCAATTTGTTTGAAACATCAGCAATAGCAGAATTAACAATCATGATTGCAAATAAAATTAAAACAAAATCCTATATTGATTTAAAAACAATGAATTCACTATCAAATAAAATAATAGGGAAATATAATTTATTCAATAAAAAAGGATTTTGGATAAATGAAGAAATATTAAACAATATTGATGTTGTTTTCTACATATATGGAATAATAGGCGCATCCAATATTTATGATAATATTCAAACCAAAACATTTAGTGTAAGTGACTATATAGAAGTACTTGCCCAAAAAAACGAAAGCCCAGATAGCTTTGCAATATTTGATAAATTAGGATGCAATCCATGTCATGAAGAAAACATTAGGAAAACATTTAAAAATTATAATAATTTATTAGAAAATACTAAAGATTTAGTATATGAAAAGAAGTTAAAAAGGAGAAAAAATGGAATTTAATAGTATAAAAGAACTATACGATAGATTAAAGCCAGCATTAAAGACAAAATGTACAGAATTAAAAAGAATGAATTATTACTATATAAAAGAAGAAGACATATGGAATTATCTAAAAGAATATAAATGGAAAAAAACAACCAATCTAAATTTATATGAAATGGTTTCAGATATATTAGAATTAGATATTATTAAGTTAGACAGTTTCGTTAAAGAAGAATATAGAAAAGTAAAAAGAGAAATTAACTTGAAAGAAGAATGAAAAATGGAAAATAATTATAATACATATGAAGAACTAAGAAACGTATTAAAAACCTATATAAAAGAAGAAGACCTAAAACTAATAGACGAATGCTATAACTTTGCTTATAAATGTCATCAAGGACAAAGAAGAATAACAGGTGAGGATTATATTTGTCACCCAATCTCAGTAGCATACATTCTGGCAACCATAAACGCCGACAAAGAAACAATAGGCGCTGCTCTATTACACGATGTACTTGAAGATTGCAACATAACTAGAGAAGAAATGGAAGAAAAATTCGGTAAAGAAATAACTAAAATCGTATATGGTGTAACTAAAATAAATAAACTAAATTTTAATGATGAATCGGAAGTCTTAATCGCAAATCATCGCAAAATTATCGTCGGACTTGCTGAAGATGTAAGAGTAATAATATTAAAATTAGCAGACAGATTAAATAATTTAAGAACACTTTGGGCATTACCAGAAGAAAAGCAAAAGAAAAAAGCTAAAGAAACCCTTCAAATACTAACGCCAATTGCTGATAGATTAGGTATGAATAAAATAAAATCCGAAATGGAAGATCTTGCACTTAGATATCTAAAATCAGATACATATTTCGATATATTAGAAAAATTAAATCAGACAAAAACTGAAAGAGAAACTCTAGTTTTAGAAATGCAAGATAGAATAACTAATCTTTTAAATGAAAATGGAATAAAACATGAAATAAAAGGAAGAGCAAAATCAATATATAGTATTTATAAAAAATTAGAAAAAGGTCGTAGATGGAGTGACATATATGATATATATGCTCTAAGAGTATTTGTTGACACCGAAGCAGAATGTTATCAAGTACTTGGAATCATTCACTCAAAATATAAACCAGTACCCAAAAGATTTAAAGATTACATAGCAATGCCAAAAACTAATATGTATCAAAGTTTACACACAACTGTATTTGGAATAGGTGGACATGCATTTGAAATCCAAATAAGAACATATGCAATGGATAAGGTAGCTGAATCAGGAATTGCATCACATTGGTCTTACAAAGAAAAAGGATCAGTAAAAGCTGATCTTCAAAATGCAATGGAACAAAAATTACAATTCTTTAAAACAATAATGGAACTAGAACAAGAAAATTTATCAAAAGAAGAATTCGTAAATACAGTAACAAATGAAGTATTTAATGACACTATTTATGTCTTTACACCAGCTGGTGATGTTATAGAATTACCAAACGGTTCTACACCAATCGATTTTGCATACAAAGTACACAGTAATATCGGAAATCACATGGTAAGTGCAATTGTAAATGGTGCCATAAAACCATTAAGTGAATCACTAAAAGACAATGATATTGTAAGAATACAAACGTCAGCAAGCGCAAAACCAAGTGAAGAATGGTTAAAAATTGCCAAAACAACGCAAGCAAAACAAAAAATAAAAGATTACTATAAAAGGATTGCCAAAGATGGATATTATAAAAAAGGCCAAGAATTAATATCAAAAGAATTAAAAAGAAAAAAAATAACAAATCAAGATTTCTTTAAAGATGAAAATATAGACAAAATATTAAATACATTAAAATTAAACAATATTGATGAATTATATATAAACATAGGTAATAATAAAATAGGTGTAAATCAGGTAATTAATATATTAAAAGAAGAAAATTTATCCAAAGAAGAATTAATATTAAAAAGAACAAGTGATCAAAAAGTAAAATACAATTATAATGATCTATACGTTGAAGGAATTGAAAATATGAAAATCAACATTGCAAGATGTTGTAATCCTGTTCCAAATGACAAAATAATAGGATATGTAACAAAAGGAAATGGCGTAACTGTTCATAGATTATCATGCCCAAATATATCCGAAGAAGAAGAGCGAACAATTAATGTTAAATGGGCAGATGAAATAAAAACAAAATATGAATCAATGCTATTATTACATGCAAATGATAATAAAAATATTTTAATGGACATAATAACCAAAGCTCAAAATCGCGATATTTCAATAACTTATATGAATAATATATTTGCAAATGAATTATATTATATTGAAATAAAAATATTAGTAAAAGATCTAGAAACATTAACAACATTTATAAACGACATCGAATCATTACCAGAAGTTATTGATGTAGAAAGAGTGATAAGATGAAAGTAGTAATTCAAAGAACAAAAGAATCAAACGTTAAAGTAAACAATAAAATAGTTGGTCAAATAAACAAAGGCTTAACAATACTAGTTGGATTCAGCACAAATGATACATCAAAAGAAATTGACTATATTGTAAATAAAATTGTAAATTTACGTATATTTGACGATGATAATAATGTAATGAATAAATCATTACTAGAAGTAAATGGAGAAATACTAAGTATATCACAATTTACACTTTATGCTGATACAGCCAAAGGGCGAAGACCGAGCTATATAAAAGCCCATAGAAATGCCTTACCATTATATGAAGAATTTAATGATAAATTAAGACAATATACAAAAGTTGAAACTGGCATTTTTGGTGCAGACATGGAAGTATCATTAATTAATGATGGACCAGTTACTATTATTTTAGAAACCGGTGATTAAATGAAAATAAACATAAAACTAATTAATATTTTATTAATCAGTTTAATAACATTAACAATTTATAAATTATACCCAATATGGGAAGTAGTAGAACAAAAAATAATAAATCCACTACTTCCTTTTTTTATATCATTCATAATTGCATACTTTTTATATCCATTAAAATGTTTTTTTAAAAAAAAATTTAACAATATCATATCAACAATAATAATAATTACAATAGTATTATCACTTATTACATTCATAACTTATATATTAATACCACTAATATACAAAGAATCAACATTCTTAATTAATACAAGTATATACATAATAAAAAATATATCAGTAAAATATAATATTGATTTAAGCATATTTACAAAAAAAATAATTGAAAAAATAGATATAACAGCCTCATATAATACTTTTATTAATACATTTGTAACAATATTTTTATCATTTTATTTGCTCATAGATATGGAAAAAATAAGAAACCATATAAGTAAATATTTAAAAAATAAAAAGTATTATATTATTATCAAAGAAAGCGATACAAAAATAAAAATATATTTAAAATCAATATTAACAATTAGTATAATAACCTTTTTTGAATATCTTATTTTATATTCATTAATAAAACACGAAGATGCACTTTTGCTAGCCTTACTAGCATCAATTTTAAATATAATACCATATTTTGGCGGTATTATATTTGGTTTAATCGCACTACTTACAGCTCATACCCAAAAGATGATAATTAAAACCATTATAATTATAATAGTATGTACAATAATAGATTGCTACATAATAAATCCAATTTCATTTAAAAAAAGCAATGACATTAATCCAATTATTAGCATAGTAAGTTTAATGTTACTAAGTTCAATATTTGGCATAATAGGAATAATATTAAACGTACCAATACTAATAATAATAAAAGAATTTATAAAAAACAAAGAATCAACATAAAATTCTTTGTTTTATTTTGTCGAAGATAAAACTGTATCAAAAGTAATATTAAGATAATAGTATTAGTAGTGATGAAATGTCTAAAAATCCATTTTCAACAATAAATTTAACAAAAAAAGAAAATTTATATATTTTTAATTGACAAAAAATTAAATTCTTATATAATAAATAACCGTATTCGGATATTTAGGCATTTTAATCATGAAGATGGAGGGAAAATGAAAATATCCAGAATGTTCAGGGAGGTTTTTAAATGAAAAAATTTTTCAAAAAGTCAACTAGTATAGTATTAGTATTAGTAACTTTATTGAACATGTTTTTAGAACCCATTTGTGTTTTAGCAAGTGAAGCAAAAGCAGGAGATCTAAGACTTGTTGGTGAAAATACTCAATACACAAGTGAAGTTGGCGGAAGCGTTTCAGCAATCGAAGGAAACTTTGAAAATCAAGGCGACGTCGAAATTAAAAAAACAGTTACTAAATTAGATAACAATGGAAACTACGAAGTTAAATTCGAAGCACGCGGAAAAAAGACTAGTGAAATAACCACTAATACAGTACCAATATACGCAGTTATTGTATTTGATAGATCAAATTCTATGACATATGCTGAAAACAAATGGTCTAATGCTAAAACAGCAGCAAGAACATTTGCCGAAAAATTGATTAAAAAATACAGTAATGCAAATATTGCAATGGTAACATTTGGTACCGAAGCCCAAGTTAGAAGTAATTTCGTAAATAGCGATTTTACAAATATTTCTGACAGAAAATTATTTGGTTCAGAACCAAATGGAGATGGTAATGGTGGAACAAACTTACATGCTGGCTTAATGGAAGCAAAAGAATTGCTATCATCAACTAGTGTTCCAAAAAATGCTAAAAAATATGTTATTGTAATAAGTGATGGTGCTCCAACATACTACATGGAATATTCAAATTGGACTGAAAGTTATAAAGTCCGTGGAAATGGTGGAACTACAACTCAAAATGTATTAGAAGCTACATTAGGTGAAGCAAAATCATTAAAAGCAACTGGAGTTGAAGTATTCACAATTGGATATGATTTAAGCACAGATGTTATCTGCACATATAATGGTAAATCATATACCGCTGAGACAGTACTTAAAGAAGTAGCAACAGATGATAAGCATTATATATCAACTTCAACAGAAGATATTACAAAAAAAATCACAAACATTGTTGGTCAAACAGTTGTATACTCACCAGCAGCAAAAAATTTAGTTATTGTTGACAATATTGGTTCAGCATTTACATCTTCAGCTGATACTGATAATGATGGCAAAATAACCCTTTCTTTAGACGAAACTACAGAAGAATGGCAAGAAGTAGGTAAATTCAATATTACTATTGATAAAAATAGTAAAACAGATTGGCATCAAACAAATAATAATTTTACTTATAAATGGGATGGTATAGAAGAACAAACTTCAACTAAAAATCCAGAAGTATACTGGATCCAACCAAAATATAGTTATTCAATTGAATATTATTACAATAATGTAATTGATCAAAGTAAAACCATAAATGATTCTAGTTTCAAAGGTGAAATTGTATCAGTAACTGATGAAATGATTGAAGCAAATAAAAAAGTAGGATACAAATTTGATAAAGTTAATCCAGAATCAAAAACAATTGAAATAAAAGAAGGAACTAATGTAATCAAAGTATATTATGTAACAGATGAAAATCAAACAAAAGAATTAAAATATACAGTAGAATACTATAAAAATGGTGTAAAAGTTG
>CAYLJU010000022.1:0-6884 GCA_964384115.1 uncultured Muribaculaceae bacterium | reverse complement strand
GGAAATGCAAATTACCAAGATAAAATAACTGTAAATTCAAAAACATTTACTGGATTCACTTATGATAGTAAAGATAAAGAAGAAATCGTAATCGATACAGAAAACAATACAGCAACAGTATATTACACAAGAAATAAATACAATTATACAGTAGAACACTATCTTGAAAACTTTGAAGGAAACTTCGAATTAAAAGATATTGATACATACTCTGAAGTTCCATTTGGAACAAAAATAACATATTCTGAAAAAGAATATAATGGATATACATATGATGAAAGCAGGACAGAAGAACCAGGCTATGTAAAAGAAGATAATATTGTTGTACGCTTATATTATACATTAGGGGAAAACAATGTAATAGTTCGTTATGTAGTAAAAGTAGATGATAATTATATACCATTTGCAAAATTTGCATATGACGAAAACGGCAAATTAATAGCCAACTTTGAAGGTGTAAATTTAAAAGACGATAATATTGTTGGCAAAATTGGAACATCATTTGAAACAGAATTAAGACTTGTAAAAGAATATGCACTTATTGGTATTTATTATGGAAATATATTAGTAGATACAAACATTCCAAAACTTGAAGGAATGACAATAACTGATACAATTGGCTTTGAAACAAAAGAATACACATATGTATATGAATCACCAAAAGGAAGTGATATACCTGTTCCACCACAAACTGGATCAGAATATACAATTTATGCAAACTATCTTTTATTAGTAGCTATAGTTTACTTATTAAAAAAATACTACAATGAAATTAGTGCAAAATAAAGGATCAATTGATCCTTTTTCTAGGTAATAAAAAAGTAATAATTAGGAGGGTTTTAAATGAAAAAAAATAAATACTTATTTGGAATAATAATGCTGGGAATAATGTTTATTTTATCTGAAATAACAAAATATGATGAAATACCTAAAGTAGAAAACGACTTTGTATTTGGAAATGAAATAGTAGAAGTAAAAGAAACATACGAAGAAGAAATAGAAAAACTTAGAAAAGATAACAATAATGATGACATAGTAGGTACACTTGAAATATTAAATACCGATTTTAAAGTACCAATATTGCAAGGAAGAGACAATGACTACTATTTAAGACGTTTACCAAATAAGCAATATAACATCAATGGCTCGATATTTTTGGATTACCGTGTAAATATAAATACAAGCAAAAAATTAATTATATATGGCCATAATGATGCCTATTTAAAAATGCCATTTGAAATACTAGAAGAATATTATGACCTAGAATTTTTAAATAATCACAAAATTATAGAAATTAAAACATATGAAAATAAACTAAGAAAGTATGAATTGCTTTCAATATTTATTGAACCAAGTGATTTTTCTTACATGCAAATCAATTATAATGACAGTGAAGAATATCTAAACCATTTAATTAACCTAAAAAATAAATCAATGTATAAAATAGAAACAAGCATTGATAAAAATACAAATATCCTAATATTACAAACATGTAGTACGCATAAAGACTATGCAAAATATAGCAAAAAATATTTACTCTTAATATTTAAAGAAATATAGAAAATCATAAAAAACGCATAAGTTTTTGAAACATATGTGTTTTTTGCGTGGTAAATAAATCTATTATATATTAACATAAAAGTTATAATAATTAATCACATATTTATATAACAATTATTGTTTTTAAGTAGCAATTATGCTAAAATTAAATCAGGAGGGTTAATAAAATGAAAGTGCTATTTGTTGAATATACAATTGTAGAAATAAAAGAAAAAAACATAAAAATATTAATGCCAAACAGAGTATTAATAGGACAAGAACAAAATAATGTAATCACAGCAGGAAATGAGAAAATAGATCATATATCAAAAACAAACTATGAAAATGAAAAAAAGTGTTATGTAAAAAGCATATCATGTGAAGAAATAGAAAAACAGTTAGGAACTAATACAGAATGTAGTGACGAAGAATTAATAAAAGCTTTAGTAACAAAAACAGATGAAGAAGTAATGTACATAGAAAATGACGAAATAAAAGAAGAAACAAAAGAAGATTTCAGAAAAAATTTCAATCTATTAGTGGATTATCATGAAAGAAAAATAAGCGAAATAAAACAAGAAGAAATGACAATAAATGAGGCTGTCGAAATAATAAAGAAAAAAATAATGTTTCAAGATAATGCTATCAAAAGAATTATATTAACGATATTAAATAATGAATATATTGAGAATCCTAAAAATATAGTTTTAATAGGATCAAAAGGCGTTGGTAAAACTAAAATAGTCGATTCGATAGCAAAAGTAATGAACTCACCATATGTTAAAGTAGAAGACTATTCAGGTAGTGATCTAACGGAAAGTTATGCCACATTATTACTAAATGATGATAAAGAAGAAACTACAGGACCAGCAATTATATTTATAGATGAAATTAACAAAGGAATAGAAAAATTAGGCACAATAGATGGGGACATAATAATTGAAATTATATCAAAAATAATAAAAAAGAAATCTAAAGTTCCTATAACAATATCAGAAAATAAAACAGCAATAATTGATCTAAATCAAATAAACTATGTATTTGCCATTGATTTAGATAAAAATATTGAATTACCAAAAACTATGAATATTGGTAGTGACAACAATAAATTAAGACAAGAAATTATAGCAAAATTAAGAGAAATGTTAGTAGATGCCAATTGTGAAATAATTGATATGAATAATCTAACAGAAAATAATTTAAAAGAAATATTGATAAAATCAGAAATTAGTCCAATAAACGAATACAATAAAATATTAAATGCCCAAGGACTTAAAATAAAAGTTTCTAAAAAAGCATACGAACTACTTGCCCACGAAGCATATAGCCTAAAAAAAGGAGCTAAAGGATTAAACATAATAACTGATTATATATTAAAAGATGATATAATGGATACCCAATTAAATGGTGAAAAAGACATATATTTAACCGAAAAAAAAGTGTTAAAGAAAATAAAAGACACAAATTATAAAAAAAGATTATATTAAAAACTCTGCATAAAGCAGAGCCTTTTTTAATTATGAGGGCCAGGACCAAAAGCTCTTGCCCCAATTATAATTACAAGTAGAATAAATAATACTAAAACAATAGCAGCACCATATCCTGAACCATATCCATATCCTTGACCGCATCCAGCATATGGGGTATAACCACTATTACATCCATAATAATACATATATATCCTCCTATCTATTAATAGTTTATTTTTTTATGTAAATAATGTTTATAATATTTGTCTAGATGTTTGCAAAACTTCAAAATTATGATATTATAAATAAAGGTGAATATAAATGCTAAAACAAATAGGAAAAACATTAAAAAATATGAATAGTACATTACTATTTTGGACATCAGTAATGTTTATATATGGATTATTTAACATAGTAACAGCCTCAAGTAGAGAAGCTGAAGTAATGTATAATGTTAGCCTTTATTATTATTTCTTTAGACAACTAGAAATGTTAATAATAGGAATAATAGGATCACTAATAATAATAAATGTTGACACCAAAAAATATCCACTAATTTCATTTGTATTATATACATTTATATTTGGAACACTAATATACATGTTATTTAAAGGTACAGCAGATCGTGGAAGTATAAACTGGATAAATTTTCCACTTATAGGAAGATTTCAACCATCAGAAGCTGCAAAACCAATAACAATAGTTTTTTTTGCATTTATTATGGACAAATTGTCAAATCTAGTAAATACTGAAAATGCAAAAAGATGGAAATATATAATAATAATTTTTATAATAATGTTTCTATTACCTGGTATCATATTCTTCCAAAATGATATGGGAACAGCATTTATACTACTATCAATAACAATAATAATGTTTTTAGGAGGACCAGTTAAAACAAAAGATAAAGCTAAAGCAGCAGTAGTATGCTTGATATTAGTTTTATTAGTTGCAGGAGCAAGATATATAACCAAAGGATATGTTTTAACAGAAGAACAAATTTCTAGAATAACAGATTTTGTGAAGCCATGCAGTAAATATACTGATGGAGGATATCAAGCATGTAATGATTTTATAGCAATAAATAATGGCGGACTAAAAGGCGTAGGAATAGGTCAAAGTACCCAAAAATATTCTTATATCCCAGAACCACATACAGATAGTGTATTTGCAATTATCTCTGAAGAATACGGATTAATTTTCACAACAGCCATATTAATTATATATTTTATAATAATAAGAACAATATTAAAAATAGCATATGATGCAGAAACTTTAATGAATAAATACATGAGTTTAGGCTGTGCAGCATATATATTTTTACACATAGTAGTTAATCTAGGAGGTTTACTAGGACTATTACCAATGACAGGAGTACCTCTTCCATTTTTGAGCTATGGCGGAACATTTGCTATATCGTTAATGGGAATGCTAGCCATTGTCCAAAGAGTTGCAATCGAAACAAATATAAACAAGAAAAAGGTTAAAATATAAAATAAATAACATATATTGTGGTATAATTAGAATGAGGTGATTAATGTGCGCATCATCATCAGCGCAGGCGGAACTGGAGGCCATATATATCCAGCACTCGCAATAATTGAAAAAATAAAAGAAAAAGAAGAAACTAGTGAATTTTTATATATTGGAACTCATAACCGCATGGAAAAAGACATCGTACCAAAAAAAGGAATACCATATAAAGAAATAGAAATATATGGTTTTAACAAAAAAGCTTTAAAAAATATTAAATTGCTAAAATGCATAATTAAAAGTTATAAAGAATGTAAAAAAACAATCAAAAACTTTAACCCTGACATAGTAATTGGTGTTGGCGGTTATGTAACCGCACCAGTAATACTAGCCGCAAGTAAACTAGGATATAAAACATTTATCCATGAGCAAAACAGTATACCAGGCAAAACAAACAAATTTTTAGCAAAATATGCAACAAAAGTAGGCGTATCATTTGAATCATCAATAAAGTATTTTCCAGAAAATAAAACAATCTTTACAGGAAATCCATGTAATGAATCAGCATTAAATATAAAAAATATGGATAAAAAAGAAGTCGGACTAACTGAAAATAAAGACTTTGTCTATATAGTAATGGGATCTTTAGGATCAGACAAAATGAGTAATATTTTAATAGACATGTTAAATAAATTTGAAAATATGAACTATGAAGTAGTATTAGTAACAGGAACAAATTATTTTGACAAAATAAAAGGATTAAAATTTCCAAAAAATGTAAAAGTATTACCATATATAGATAATCAAACAAGACTAATGAAACAAGCAAAATTAGTAGTAAGTAGATGCGGCGCAACTACCCTAGGAGAAATCGCAACACTATCATTACCATCAATAATAATACCAAGTCCATATGTAGCAGATAACCATCAATATAAAAATGGATTAGTATTAGAAGAAAAAGGCGCAGCCCTAATGATAGAAGAAAAAGATTTAAACGCTGAAATTTTATTTGAAAATATTGATAAACTAATGAATGATGACCAAAAACTATCTAAGATGAAAGAAAATTTAAAAGGGATAACACTTGCAAACGGCGCATCGAATATATACGATGTTCTTGCATCGATGATCGGAGAAAAAAATGCTAAATGAAATTGAAAAACTTAATGTAGGACAAATAAAAGAAAATATTGATTTAAAAAAATATACAACATATAAAGTTGGGGGAATAGGGAAGATTTTAGTTCTGCCAGAAAATATTGAGCAATTAATAAAATTATTGAAGTACTTAGATGAAAATAAAATAAAACATAAAATAATTGGAAACGGTTCAAATCTAATATTTTTGGGTGATTACAACGGTGTATTAATAAAACTAGATAATTTAAATAAAATTGAAATTAATGGAAATAGCATCATCGCTGGCGCTGGAACAAGTCTAATATGTTTAGCCATGAAATGTTCAAAATTAGGACTATCAGGATTAGAATTTGCAACCGGAATACCAGGAACTATTGGCGGCGCAATATATATGAATGCCGGCGCATACAAAGAAGATATGGCAGGTATTACTGAAAAAGTAAAATTATTAGATGAAAATTATAACATAATTACTCTTTCCAAAGATGAACTAGAATTTAAATATCGAAATTCTATTCTTCAACAAAAAAAATATATATGCCTAGAAGTAGAATTAAAACTAAAATTAGGTAACACAGAAGAAATAATGGAAGTAATTGAAAAAAGAAAAAAATCCAGAAGTGAAACACAACCACTTGAATTTCCATCAGCTGGATCAGTTTTCAGAAATCCAGAAAACGAATCAGCATGGAAACTAATTGAAGGTATTGGTTATAAAGGAAAAAAAATAGGCGATGCTATGGTAAGTGAAAAACACGCTAATTTTATCATCAACACAGGAAATGCAAACGGAGAAGATATAAAAAAATTAATTACTGAAATAAAACAAAAAGTAAAACAAAAATATAAAATCGATTTATATGCCGAACAAGAATTTGTAGAATAGGTGAATTATGAAAAAGAAAAAAGGGAAAAGAAAAATAAGTATTTTAAAAATATTAATATTATTTTTAACAATATATTTACTAATAACATGTATATATAAATTAGTAACAATGCCAATTAAAAATATATATGTTATAGGAAATACCTGTATAAAAGATAAATATATTATTGAAATAGCAGGATTAGAAAACTACCCACCTTTTTTCTTAACAACAAGTAGAAATATTTATAAAAAAATTAAAAGTGATGATTTAATATCAGATGTAAAAGTAAAGAAAACACCATTTTCAATATATTTATACATAGAAGAAAATATACCACTATTTTATAATAAAGTATCAGGGAAATTAGTCTTAAAAGACGGAACTAATATTG